>NZ_JAAKZX010000100.1 GCF_011045025.1 Streptomyces ureilyticus
GACAGGGGCAAGACGGTGTGGTGTGAGGTGGGGGGTGGGTGACGTCGTCCGGCAGATTGGTATCAGGTGGTACCTTCAGGCCATGGCCAAGACGCAGATCAACATCCGTATGGACGACGAGACCGCCGAGATGGCCAGGCAGGCCGCGGAAACGAGGCGGATACCGGTCAACGAGTACGTCGAGCAGCTGATCCGTAGCGACAACGAGCGTGTGCGTGCGGTCTTCATGGCCGCGGCGCAGGAGGTGCTCGACGAGTACGGGGATCTGATCGACGAGCTGGAAGGGGAGACCGGTTCGTGACCGTCCAAGTGGATCTCGCCTGGATCCTTGAAGTCGCCCAGCGGGCCGGCGCGGATGATCCGGGTATCGACGACTATGGCGTGCCTGTCGCCGCTGTCGAACGTCATCGGGCCGTCCTCGTCGGCCAGGACGTCTATCACGGCTCCTCCGCCAAGGCCGCCGCCCTCGCTCACTCGCTGGGCCGTATGCGATGGCTGGAGCGTTCCAACGTACGGGTCGCCGTGGCGGTGGCCCACGCCTACCTGGTCGCTTCGGGGGTGCCGTCCAAGCTGGACCAGGAGAGGGTCACCGCGCTGGTGGCTGAGTTGAAGAAGGAGAGCTGTACGGCGCGGAGTGTTGCGGCGGTGCTGAAGACCTGGGCGGTTTGAGGCGGTCAGGGGGTGTAGGCGGGCGAGGCCGAGCATGCCGATGGGGGCCGAGCCATGTGGGCTCGGCCCCCATCGGGCATGCCTCGGCCGCGGCGGCTCCCCCTCCGCGCCGCCGCGGCCGATCCCCGTCGGGAAGTGGGCTTCTTGGAGTGTCAGCTGGGCGGGCTGTTGTCCTCGGGCTTGGTGTCCCCGTCCGACACCGGCTGGCTGGGCGGGCTGTTGTCCTGGGTGGTCGCGCCCCCGTCGGACACCGGCTCGCTCGGCGGGCTGTTGTCCAGCGTGGTGAAGCCCTCCTTGCCTACCGGCTCGCTGGGCGGGCTGTTGTCTGCGGGCTTGAAGTCCGTGTCCTTGGCCTTCTCGGTCATGTGCTCAACTTCCTCTTCTCTGGTGAGTGCGAAGTGAGGAACGCCCGCCCGGATGCTCCCCCGAGGGCCACCGGACGGGCGTCGCGGAGCCGTATCCCCCGGTCGGGCTCCTCGTCAGACCGTCTGCCCCCCGACGCGACGGTGTGACAGATATGACAGTGCCTTGCGGCGATAAACGAATGCTGAACGTCCGCAACACACTGGAGAGTCTCTTGTTGCTGAGGCATGCTCAGGCTGCCGCGGCAGGCCTGAGCAGCGCGCGTACCTCGTCGGCTTCCTCGGCGCTGTCGTTCGCTTCGTAGAGGTTGAGGGCCTCCCGCCAGCAGGCCTGCGCCCGGTCCGCCTGCCCGAGAGCCGAGAGTGCCCGGCCGAGGAGGGTCAGGACATTGCCCCGCATCCAGTCGCCGCCGACGCAGCCCAGGGCGAGCGCCTGTTCAGCTCCTTGGGCCGCTCGAGCCGGGCGGCGGACGGCGAGATGCACTTCGGCGATCCGGAAGTGGGTGTTCCCCTGCCAGAGCCGCTGCCGGTGGTCCGTGAAGATGCTCAGCGCGTCCGAGAACTCGCCGAGCGCCTCGGCGTGACGTCCGGCGGCGGTCAGAGCCATGCCCAAGTTGTAGTGCCCGTTGGCTTTACGCATCGGCCTTCCCAACTCGGCGTGTGCCGCGAGCGCCTGCTGTGCGATCTCGACGGCCCTCGCGACGTTGCCCATCCCCAAGTGGGCGCGGGAGAGGTTGGCGAGTGCGACTGCTTCGTTCGCCCTGTTGCCGACCGCCCGGTAGCCCTCTATCGCCTGTTCATAGAGAGCCCTGGCGTCCACGTACCGCTTCTGCCGCAAGAAGACGTTGCCCCGGTCGTTGGCCGCCCAGCTCCGCGCGGTGACGTCCCCCGCTGACGCCGCGAGCTCCATAGCCAGCTCGGCCTGTTCCGCCGCCTGCTCGATACGTCCGGAGACCAAGAGGACTTGGGAAAGGGTCGTACGCGCTCTGCCCTCCGCCCGTACGTCTCCCGCGGCCCGGGTGGCCTCGCACGCCGCTCTGGCCGTTGTCTCGTACTGGTGGGAGTTCGCGCCCGACTCGGTCAGGTCCTTGGCCATCCACAGGAGGTCGACCGCACGCCGGATCCTGTCCGTGCCCGCGGACTGCTGCACGCAGGCCAACAGCGAAGCCGCCTCCGTGTACAGCCAGTCCAGGGCGGCGGCACCCTCGGTGAACCGCAGCCCCGCGTACTCCGTCGCCTCCAGGTGATCCACCAGCCGATCCCCCGGCCGCTCGATCGCGTAAACCCCCGCCGCCGTGGCCAGGTAGAAGTCCAGCAACCGCGACATCGCCGCCTCCCGCTCGCTCGGCGGCTGCTCGTCCCGCTCCGCGCATGCACGCGCGTAGAGCCGCACCAAGTCGTGGTACCGATAACGACCCGGCGCCGCGGACTCCAGCAGCGACGTATCGACCAGCGACTCCAGCAAGTCCTCGGTGTCGTCCGGCGGAAGGTCCAGTACGGCCGCGGCGGCGGCCAGCGAGATGTCCGGACCGTCGGCCAGTCCCAGGAGCCGGAACGCCCGTGCCTGTGCCGGCTCCAACTGCCCGTACCCCAGCTCGAACGTGGCCTTCACCGCCAGATCCCCGGCCTGCAGCTCATCAAGCCGCCGCCGCTCATCGCCCAGCTTCGCCGCCAGCACCGACACCGTCCACGTACGACGGGCCGCCAGCCGTGACGCCGCGATCCGGATGGCGAGGGGCAGGAAGCCGCAGGCCGCGACCACGTCCAGCGCGGCCTTCCGCTCGGACGCCACCCGTTCCTCGCCCACGATCTTCGTGAAGAGCAGCAGCGCTTCTTCGGGAGACATCACGTCCAGGTCCACCAGGTGCGCGCTCGCCAGGTCCACCATCCGTACGCGCGAAGTGACCAGCGCCGCGCAGCCCTCCGTCCCGGGCAGGAGCGGACGCACCTGGGCGGCGTCCCGCGCGTTGTCCAGCAGCACGAGCACCCGCCGCCCGTCCAGAACCGACCGGTACAGAGCCGCCCGCTCCTCCAGCGAGTCCGGGATGGCGGAGTCGGCAGTCCCCAATGCCCGCAGGAAAGCCCCCAGCACCGTCTCCGGCTCGGCCGCCCGCGCCCCCGCCCCCTGGAGGTCCACGTACAACTGCCCGTCGGGGAACGAGGACCGCGCCTGGTGTGCCACATGCACAGCCAGCGTCGTCTTCCCCACGCCCCCGATACCGGCCAATGCCGACACCGCCATCACCCGGCCCTCGGCCGCCGACGTCGCCGACAGCACCTCGCGCAGTTCGGCCACGAAAGACGCCCGACCGGTGAAGTCCGAGACACTGGCGGGAAGTTGGGCCGGTTTCACGGGCGCAGCCGCAGGCTCTTCCACCGGCTCAGACGGTTCCGCCAGTGCCGGGTCCGCCTGCAAGATCCGCTGCTGCAACTCCTTCAACCCCGGCCGCGGATCCACCCCCAGCTCATCCGCCAGCAGGCGGCGCGTGTCCGCGTACACCGCCAGCGCCTCCGCCTGCCGCCCGCTGCGGTACAGCGCCAGCATCAGCAGTTCCCGCAGGCGCTCGCGCAGCGGATGGGCCGCCGTCAGGGCGGTCAGCTCGGAGACGGCCTCCGCGTGGCAGCCCTGTTCGAGGTCCATGTCGAGCCGGGCCTCGGCCAGTTGCAGCCGCCACTCCTCCAGCCGCGTCCGCTGCGTGTCCGCGTACGGACCCGGAACGCCCGCCAGTACCTCCCCGTCCCACAGGCTCAGCGCCTTGTTCAGCAGGGTGCGCGCATGACACAGATCCCCGGCGGTACGAGCCTTCTCCGCGTCCGCCGCCAGCTCTTGGGCCAGGGCGAGGTCCAGCGCCCCCTCGCCGAGCGAGCGGATCGCGTACCCGCCCGACTCGCTGACCAGGACCCCGGAGCCGAGGACCTTCCGGAGGCGGGAGGCGTACGTGCGGACCGCCGCCAGCGCCTGCGAGGGGGGCTCCTCGCCCCAGAGGGCGTCGATCAGTTCGGAAGCCGTGGCCGTACGGCCCTCGCGCAGGAGCAATGCCGCGAGCAGTGCCCGCTGCTGCGGGGAACCGGTGGGCAACGGTTCCGCGCCGTGCCAGGCGCGTACCGGGCCGAGCAGGCTGAAGCGGAGCGGCGCGGCCGATTCCTCGGGGCGCCCCTGCTCCAGCGGCTCTACTCGCGGTACACCGTCCATCGCTGTCCCCCTGCCGAAACCCCTGTCGAACTGTCATGACAACCAGGCCAGTTTGCCTTGTGACCGCCGGATACGTCAGCCGTGGGAGACGCCGATCACAGGCGGACATGCCATGGACTGAAACGTCTCACACGGCCCTCACAAGCTCCTCTCAACCTAGAGACCGCTTACCGCCAACGGATACAGGGGCAGCTCGGCCAGGCAGCCGTTGACCGCACGATGTCCGCATAGCTGACGCCCCGTCAGATCGGCGCTACCGTAAGACCCCATGGAGACCATGGAGACTTTCCCGAAGATCATCTCGGTGGACGACCACACGGTCGAGCCCCCCAACGTCTGGCGGGACCGGCTCCCGTCGAAGTACCAGGACCGAGGCCCCCGTATCGTCCGCGCGCCACTGAAGGAAATGACCTTCCTGGGCGGCAAGTTCGCCCCCGTCATGGGCAGCCCCGGCGACGACGGCCCGATCGGCGACTGGTGGGTCTACGAGGACCTGCACCGCCCCCTCACCCGCCTCGACACCGCCGTCGGGTACTCCCGCGACGAGATCAAGCTCGAGATCATCACGTACGAGCAGATGCGCCCCGGCTCGTACGACGTCCCGCAGCGCCTCGCCGACATGGACGTCAACCACGTCCAGAGCGCGGTCTGCTTCCCCACCTTCCCCCGCTTCTGCGGCCAGACCTTCACGGAGGCGAAGGACCACGAGCTCGGCCTCCTCGGCGTCCGCGCGTACAACGACTGGATGGTGGAGGAGTGGTGCGGCCCCGAGGCGCAGGGCCGGCTGATACCGCTCACCCTCATCCCGCTCTGGGACGCCGAGCTGGCGGCGCAGGAGGTACGCCGCAATGCCGCTCGCGGCGTACGCGCCGTCGCCTTCTCCGAGATACCCCCGCACCTCGGACTGCCGTCCGTCCACACGGACGACTGGGACCCGTTCCTCGCCGCCTGCGACGAGACCGGCACGGTCATCGCCATGCACATCGGGTCCAGCAGCAAGATGCCCTCCACCTCCGCGGACGCGCCGCCCGCCGTCGGCTCCACCATCACCTTCGCCAACTGCTGCTTCTCGATGGTCGACTGGCTGATGAGCGGCAAGTTCGAACGCTTCCCGAACCTCAAGGTCATGTACGCGGAGGGCCAGATCGGCTGGATCCCGTACATCCTGGAGCGCGCGGACGTGGTGTGGGAGGAGAACCGTGGCTGGGGCGGCGTCGCCGACAAGGTCCACCGGCCGCCCTCCGAGCTCTTCGCCGAGCACGTCTACGGCTGCTTCTTCGACGACGCCTTCGGCCTGAAGAACCTGGACGCGATCGGCGTCCCGAACGTGCTCTACGAGACCGACTACCCCCACTCCGACTCCACCTGGCCCAAGTCCCGCGAGGTCGGCGAGGCACAGATGGGGCACCTGGACGCGGACGTGGTCGACCGGATCGTACGGCGGAACGCCATCGATCTGCTGGGGCTGACGGAGGACGGGCTGTGGGCCGGACCGGGCGGTGCCCGTTGAGCATCGGACCGCAGCATGGCCTGCAGCACGGACTGGAGTACGGGATGCAGCTCCCGATCCAGTCGCAGAGCACGATCTACGCCGAGGCGTGGGAGGCGGCGGCCGGTCCTGACGACCTCGTCGAGATCGCCCGTACCGCCGACCGCTCCGGCTTCGCCTACGTCGCGAGCTGCGACCACGTCGCCATCCCGCGCCGGCTCGCCGCCGCGATGAGCACCGTCTGGTACGACCCCGTCGCCACCCTCGCGTTTCTTGCCTCGGTGACGGAGCGCGTTCGGCTGCTCAGCCATGTCGCCGTGGTCGGACTCCGGCACCCGCTCATCACGGCCAAGCAGTACGCGACCCTCGACCACCTGAGCGGCGGCCGCTTGATCCTCGGCGTCGGCGCCGGCCACGTACAGGAGGAGTTCGAGGCGCTCGGGGCCGACTTCGAGCGTCGCGGCCCCGTACTCGACGAGAGCATCGACGCGCTGCGATCAGCCCTGGGGCGTGATGAATTCCCGGAGCATCACGGGAAGTTGTACGACTTCGAAGGGCTCGGGCAACGGCCCCGGCCGGCGCAGTCTCACGTACCCATCTGGGTCGGCGGTTCCTCACCGGCCGCTCTACGCCGGGCTGCGGTCAAGGGAGACGGCTGGCTGCCGCAGGGGGATCCGCGGGACCGACTCCCGTCCCAGATCGCCCAACTGAAGCGAATACGACAGGAGGCGGGCGTCACCGAGCCGGTCGTCGTCGGCGCCATCACCGAGCCGCTGTACGTGGGGGAGCCGGGTTGGGACGTCGGGCGTCGCACACTCTCCGGCCACCCTGAAGCACTCGCCGAGTCGCTACGGGCGTACCAGGCAATGGGCGTTCACCAGATCCAGGTCCGCTTCCGCTCCCGCAGCCGAAGCGAACTCACGGACCAGATGGGGACGTTCGGAGCGGAGGTGGCTCCGCATCTCTAGTTGAACCGTTCCTGGGGACTGAGTGGGAGTGAACCCGCTCAGCCGCACGCCCCGAACGGTCTTGGGCGCACTGGTCCCCGGCGTACTCAACCCCGGGGCGGCGACACGCATCCTGTGCATGGTCCGGGCCCGGGAGGCCGGTTCCCTCACGACCTGGCCATATAGGTACGGCCAGAGGCGACGGGGAGGCCCCGAACCATCACTCCGGTGGAGCGGGGGCCCCGCACGCTGGCACCGTACCCGGCGTCCCAGATCGCACGATCACCGTAGCCCGAACAGCCCACACTGCTGCAAGCCCGGAAGCCGACCATCACACGATCGAGCTAATCCGCCCTCGTGCGCACATCTCGGCAAGCAGTTGGTAACCCCTCTGGCCTTTTCCCCCTCTACTCGGCTAGACATTCTTCGACCCCACATTCACCAGTGGGTTCTCGGGGATTCGACCGCTCAGGGGGAAACTTGACGATGTATCAGCACGCGCGGAGACGTCCCAGGCGTCTCAGACTCGTCGGTGCCGCGGTGACCGCGCTCGTCCTCGCGGCAACGGGGACCGCGACACAGGCGATGGCCGCGCAGGACACCGCTCAGAAGCCGCATTCGGCCAAGACACCGCCGCCGCCCGTCCCGACGCTCACCTGGTCCGACTGCCAGGGCGGCTTCGAGTGCGCCAACGCCGATGTTCCGCTGGACTACCGGGAGCCGCAGGGGCGCACGATCACGCTCGCGGTGGTCCGCAAGAAGGCGGCCGACCCGGCGAAGCGCAAGGGCACGCTCTTCATGCAGCCCGGCGGGCCCGGCAACTCCGGGGTGGACTTCGTCCGCAACAACTACGAGGACCTGCCGGCCGCGCTGCGCGACTCGTTCGACGTCTTCGGCTACGACGTCCGCGGTGTCGGCCGCAGTTCGGCGCTGACCTGCTTCGACGACGCCCGCTACACCAAGGCCGTCACCGACGCGAAGGGTGTTCCCGGCCCCGACGCCTTCGGTCCGGCGGTGCGCGAGGCGGCCGAGTTCAACCAGGCCTGCCTCGACAACTCGGGCGAGCTGCTGCCGTACGTCGGCACCGAGTACGTCGCCCGTGACATCGACCTGCTCCGGCAGGCGCTCGGCGAGAAGCAACTCACCTACTACGGCCGGTCGTTCGGCTCGTACATCGGAACCGTGTACGCGGCGATGTTCCCGAAGCGGGTGCGGGCGCTGTCGCTCGACGGGGCGTACGACCCGTACAAGTACGCCTACCGCCCCTACGACTACGACCGGGCCCAGTACCTGGCGCTGGACGGCTCGGTGAGCCGCTTCCTCGACTGGTGCGCCGCCGACCCGGCGACCTGCGGCTTCGGCGACGGCGACCCGCGCGGGGCGTTCGAGAAGCTGAAGAAGGACCTCGACGCGAATCCGGTGCCGACCGCGAACGGCGGGCAGGCCAATGGCTACACCCTCGTCTACCGGCTGATGTTCAACATCAACGAGGGCAAGGTCATCTGGCCCTCGCTCGGCGAGGCGCTGAAGAAGGCGCAGCTGCGGGACAACACCTCGTTCCTGCTGCGGCCGCCGTCCCCGGCCAGCTTCGACTTCCTCGGCCCGAACGTGGTCGTCGAGTGCGTCGACAAGGACTACCCGAAGAGCCTGCGCAAGCTGCAGCGGAACGTGACGGCCAACGCGAAGGACGCGCCGCTGCTGGGCCCGGCCATGGCGTACGGCCCGCCGACGTACGACCACCAGCACGCCACCGCGTGCGTGCAGTGGCCCGCCGAGAAGGCCAGCCGCTACGACGGCTCCTTCCGGGCGAGGGGTTCGGCGCCGATCCTGGTCCTCGGCACCACCGGTGACCCGGATACCCCGTACCAGGACGCGGTCGCCCTCAGCCGGCAGCTGGACAACGCCTCGCTGCTGACCTTCCAGGCCGAGGGGCATACCGCCTTCGGCCGCAGCGCCTGCGCGACGGACGCGGTCGTCGGCTACCTGGTCGACCTGAAGGTGCCGGCCTCCGGCACGACCTGCGCCGACGAGACCCCGCCGCCGTCCAGCACACCGAAGAAGGCCCCGCCCGGCACGACCCTGGGCGAACTCCGCAACGGCGTCAACGAGCGCGTGGAGCGCATCGGCGAGGTGAGCTGACCGTTTCCGTGAACCGACCGGTTCGGTGAGCTGATCGGTTCGGTGAGCTGATCGCTTCCATGCCTGATCGGTCGGCACGAGCCCCGGGCGCCCGCCCCCACACGTCGAGCGTCCGGGGTTTCGCACGTTCTCAGCGACCTGTCTGACAGCATGACAGGAATTCTTTGAAGATTTGAACAGGCCCACGCCGAGCCCCGTACGTAAAGACGTCACGACTTCGGCCGAAGGACCCGCGAGATGCGATCTTCCAGGCACGTCAGCACCGCGAATCACGTCCCCCGTCCCCCCACTCACGTTGATTCCTCACGGAGACTGACCGTCGTCCTGGCCTGCGCCGAGGAGGACTGGCCGCACGACGACTGGCCGGCCCCGGACGATCCGTACGTGGGCCGAGTAGTGCACGCCCCCGAGCCTCACCAAGCGCTGCGCGAGCACGCCGACACCGCGGACGTCGTGGTGCTGCCCTGCGAGAACCCGGCGGAGGCCTTCCCGAGGCTGCTCAGCGCTATGGATGACATGAACGCGTCAGTGATCGTCATCAGTCCTGAGCGCGACCCCGAGACGATCGTGGACGTCTTCCGCGGTGGAGCCGGCTACCTGGTCGAAGGCGACTACTGCACCTGCATGCTCTCCGCGGCGGTCTTGGGATCCACGACCGGCCACACCTATCTCTCACCGGCGGCGTGCGCGGCCCTCAGGGAATGCGCGCAGCGGATGGCGGTCCCGCGCGACGACGCCTTGCAGCGGCTGCGGGCCCTACTCTCCCCCCGCGAGCGCCAGATCATGGAGTTACTGTCCACCGGTCTGGGCGCACAGGAGATCGGCGTGCGTCTGAGGCTGACCGAGAAGACGGTCCGCAACAACCTCAGCAACATCTACGCCAAGCTCGACGCCCGGGGGAGTACGGACGCGGTCCTGCGATGGCTCGGTGCCAGGCACGGCGACCACCTGGGGTCCACGGGCTGACGTTGCCGTGACGGCTACGGAAGTAGCCCCCGCTCGACGAGAAGCGGGGGCTTGGTGCCGGACGCGATGCCGGCACCGTCGGCTACGGCCGTCCTCCCGAAGAGTTACGGCGCCGGGATCTCCGACAGCGGGATCTCGACGTCCGTGACGTTCGCGCCGCCCTTGCCGAATCCGGGCTGCTCCGAGTCGGCACGGATCTCGGCGACCTGCGGGTTGCTGCCGTTCAGGGCTTCATCGGCCTGCGGCGTACCGCACTTCGCGTTGCGCAGCCAGAGACGGCCGTCAGGTGTGCCGTTCTTCAGGAGCTGCGGATAGAAGACGTGCACGCTCGTGCCGTTCTCCTTGGGGGAGAAGAACACCGTCTGGCCGTCCTGCGCCTCCTTGTACGTGGCCCTGAGGAATCCGCTCACGTCGGTGCGCTTCTCGGACCACATGAAGAACCCGACGTGGTCGGGCAGCACCGTGTCCGTCCTGGAGAAGTCGAAGCCGGTCCCCTTGTCGTCACGCTGGAGGTTGAACTCCGTCGTGTTGAACTTGGTGCCGATCTCGAAGAACGAGTTCGCCAGCTTCGAGTCGGCGGCGGCGACGAAGCCGTCTTCGAGCGTGATGAACCTGGTCACCGACGTGGACACGTTGAAGGCCTTCTCGCCTTCGGTCGTCTTACCGCAGTTGTTGAACGGCGTCGAGACGCGTTTGTTGGGACCCAGGTTGTTCCTCTTGACCTGGACGTCGACGAATTCGCAGTTCTCCAGTGTCGCGGCGTTCTCCGCGCAGTCCCTCGATACTTCGGAGGGTGTGGCGGCACCCGCCTGGTTCATCAGCGGAATGGCGACGGCGGCGGCCACCACCGGGGCCAGCGCGATCGTGATGCGCTTCTTCTTGCTCCGATGATTTCCCTTGTGGCCGGGGCGTGTCATGGTGCGTCTCCTCTTGGAGGGGGAAAGTGGGGGAAGCGGTGGGGGTCGCGAGTATGGGGGAGGCAGGCAGGCCCGTCAGCAGTCGGTCTCTACGGGATCGAGCGCCCCGTCCGCGACTCCGGGAGCGCCGGCCGCTTTTGGCAGAACGACGGGTCCCTCGATGACCTCCGGCGCTGTGTAGTTCTGCTCGGGGACGGCATTGGTGGTGGTGGTCGCCTCGCGGGCGTTGATCTTCACTTGCCATTCGCCCGTCATGCGCTGCATCCTCGGCGTGAACTCCATGTGGAGGACCTTGCCTTCGGGAACCTGCCTGGTTTCGCTGTCGCCGGCGGTGACCGTCTTGACGGTGATGTCGGTCGTTCCCTTGTGCTTGAGCCAGGACCCGCTCAGCGCGCCGAAGAGCCCTCCAGCGGCACCTTGTTGTGTCGCGGTGTACTTGCCCTCGCCCTGGCCCACGGTCGCCGTCCACTTGAACTCGGCCTTCGGGCTGGAGTTGGCCTCGCAGTTCGGGAAGTCGACCGTGACCTTCTCCTTGGGGCCGTTGAAGGTCTCGAAACCCGTCTCGACGAACTTGCAGCTGTCGGACTGGAAACCGGGGCCGGCGATCCCATGGCCGCCAAAGTCCTCGAGGGACTGTTTCTTGCCGTTGAGGACCTTGGTCCTTTCGCACATAGTGATGATCTCTTGTGCGGTCTTCTCCTCGGCCGCGTTGGCCGACGGCAGCACCACCGTGGCGACGGCGGCACCCGTCGTGAGCGCCGCGCCGATCGCTACATACCGGACCTTCTTGTTCTTGAATCGCCTCTTCGCCACGCTTTTCTCTCTCCTTGAGGGGGGTTTTATTGGCAGTTCCTTTGCTTTCCTGTTGGGAAATATTGGCGTTCGCTTCGCGGTCCCGACAGAGTCAAATGTCCCTACCTGTCGGTCACTTCGCGTGTGCGATGGGCCACATCGCCCCCCATGTCGTCGCTCCCTCCCTCTTGCCTGACGATCCGTCAGATACGACGATGAGGCGTCAGGAAGCATCGACAAGCGTCAGCAAGATGCGTCAGCACGCAGGCGACGAAGGAGAGGCACCCCATGGGCAAGCTCGACGGACGCGTCGTCCTCATCACCGGTGCCGCGCGCGGCCAGGGTGAGCAGGAGGCGCGGCTCTTCGTCGCGGAGGGCGCCGAGGTCGTCATCGGAGACGTACTGGACGATCAAGGGGAGGCGCTGGCCAAGGAGTTGGGCGCGCGGTACGTGCACCTCGACGTGAGCCAGGAGGCCGACTGGCAGTCCGCGGTGGCCGTGGCCAAGGAGGCGTACGGGCGGATCGACGGGCTGGTGAACAACGCCGGGATCCTGCGCTTCAACGAGCTGGTGAGCACGCCGCTGGAGGAGTTCCAGCAGATCGTGCAGGTCAACCAGGTCGGGGTCTTCCTCGGCATCAAGACCGTCGCGCCCGAGATCGAAGCGGCGGGCGGCGGCACGATCGTGAACACCGCCTCGTACGCGGGGATGACGGGCATGGCCTGGATCGGCGCGTACGCGGCGACCAAGCACGCGATCGTCGGGCTGACGCGGGTGGCCGCGCTGGAGCTGGCCGGGAAGGGGATACGCGTCAACGCCGTCTGCCCGGGTGCGATCGACACCGCCATGAGCAACCCGGCCCAGCTCAACCCGGACGCGGACGCCGAGAAGGCCGCCGAGGGCATCGACCGGCTGTACCGCAAGCGTGTGCCGCTCGGGCGGATCGGTCGGCCGGAGGAGGTGGCGCGGCTGGTCCTCTTCCTCTCCGGTGACGACTCCTCGTACATCACGGGGCAGCCGTTCGTGATCGACGGTGGCTGGCTGGCGGGGGTCAGCGTTCTCTGACGTCCTGGCATCCCTGACGTGCTGACGTCCCGTCAGGTATTGACCCTTCGCGGGTGCGGTGCGACAGTCTGCGCAGCAGAACTGACGCCTCGTCAGATCCGCTTCAAGCCGATGTTGGGGACGGTGAACCTCCTTGGAATTCGGGCTCTTTGTACAGGGATACGTGGGCAAGCGGGCCGAGACCGATCCGCTCGCCGAGCACAAGGCGCTGATGGAGGAGACCGAGTACGTCATCCAGGCGGACAAGTCCGGCTTCAAGTACGCCTGGGCGTCCGAGCACCACTTCCTGGAGGAATACTCGCACCTCTCGGCGAACGAGGTCTTCCTCGGGTATCTGGCGCACGCCACCGAGCGGATCCATCTGGGGTCGGGGATCTTCAACCCCCTCGCCCAGGTCAACCACCCGGTGAAGGTCGCCGAGAAGGTCGCGATGCTCGACCATCTCTCCGAAGGCCGCTTCGAGTTCGGCAGCGGACGGGGCGCGGGTTCGCACGAGATCCTCGGCTTCATCCCCGGCGTCACCGACATGAACTACACCAAGGAGATCTGGGAAGAGACCATCGCCGAGTTCCCGAAGATGTGGCTCCAGGAGGAGTACGTCGGGTTCCAGGGCAAGCACTGGTCGCTGCCGCCGCGCAAGATCCTCCCCAAGCCGTACGGGAAGGCGCACCCCGCCATGTGGTACGCGGCCGGGTCCCCGCCCTCGTACGCCATGGCCGCCCGCAAGGGGCTGGGTGTGCTCGGCTTCAGCGTGCAGAAGGTCTCCGACATGGAGTGGGTGCTGGAGCAGTACAAGACGGCGGTGGTCGAGGCGGAGCCGGTGGGTGCGTTCGTCAACGACAACGTCATGGTGACGTCTACGGCTGTCTGTGCGCCTACGCATGAGGAGGCGGTGCGGATCGCCGCCGGCGGGAACCTGCACTATCTGCAGTCGCTGGTGTTCCGGTACCACGACACGTTTCCTCGGCCGGAGGGTTTCCCGGTGTGGCCGGAGACGCTTCCTGAGTTCAGCGAGGAGATCATCGAGCATCTCATCGCTGAGGAGTTGTTGATCTGCGGGGACCCGGATGAGGTGCTCACGCAGTGCAAGAGGTGGGAGCAGGCGGGGGCCGATCAGTTGTCCTTTGGACTGCCGATCGGGATCTCGCGTGAGGACACGTTGCAGACGATTCGGCTCGTCGGGGAGCACGTGATTCCGAAGATCGATACGGATCCTGTGCATCGGACCTCGCGGTTCCGTGCGAGCGCGTGAGCGCCGTTGAAACAGCCCCGCGCCCCTGAAGGGCGCGTCCAGTGCACCGGAGTTTAAGGAGGCGAGCTCCATGCTCGATCACGTCATCAAAGGCGCGACCGTCGTCGACGGGACGGGCGCGCCCGCCTATACCGCCGACGTGGGGATACGCGACGGGCGGATCGCCGTCATCGGTACGGTCACCGAGGAGGCTCGTACGTCCGAGGACGCCTCTGGCCTCGTTCTCGCCCCCGGCTTCGTCGATCCCCACACCCACTATGACGCCCAGCTCTTCTGGGACCCGTACGCGACTCCCTCCCTCAACCACGGGGTGACGACCGTCGCCGGCGGGAACTGCGGCTTCACGCTCGCGCCCCTGAACCCCTCTCGGCCCGAAGACGCCGACTACACGCGGCGGATGATGTCCAAGGTGGAGGGGATGTCGTTGGTGGCGCTCGAGGAGGGGGCGCCTTGGAGTTGGCATTCGTTCGGGGAGTATCTCGATGCTCTCGAGGGGCGGATTGCCGTCAACGCGGGGTTCATGGTGGGGCATTGTGCGCTGCGGCGGTATGTGATGGGGCCGGATGCCGTGGGCGGGCAGCCTTCCGAGGAGCAACTGGCGGAGATGCTGCGGCTGTTCCATGAGTCGATGGACGCGGGGGGCTGGGGGCTGTCGACCACCCAGTCCTCCTCGCACTCCGACGGTGACGGGAAACCGGTCGCCTCGCGGCATGCGAAACCGGCCGAACTGCTGGCCCTGTCCCGTGCCGTCGCCGAACACGAGGGCACGCAGATCGAGGCCATCGTGGCGGGCTGCCTCGATCAGTTCAGCGATGACGAGATCGATCTCTTCGTGGAGATGAGCGCGTCGGCGGGCCGGCCCCTGAACTGGAATGTTCTGACGATCGACGCATCCGTCCCCGAGCGCGTACCGAGGCAACTGGCCGCAAGTGAGCGCGCCCGTAAGGCCGGTGGCCGGATCATCGCGCTGACGATGCCGATCCTCACGCCGATGAACATGTCGCTCGGCACCTTCTGCGCCCTCAACCTGATCCCCGGCTGGGGCGAGATCCTCGGCCTGCCGGTGCCCGAGCGGATCGCGAAACTCCGCGACCGGGACGTACGCACCGAGATGCTGCGCCGCGCGGACAGCAAGGAGGCGGGTGTCTTCCGTCGACTCGCCAACTTCGAGCGGTACGTCATCGGGGACACGTACAGCCCGGAGAACGAAGGGCTGAGCGGCCGTGTCGTACGGGACATCGCGGCCGAACGCGGCCAGGAACCCTTCGAGTGCATCGTCGAGATCTGCGCCAACGACCAGATGCGTACGGTCCTTTGGCCCATGCCGCCCGACAACGACCCCGACTCCTGGGCGCTGCGCGCCGAGACCTGGCAGCACGAGGACGTGATGCTGGGCGGGTCCGACGCGGGGGCGCATCTGGACCGGATGTGCGGGGCGCCGTACACGACGCGGTTCATCGGGGACTGTCTGCGCGGGCGGAAGCTCGCGACGCTGGAGCAGGCCGTGCAGATGCTCACCGACGATCCCGCCCAGCTCTTCGGCCTGCGGGAACGCGGGCGGATCGCCGAGGGGTGGCATGCCGACCTCGTCCTGTTCGACCCGGAACGCATCGACGCCGGTACGGCCACGCTGGTGCACGACCTGCCGGGAGACAGCCCGCGGCTGGACTCCAAGGCGATCGGGATCACGGCGGTCTGGGTGAACGGGGTCGAGGCGATTCGCGGGGACGAGGTGACCGGGGCGGTGCCGGGGAAGGTGCTGCGGTCGGGCCGGGACACGCGGACGGTGAGCACCAAGTGACCGTAGTGAGGGCTGCGTTGGGAACCGCGGTGAGCGCTGCGTCGGGTACCGCGGTGATTACGTCGGCGAGACCGAGGTGAGTACGGAGTGACGGACGAGCAGCGGCTGTTCATCGGCGGTTCGTGGGTCGAGCCGGACGGCGGGCACTACGAGGTGGTCGACCCGGCGACCGAGGGGGTCGTCGGGCTGGCGCCGGAGGCCTCGCGGGATCAGGTGCTCGCGGCGGCGGCCGCGGCTCGCGAGGCCTTCGGCTCGTGGTCGCGTACGTCCCCCTCGGAGCGTGCGGCGATCCTGGAGCGGGCGGCGGACATCATCCAGCGCAACCTCGTCCCGTACGCCGAACTCGCCCAGGCGGAGAGCGGTGCCACGACCGGGACGGCGCGTGGGATGCAGGTGGGGGTGGGCGCGGCCCGTTTCAGGCGGTACGCGAAAGGCGCGCTGGAGCCGGTCGAGGAGGCGCTGGTCCCGCAGATCAACGAGGCGGGGCCGTTCGGCAAGGCGGCGGTGATGGGTGCGTTGGCCGTACGCCAGCCCGTCGGCGTCGTCACCTGCATCACCTCGTACAACAACCCCTGGGCGAACCCGGCCGGCAAGATCGCCCCGGCCCTGGCGATGGGCAACACGGTGGTGGTGAAGCCCGCGCCCCAGGACCCGCTGTCGGTCTACCGGATGGCGGAGGCGCTGGAGTCGGCGGGCGCCCCGCCGGGTGTCGTGAACGTCGTGTCGGGCTCGCGGGCGGAGGTCGGTGAGGCGGCGGTGGAGTCGGGTGACGTGGACATGATCAGCTTCACCGGCTCGACGGCGGTCGGGCAGCGCATCGCGGAAGTGTGCGGGCGGGACATGAAACGCCAGCTGATGGAGCTGGGCGGCAAGGGCGCGGCGATCGTCTTCGACGACGCGGACGTGGCGTCGGCGGTACGGGGGATCGGGACGACCTTCTCCTTCTACAGCGGGCAGATCTGTACGGCACCGACGCGGGTGCTCGCGCAGCGGGCGGTGTACGACCGCGTGGTCGACCAACTCGCCGGGTACGCAGGCTACTTGAGGGTCGGCGACCCGCGAGCCGAGGGCACGGTCGTGGGCCCGGTGATCACGGCGGCGCATCGGGACAGGGTCGAGTCGTATGTCGAGCTGGGCCGCAAGGAGGGCGCGCGGGTGGTCGCGGGCGGCGAGCGACCGGCGTACGACACCGGCTTCTACGTCGCCCCCACTCTCCTCGCGGACTGCACGAACGACATGCGGGTGGCGCGGGAGGAGATCTTCGGCCCGGTGGTCGTGGTCATCCCCTTCGACGAGGAGGAAGAGGGCGTCGCCCTCGCCAACGACTCCGACTACGGCCTGATCGACTACGTCTGGTCAGGGGACGTGGCGCGCGCATTCCGCGTGGCGCGGTCGCTACGGGCGGGCGGCGTTGGGGTCAACACGGTCGGTCGGAACATGGAGGCCCCGTTCGGGGGCTTCAAGAAGAGCGGGGTGGGGAGGGACGTGGGGTCGTACGCGCTGCATGCGTACAGCGAGGTGCAGGCGATCGTTTGGCCGGGGTGACGCCGGCTGCGCCACCCGACGGAGCTACAGGTCGAAGACGGCTCGGAGTCCGATCTCGACGGCTTCCATGACGCGTTCGTCCACCGGTCCCAGGTCTTCGGTGAAGCGGGGGGCGGACAACGTGCGGAACTCGCCGAGCACGATGGTGCCTGACGAGGGGGTGCTGATCGGGATGTCGACGAGCGTCGCCTCGCGCACCTGCTGCGGATAGATCAGTACGCAGGTCGCGGTCTTGTTCTGTGCGTTGAGGGCGTCCGACGAAATCACGAGGACGTGGGCGGGGCCTCCGGCGAAGGACAGTTGGTAGACGTGTCCGCGGTTCACCGGCCTGCCACCCGCGCCCAGCGCTCCAGCGTGGTGTCCTCGCTCTCGGCGGGCTCAGCGGCCGTAGTCACTATTCCGGCCTCGGCTCGCACTCGCGCGGACTTCTCCAACTGCTCGGCGAGCATCTGGCGGCGCAGTATCCGGGCGGTGTACGCGGAAGCGTTCCCCTTGGCCTTCACGAAGGCGGCGACGTCATCGGGCAGGCTCATCGTCATGTTGATCGTCATGCGGGCATCATACTCTCCTCATGCTCAAGGCGTGGCCGCCGTAGGAACGCCCGGCCTGACCGGCTCGGCGGGAGCAACTACTCCTTGCGCCCTGTTGCGGCGACCGTGACCCCGAGGCCCACCATGGTGAGCCCGCCCACCCCGCCGACCAGGGACAGTCGCCGCGGTGACCGGGCGAACCATCCTCGTGCGGTGGCGGCGACCAGCCCCCACACGCTGTCGGACGCCAGCGCGATGACGTTGAAGACCAAGCCGAGCAACAGCATCTGCGCCACGACGTGCCCTTGGGCGCGGTCGACGAACTGTGGCAGTACGGCGGCGAAGAACACGATGGTCTTGGGATTGGCGATCCCCGCCACGAACCCCTCCCACAGCGTGCGCAGACCGCCGGCCGTGGCCGCGTCACCGCTGAACGCCGCCTGCAACGAACCCCGTTGCCGCCACGCCTTCACCCCCAGGTACACCAGGTAGGCACCACCCGCCAGTTTTAGCGCTGTGAAGACCAGGACGGAGCGCTCCACGAGGGAACCGATACCCAGCGCTACGGCCACGACGAGCACGTACGCGCCGATCGTGTTCCCCACGACGGTGGTCAGCGCGGCACGGCGCCCCTGCGCCAGCGCCCGCCCGATCACGAACAGCACGCTGGGACCGGGCACCACGATCAGCAGGAACGACATGGCCGCGAAGGCGAGGAGTCGGTCGGTGGACACCATGGGGCCATGCAACACAGGGAGGGCATACCAGTGCATCCCCTTTTTCGGAGGCGGCCCAGCTCACCCAGTGGCTGGACCGCCTCTAGAACACGCGCGCCGCGGGGCTAGGCGTCCAGGCGTTCCGTGTATGCCTCGGTCGGAGGAGTCGGGGTGGGGCTCGTCATGCCCGCCGACCAGAAGCCCGCGGTGCCGGGAATGGGCGTCACGTCGTTGAGGTACGGGGCCGTCGCCGTGCCGGCCGGGCCTCGTACGACGGTCCAGGCGTCGCCGTCCCGCCGCAGGTAGGTGCTGCGGGTCTGGTCCTGGTAGTTCCAGCCCGATATCCATGCGGCGCGGCCCTCGACGTCGGCCGCGATTCCCGTCAACGACCCGACGGTGAAGCCCGGTTGCACCCGCGTCCAGGCCGTGCCGTCCCAGTGGGCCAGAACGGGGTTGCCGGGGCGGCCCGGTGGTCCGCCGATGCCGGCTTCGGTGCCCACCGCCCAGACGTCGTCCGGCCCGGCCGGATGCAGATCGCCGATGCTCAGGCGGAGGCCTGTGATCGGCGGTAGGACCGTCCACTCTCCGTTCCAGCGGGCCACGAGCCCGGACCATCCGTCACCGGTTGTCCGTGCCTGGTCGCCGCTCACCCAGACCTCGTCCGGCGAGCGCACTACGACCCGGTACAGGTTCGCGCTCGCGGCAGGCAGCGGGTCCAGCCATCGCCACTTCCGCCCGTCCCCCTGCAGCAGGCGGGCGCTGCCGCCGCGGCTGCCGCAGACCCACACCCGCCGGTCGGGGCCGACCGCCACCCCGTCCATCCGGACGTCCGGCTCGCCCAGGCCCGGGAACGCGGCCTCGCGCCACGTGGTTCCGTCCCAGCTCAGCAGCGGGCTCATGCCCTCGTCGGCAGGCAGGCCCACACTCCACGCCGCGGTGGCGCTGACAACGGCGACGTCGCTCAACCGCGTGTACGTCAGGTGCGACAGGTCGCTCTTCGACCAGGCGCTGCCGTCCCAGAGCATGGCCAACCCTCGTCCCTGCGACGGCCCGGCGCGGCCCTCCTCACCCACGGCCCAGGCCAGTTCGGGTCCGGCAGCGGCGATACGGCGCAAGTGCGCGACCGGGGTACTGCCGGGCGCAGGCACTGCCTGCCAGCCTTGGGTACGGCGCGCCGGCCCGTCGGCCCGGACCGAGCCCGCACCGAGCGTGATCCCCGAAACCGTGCCGATCGTTCCTGCCACAAATCGTCTGCGTCTCACTGCTGGGTCCCTCCATGCGGGTAGGAGAGACCACCGTGAAACAGACAAGTCCAGAGGTCTAGACGCGCACGTGACAAAATCCGGCCCAACTGCCCGAGAAGGGAAGGGAGTTCATCCGCGCTTCGGGCTCGTCTTCAGAGTGCGGAGGAGGGCGCCGAAGGCGGTGGGGGTGGCGGAGAGGATGGCTTGGGTGGGGTCGGCGCTTTCGGTGAGGTGGATGGTTTGGGGGGTGGCGGATATGTGGACGCAGGCTTCGCCCTGCGCGCAGAGCTGCTCACCAACGCCCACACCCACACCACCGGCCCGTACGCCCTGCGCATCCGCTCCATGGAGCCCGACCGGTTCATGGTCGCCGTGTGGGACACCGGCCCGAGGGTGCCGGACGCCTTCAAGGAGGGGCCCCCGTAGTCGTACCGCCGGAAGACGGCGAGCACGGGCGCGGGCTGCATCTCGTACGGGCGTGTGCGGACTCGTTGGGAGTTTCCGTGCAGCGGGAGTGGGGTGCCTCGAAGGGCGGGAAGCTGCTGTGGGCCGAGTGCGGGGACGCGCGGTGAGCGGGGCGGTGCGGGCCGTGGGCAGTGACGTGCGATGTCCGCCATGGGCGCACGGCGCCATACTGGGAGGTGGAGCCATGCCCGCCCACCAGGAGCAGACCATGAGCGCAGAGCGTGAGCACGGCTGGGGAGCGATGCCCCTTCCGGAGATCCGGACCGTGGACGACCTGCGCGGCGCGCTCAGCCGGTACGGATTCCCGGGCGACCGGGAGCGCTTCGAGGAGGAACTGGCCGCAGCCGTAGGGGCCTCTCCCACGGATGACTTCGAGCGCGCCGCGGCCGTGGTGAGGGCGTACCGTCACAGGGTCCGGATCAGGAACTCACCCGAGATCATGGCAGCCCTCGAAGACGCGCGTGCCGGAGGCGGCAGCGGATTGAGCGGGTCCGATTGAGTGGGTTCCGGGAGCCGTCTCGCCCGGCGTGGCCGTGACGGCTTCGCAGACCTACTCAGCGCCCCCGGCGACGGGCCCGGTACGCCTTTCGCTGGCAGGCGGGGCCGGCGGTACTACTCGGTGCCGACCGTGCGCAGTGTGGCGAGCACCAGTGCCCGGGTGACGGTGACAACTTCGCTGACGCGGACCTGTTCCTGCGGGCTGTGTGCGAGGAGTACGTCGCCGGGGCCGTACTGCAGCGTGGGGATGCCCGCCCCGGAGTACAGTCGCAGGTCGCTGCCGTAGGGGGCGCCTCGCTCGGACGGTCGTGGGCCGCCGGTGACGTCTGCGTGCGCGTCGCCGACCAGGGCTGCGAGCGGGTGCCTGGCCGGCAGCCGTCCGCTGGCGAACTGGCCGCCGGGCCACGTCACCCTGGCGGGGTGGGAGCGCAGCCACGGGTCGTCCGCGCAGGCTTCGGCCACGGCCGCCTCCAGTTCGGTGCGCGCCTGGGCCGGATCCTCGCCCAGCCGGACACCCAGTCTTCCCTCGGCCACCAGCAGGTCGGGCACACTGCTGGCCCAGTCGCCGGCCTGGACGGTGCCGACGGACAGCGGGTAGGGGATGGGGCAGTCGGACATGAGCGGGTCGGCGCCGGTGTTGCGGCCGGCTTCGAGACGGGCGAGCGCACGGTGGATGGGCAGGTAGGCGTCGATGGCGCTCACTCCCGCGTACCTGGTGCTGCCGTGGGCGGCCCGGCCGGGCACGTCGATGCGAAAGGTCAGCGCTCCGGCGTTCGCGGTCATGAGCGCACCGCTGGTTGGTTCGGTAATGATGCAGGCGTCACCGGTGTGGCCGCGTTCGAGGGTGCCGAACGCCCCGAGCCCTCCGTCCTCCTCGCTGACGACGAAGTGCGCGGACACCCGGCCGCGCAGCCTTGCGCCCGCCTCCCGTATCGCGGCCAGGGCGGCGAGTATCGCCACCACGCCGGCCTTCATGTCGCACGCTCCTCGGGCGTGCACCACGTCTTTGCTGACGCGCGGGCGGAACGGGTCGCCCTCCCATTGCGCCGGGTCCCCGGGAGGGACGACGTCGACATGGCCCTGGAGGACCAGGGTCGGCCCGTCGCCCCGGTGCTGCGTGCCGCCCACCAGGCCCCATGCCTCCGTGCGCGGGGCCTCGCTGCCCGGAAAGCGGGGATGCGCACGCAGCACGGGCAGGTTCATGGACCACAGGTCGACATCGAGATCCATCCGCTCCAGTTGCCGGGCCAGGACCTGTTGCAGCTCGGACTCCGCGGCGCTCCCCGTCACGCTGGGAACTGCGAGTAGTTCCAGCAGAGTCCGGGCGATGACTGCCTCATCCACTGCGGCCAGCGCGGACGCTTCCACATTGCTCACGTTTGCTGTCATCGGAACGCTGCTCCCGGCACCTGACATCAGGACAAGTCGGAGACTACGGTTATGACAGCAACGCAAACAATCGCTATTTGCTGCTACCCACCGCTATTTTCTTGCAACATCAGCGGGATTATGGCTATTCGTTGCGCCTTTCGCTGCACCCTCCGCACCTTACAGACGTCTGGAGTGAAGTCGTGGACACCATCGACGAAGCGATCATCCGCTGCGTGCTGCGCAACGCCCGCTCCACATATGCCCAGATCGGGACCGCAGCCGGGCTGTCCGCGCCCGCCGCCAAGCGGCGTCTCGACCGCCTGGTGGCCACGGGCGCGATCCGCGGTTTCACCGCGCTCGTCGACCCCCAGGCGCTGGCCTGGCACACAGAGGCGTTCGTCGAGGTCTACTGCACCGGCAACCCCACTCCCGCCGAACTGCGCCAAGCCCTGGAAGACATTCCGGAGGTCGTCGAAGCCTGTACCGTCTCCGGCGCCGCCGACGCAGTCGTCCACATGCTCGCCAGAGACATCCCCCACTTGGAGCAGGCCATCCAACGGGTGCGCGCCACCGCCCCCGTCGATCGGACGGAGAGCGTCATCGTGCTCTCCCGGCTCCTCAATCGGCCTCGGCTGTGATCGACAACCCGAGGACGCCGTGAGCGTCGAAATTCGTGCCATCCGCCCGGCACGGTGGGTCTCTGGCTCCTGCCCGTGACCGCAGCGCCTGGGCATGGGCGAGACCTCCGGGATGACCTGTCGGAGGACGAGGTCGCCGAGCTGCGGTGGCACCTCGGCCTAGGTCCGCAGCCTGAACGGCTTTCTGTCGTCACCGAGTTCCCCACGGTCATGTTTGATGACGACGGAGACCCGCTGCTGGACGACGAGGGCGAGATCAAGGTGGACAACGTCCCATACCCGCTGCTCGCCCAACAGGGACCGGCCTGGAAGATTGGTGGGGCAGTGGTCTCGCAGCTGGTCCGGCGGGGGGAACGGCGTCTCGGGTGGGCACTGACGACCCGCCAGGAGCTGCACCCCGACGACTTCGAGCTCGGCTACGTCGACAAGCTGCTCGACTGGCTCGCGGCCCACGCCGACTACGTCTACGTCGGTGTCGACGGCTCGCTCCGAAGCCCGCATCGTCCTCGACTCGCTCAACACGACCGACCAGAAGGCCCTCGCCCGCATCGCACAAAAACTCCGCATCGTCCCCGACGACTTCGGCTGACAGCCGTCCCACGCGACGACCCGAGACGAGCAGGCGCCGAGGCTGCATCTCGGGCGCATGAGCGAGATCCCGCTGGAGCCTCGGATTGAGTAGCGGGTCAATCCTCCAGATCTACCCGCACCGTCAGCAGATCTGTCCCCACCAGCCGGACCGCCGTGCTGTTCGCGCGGGGCAGCCCGCGCAGGCGGGCGATCGAGTCGTCGTCGGGGAGCAGGTGGGCCGTTCCGGTGTGCCAGCGTCCTCTGATGCGTACCCGCACTCTTGGGTTCGCCCGGATGTTGCGTACGTACTGGGACTTCTCGCCGTACTCGGAGACCAGCCAGAACGCGTTGCCGATACGGCGGCCGCCCAGCGGAGTGCGGCGGGGGAGACCGGACGTGCGGCCGGTGGTCTCCAGGAGAGTGTGGAACGGTAGGCGGCGCGTGATCGGGTTGGCGATGCGGCGTTGGAGCGTCGTGACGGCTCTGTACTTGAGGTCGTGGTAACGCGACATCGGCTTTGTGCTCCCTTGGGATACGGCTGGGATACGGCGGCAGCGGCCGTTGCGTCGTGCCCGGCTCGCCCCATCCTTGCCAACGCGCGGTACCGCCGCATCCGTTCCGTGAGCACTTCGCCCCGCAGTGTTCACGTCTTGCTCATTTGGGCGCCTGAAGGACACATTTGCCCTCGCTGTTCACTGTTTTCGGGGGGAATGGGTCGTGGGCCCGCGCTGCGTGTACGTCCGCCCCCGCCCAGCGACCCGCTACCGCCCCAAGAAGATTGGGTTCGTGAACGCCGCCAGTGCCCCTGGCAGCGGTGCCACCGCCGCCTCGTGGCGCAGTTCCGCCCGTACGTACGCCGCGTACTGGGCCGTCGTACGCCACTCCACCGTGCCGGAGCCCGAGACCGGGAGGACGGGGCTGGTGTGCAGGACGCCCTGGTCCGTGACGAAGCGGGCCGTGCAGCGGGGGGCGCCGGTGACTTCCAGGCGGATTGTGACCGGGTCGTCGCGGTCCACCTTCAAACGGCCGCCAATGCCCGCGTGTTCGCCCTTGGGTCCCGAGGCGGTGAAGGACAACGACACCGACTTGGACTCGGCGACGTAGGAGCGGCCTGCCTTCAGGCCCTCCTGGATCGCCTCGCGGGTCAGGTCGTCGGCGAGGACGACCGTCTGCGGGGTGCCTACGGGGTCCGGCGGGCGGTGGGCGTCGCTGTTGCCCATCGCCGGGATCCAGCCGCGGCCCTCGCGGACCGACGCGACCAGCATGCCGTCCCAGTCGGCCAGGGAGACCTCGTCGTCGGGGCCGTACGGGCCGTTCCACACCTCGACCACGTCCGCCTCGCCGAAGCCGAACTTCCAGTTGCAGCCGATGCAGGTGGCGTGCGGGTGGGCGGGGACGACCAGGCCACCAGAGCGGCGGATCTCGCGGGCGTACTTGCCGAAACGGTTGTCGCGGGCGCGGTAGCGCCAGTCGATGAACGTGCCGGGGTCTGTGCCGAGGGCGACGACGTGGCCGTTCCTCGTCGTCACCTCCTCGCCCAGCAGGACCAGCAGGTCGTCGCCCGCTACGTCGGCCCAATGGGCGTGCGCGGCATGGGTGTTGTGCTCGGAGGTGTTGATGAAGTCCAGGCCGGCCTCGCGGGCGAGGGCCGCGATTTCCGCGGGGGTGCGGCGGCCGTCGGAGTACCAGGAGTGCAGGTGGCAGTCGCCGCGGTACCAGGCGCGGCCGCGGCCCTTGGCGCGTGTGGGCGGGTACTTCGGCTTCACGGTGGCGCCGGGTTCGCCGTAGGTGAGCGTGATGGTGATCTCGTACGGGAGTCCCTGCGGGGCCACGGTGTAGGGGCCGAGCGCGATGTACCAGGTGCCCTCGCGGACCGGGCCGGGGATGTAGCCGGGCGTGGCGTCGTCGGCGCGGATGAAGAACTCCGTGCGCGCCCCGCCCGACCAGCCGCGGAAGCCCTTGCCGCCCAGTTCCGTACCACGCTGGTCGAAGATGCCGATGTCGAGCGCGTTGCCCGCGGTGCCGGCCGGGACGGAGGGCTTCTCGTACGTGTACGAGACCTTGATCTCCCGTACGCCGTCCGGGACTTCGACCGGCAGGTACACGAAGTCGGGGGAGCCGGTGGGCAGTGTGCCGCGCACCGTCTTCGTCTCGTGGTCCGCTGCGGCGTCGGCGGCCTCGCTCGGGAAACTCACGCTTCCCAACGTAAGCGCGGCGGCGGCTCCCGTCACGAACAGGGCGCGTCTGCCGATTCCGTGGTCGTCCTCGCACATGCTGCTGCTCCCAGGGTGTGGGGTCTGGCAGGGGATGGCACGTACCAGCTTCGTATTCAGCCGTGAACTCCCGTGCAAGGGAAGGGAATCGGCAGCTTTCATCGGTGCTTCCAGGGGGCGCCCTGCCATCACTCCCGATGCCTTCCGAGGCGCTTTACGAGGCACGCGCCGAAGGACGTCCGACCGGTCGGTATGGACTCCGGACGTCAGTCAGGCTAGGAAGGGGGCATGCGGATCTCCACGACGATCTTCCTCACCGACGAGACGATCAGCCCGACCCTGCTCGCCCGCGAGCTGGAGCAGCGCGGTTTCGCCGGGCTCTACCTCCCCGAGCACACGCACATCCCGGTCGAGCGGACGACGCCGTACCCGGCGGGCGGCGAGCTGCCGCCCGAGTACGGCCGGACCCTCGACCCCTTCGTCGCCCTCGGGCAGGCGGCGGCGGTCACCACAGGGCTCGGTCTCGGTACCGGCATCACCCTCGTCGCCCAGCACGACCCCATCGATCTCGCCAAGCAGATCGCGACGCTCGACCACCTCTCCGGCGGCCGTTTCACGCTCGGCATCGGCTTCGGCTGGAACGTGGAGGAAGCCGCCGACCACGGCGTCGACTGGCGTACGCGGCGGGAGCTGGGCCGGGACCGGATGGCGCTGATGCGGGCGCTGTGGGCGGCCGAACCCACCGCGTACGAGGGCGACTTCGGGTCCGTACGCGCCAGCTACGCCTACCCCAAACCCGTACAGAAGCCGCGTGGTCCGGTCGTCGGGCCGCGCACGCTGGTCGGGGGAGCGGCCGGGCCGAAGCTCTTCTCCCACATCAGCGAGTACGCGGACGGCTGGCTGCCGATCGGTGGCCGCGGGCTGACCGAGTCGATGCCGGTCCTGCGGTCCGCCTGGACCGAGGCGGGCCGCGACCCGGAGGCGCTCCAGGTCGTGCCGTACGCCGTGCTGCCCACCCCCGGCAAGCTCGCGCACTACGCGGACCTCGGCATCGAGGAGGTCGTACTGCAACTGCCGCCCGCCGGGGAGACGGAGGTACTGCGCGTGCTGGACGACTACGCGAAGTACGTGTAGCGCGCCATGGGGCCGGGCCGCGTTACTTGTGACACGGCCCCCAGAGTGCCTGATCAATGCGACCGTATGCTCGAAGGATGACGACTTCCGCGAGTTCCGGAACCGGGCCCACCGCGAACGCCATGCGGAGGGCCCTCAAACGTGCCCGCGACGGCGTCGCGCTCGATGTCACCGAGGCGGCCGTGCTGCTGCAGGCACGCGGCGAGGACCTGGACGACCTGGTGACGTCCGCCGGGCGGGTGCGGGACGCGGGCCTGGAGGCCGCGGGACGGGCCGGCGTCATCACGTACTCGAAGAGCGTGTTCATTCCGCTCACCCGGTTGTGCCGGGACAAGTGCCACTACTGCACCTTCGTCACCGTTCCCGGCAAGCTGCGCCGGGCCGGGCACGGGATGTTCATGTCGCCGGACGAGGTGCTCGACATCGCGCGGCGCGGGGCCGAACTCGGCTGCAAGGAAGCCCTGATCACCCTCGGCGACAAGCCCGAGGAGCGGTGGCCCGAGGCGCGCGAGTGGCTGGACGCGCACGGCTACGACGACACCATCGCGTACGTACGGGCCATCTCCATCCGCATCCTGGAGGAGACGGGGCTGCTGCCGCACCTCAACCCCGGCGTCATGTCGTGGACCGACTTCCAGCGGCTCAAGCCCGTCGCGCCCAGCATGGGCATGATGCTGGAGACCACCGCCACGCGGTTGTGGTCCGAGCCGGGCGGCCCGCACTACGGGTCGCCCGACAAGGAACCGGCGGTGCGGCTGCGGGTGCTGGAGGACGCGGGGCGGTCGTCGGTGCCGTTCACCAGCGGGCTGCTGATCGGGATCGGCGAGACGTACGAGGAACGCGCCGAGTCGCTGTTCGCGCTGCGCAAGATCTCGCGGGCGTACCACGGCATCCAGGAGCTGATCATCCAGAACTTCCGTGCCAAGCCGGACACGGCGATGCGCGGGATGCCGGACGCCGAACTGGACGATCTCGTCGCCACGGTGGCCGTCGCACGGCACATCATGGGTCCTTCCGCCTGCCTCCAGGCGCCGCCCAATCTAGTGGACTCCGAGTACGGGCGGCTCATCGGCGCCGGTATCGACGACTGGGGTGGTGTCTCACCGCTCACCATCGACCACGTCAATCCGGAGCGGCCCTGGCCGCAGATCGACGAACTCGCCGAGCAGTCCGGGCAGGCGGGCTTCGAGTTGCGTGAACGGCTGTGTGTGTACCCGGAGTTCGTACAGCGCGGCGAGCCCTGGCTGGACCCGCGGCTGCTGCCGCACGTACGGGCCCTGGCCGACCCGGAGACCGGCCTCGCGAACCCCGACGCCCTCGTCGAGGGCCATCCCTGGCAGGAGCCGGACGAGGCGTTCACCGCGTCGGGCCGTACCGATCTGCACCGCACCATCGACACCGAGGGGCGTACGGGCGACCGCCGGAACGACTTCGACGAGGTGTACGGCGACTGGGAGGCGCTGCGGGAGGCCGCGGCGCCCGGGATGGTGCCCTCGCGGATCGACACGGACATACGGGCGGCCCTGGCCACGGCGGCCGACGACCCCACCCGGCTCACCGACGACGAGGCGCTGGCCCTGCTGCACGCCGACGGGCCCGCCCTGGACGCGTTGTGCCGTATCGCGGACGACGTCCGCAAGTCGGCGGTCGGCGACGACGTCACGTACATCGTGACGAGGAACATCAACTTCACCAACGTCTGCTACACCGGCTGCCGTTTCTGCGCCTTCGCCCAGCGCCGCACGGACGCCGACGCCTACACGTTGTCGATGGAGCAGGTCGCCGACCGTGCCCAACAGGCCTGGGATGTCGGGGCGGTTGAGGTCTGCATGCAGGGCGGGATCCACCCCGACCTGCCCGGGACCGCGTACTTCGACATCGCGCGGGCGGTGAAGGAACGCGTCCCCGGCATGCACGTCCACGCCTTCTCGCCGATGGAGGTCGTCAACGGCGCGACCCGCACCGGGATGTCGATCCGCGAATGGCTGGCCGCCGCCAAGGAGGCCGGCCTCGGCTCCATCCCCGGCACGGCCGCCGAGATCCTCGACGACGAGGTCCGCTGGATTCTCACCAAGGGCAAGCTGCCTACGGCGACCTGGATCGAGGTCGTCACGACCGCGCACGAGCTGGGCATCCGTTCCTCGTCCACGATGATGTACGGGCATGTGGACCAGCCCCGGCACTGGCTCGGCCACTTCCGGACGCTGGCGCGGATCCAGCAACAGACGGGCGGTTTCACGGAGTTCGTGACGCTGCCGTTCATCCACACCAACGCGCCCGTGTATCTGGCGGGCATCGCGCGCCCTGGTCCGACCATGCGTGACAACCGCGCGGTGGTGGCGATGGCGAGGCTGCTGCTGCACCCCCACATCCCCAACATCCAGACGAGTTGGGTGAAGCTGGGGACGGAGGGCGCGGCCGAGATGCTCCGCTCCGGGGCGAACGACCTCGGCGGCACGCTGATGGAGGAGACCATCTCCCGTATGGCGGGCTCGTCTTACGGCTCGTACAAGTCGGTCAAGGACCTGATCGCGGTGGCGGATGCGGCGGGCCGTCCGGCGCGTCCGCGCACGACGCTGTACGGGGAGGTCCCGGAGGAACGACAGCGGGCGGCGTCGGCTTCGGACGGGCATCTGCCGGAGCTGCTGCCGGTGCTGGACTGAGCCAGGCCGCGGATGAGGGGGAGGAGGTACGTGCCGGTGACCACCCGACGACGGCTGCCCGCGCGAGGACGGCTGTCACCGTGGGCGTACGTCACCGCGCTGACCCTGGCCGCCGTCGTGGTGGTCGCGTTTCTGGCCGTACGCGCCGAACAGGCGGCCCAGCCCAAGCCGACGGCTTCCGCGAGCCCTTCGGCCTCGGCAAGCCCGTCCGCGCCGGTGGCGGTACCGGACGACTCGGGGACGGGGCGGCGCATCGTCTACTCCCTCAGCGAGCGGCGCGTGTGGCTCGTCGACTCCGGCGAGGAGGCCCGCCGTACGTTCACGGTGTGGCCGGGATCGGTGAGCCCCCTGCCGGGCACCTACACGGTCACCTTCCGCAACGCCTCAGCGACCGGCTACGACGACGTCCCGATCGAAAACGTCGTCTACTTCACCACCCGCTCCGACGTCTCCATCGCCTTCTCCAACGCCGAGGACGGCTCGTCGCCGCCGCCCGCATCGGGAGTCAAGACGGGCGGAATCCGCGTCCGCGCGGCCGACGGGGACGCCATCTGGGATTTCGGTTCGACGGGGACGACGGTTTCGGTGGTCGAGTAGTCGACCGGCGGCTGTCCCGTGGGGAAAGGGGAACGGGAGCGGCTCCGGCGGCGGGAAACCGTCGCCGGAGCCGTTGACTCCGTCACCGGAGCGGTGGACTGGGCAGTGCCCTCTCGGTGGAGCGTTCACCGTGAGGCGGTGGGGTCAGTTCGTCACGCGGAAGGTGGCGTCGCCGCGTCCCAGCGCCGTGGTGATCGGGTCGAGCCGCAGCTGGTAGGCGTAGTGGCGGATGTAGCGGTCGGGGTGGTTGTAGGACTGGAACGACGACCAGCTCGCGTCGGCGAGTCCGGCGACCTTGCGGAAGGTGGCGTCCGCGGCGAACTGGGTGGTGCCGTCGTTGTAGGCGAGCCGGAAGTCGTAGTTGGAGTGCCGCAGGAAGTAGCCGGGGAAGTCCACCGACTCGAAGGAGACGGTGCCCGAGCCTGCCAGGCCGGGCCTCAGCCGGAACTGGGATTCGTCGACGGGGCTGACGCCTGCGTCGATGCGCACGTCGCCGTTGGTGTGGCGCACGTACCGGTCCTGGACGTTGTACGACTGGAGCCGGTTGACCGGGGTGTTGGGCCAGCGCGCGAGCACGCGGCTCTCCTCGGCGGCCGTGAGGGTCATGATGGCGCCGTGGCGCTTCGCGGTGCCGCCCATGTCGTAGCTTCCCGGCTCCTGAATCCGGTAGGAGCTGACGCTGAACGGGTTGGTCGTCAGGACCGGCATGTATTCGCGTACGCCGTTCGCGTTGTTGTGGTCGATGTAGAGGGCCCACTCGTTGCGGTCTCTGAACTTGGTCCAGACCGGGCCTTCGACCACATTGCCGGTGAGGCCGATGCTGGAGAGGTTGCCGAGGTTGGTCCACGTCCCCAGGATCGAGTTGCTGCCCTCGATCGAGTTCTGACCGTCGCCGGAGACCCGCACGTAGCGGTAGGGACCGGTACCGGCGGGCACCTCGGTCATCTGGGTGTCGACGACCGGCGTGGCGCCGGGGGGATCGATCCAGACCTTCGGGGTGGTGATGGTGCGGAAGTCGGTGGTGCGGGCGTAGTAGATGCGGTACTTCAGCACGCCGTTCAGCGTGGCGTTCGTCGCCCAGTACAGGACGTAGTCCTTGGTCTCCGGGTTCCAGATCGCCTCGGGCGCCCAGGCGTTGCGGCCGTCGGGGATCGCGCCGGCGACGTTGATCAGCCGCGGCTGCGACCAGGTGACCAGGTCCGTCGACTCCCACACCACGAGGCTGGGGCTGCCGTTGGTGTACGTCGAGCCGCAGCGGATGCACAGGTCGGTCGCGACGATCCAGTACTTGCTCCCGTCGGGAGAGCGGATCAGTGCGGGGTCGCGCACGCCCTTCGTGCCCACCGTGGAGCGCAGGACCGTGCCTCCGCCGTTGAGGTCGTTCCAGTGCAGGCCGTCCGTACTGTGCGCGAGGTGCAGCCTCTGACCGTTCGCGGAATCGGCGGTGAAGTGCCACATCAGGTAGCCCGGGTCGGCGGCGGCGGCCCGCTGGGGTGTGACGAGGGTCTGGGATGCGAGGAGCAGGCCGACGGCGACGAATATCGCCGCCAGCCGGGAGAGAACCACGGGCATGCGCGTCTCCTGCCGGAGGCTTCGCCAGAGCGTGGCAATGGTGGACCAGTGACGGGTGCGGAACACGTGCTGTCTCCTTTGACGGCCGTGAGTACGGCATTTCGAACTATGTGCGGTACTGCGAACCGCGAGGCGAACCTGGGCCCCGGCGGTGTGCCTCAGTACCAGACCGAGAACGTGGCGTCGGCCCTGGCGGTGGCGGTGGAGATGCGGTCGATGCGCAGCAGGTGCTCGAAGTGCCGGATATAGCGGTCCGGGTAGTTGTACGAGCGGAACGACGACCAGGACGAGTCGGCGAGCCCGGCGGTCTTGTGGAAGGTGGCGTCCTGGGCGAACCTCGCGGTGCCGTCGTTGACGTCCAGTCGCAGCCGGTAGTAGGCGTGCCGCAGGTAGCGGGTCGGGTGGCTGACGGACTGGAAGGACACGGCGGAGGAGTCGGCCAGTCCGGGGACCAACTTCCATTGCGAGTCGGTGTACGGGGCGAACGGGTACTGGTCGATGCGGCCGATGTAGTCGGCGTGCCGCCAGTATCTGTCCGGGATGTTGTAGGACTTCAGCCGGTTCCAGGCAGGTTTGCCCCACTTGGCGACCAGGTTGTCGTACACCGTCTGCGGGATCGGCTGGATGGTGGCGTGCTTGGAGTTCAGCGGCTGGGTGTAGACGCGCCGGTCGGAGGCGGTCCAGGTACCGGTGGAAAGGTCGCTGGTCTGCCAGGCGGGGAAAACCCCGTTGGCGTCGCCCCACAGGTACCAGGTGCCGGCGGCTTCGGCGAGGATCGGGGCCTCGATGCCTCCACGCGGCGCCAAGCCCGAGGTGAAGACGGTGAAGCTGCCGGGATCGAGGGACGTGGACCTCGCGCCCACGAGGGCGTTGTTCCGCTTGAAGTACAGGTAGTTGACGCCGTCCACGCCCAACGCCATGGAGCCGTCGATGATGTCGTAGCCCGGGTCGAAGAAGACCTGCGGTGACGTCACCGTCCTGAAGTCCGTGGTGTAGTTCACCATGATCACGTTGTGTCCGCTGCTGTTGACGGACGAGTAGATGATGGCGTACTGGCTGCGGGAGGCGTCCCAGAAGGCTTCGGGCGCCCAGCTGTGGGTGGCCATCGAGTGCAGTTTCAGCAGGCGGTAGTTGTTGAAGGAGCGCAGGTCGGCGGAGTCCCAGACGTGGATGTACTGGCTCTGCGCATTCCAGTTGGTTCCCTTCAGGTCGGTCGCCATGACGACGAAGGTGCCGTCCTGCTTGGGCAGGAAGAAGGGGTCACGCAGGCCACCCGTGCCCCCGGTCGGGGTCACGACGGGGTTGTTCTGGTTCAGCGGCATCCACTGCAGCCCGTCGGTGCTGACCGCGAGGTGCAGGCCGTAGTCCGTGCCAAGGCCGTTCCGCGACTCGGTGAAGTAGCCCATGACGAACGGGGAGCGCGTCGCGGCTCCCGCGGACTGGCTGCCGATGGTCAGCGCGCCGGTCATGGACAGGGGCACGGCCGCGGCCATGCCGAGGAACAGCCGGCGTGACGGGAGGGGGGTTGCTCTCATCCGGTGTCTCCAAGGGTGTGCAAAGCCGGGTAAGTGGTCGCATCCGAAGACCATCTGGCCGGTATGTCGAACGTCGTTCGGCGGGTCGGTCAGACGGGGAGCGGTGGCGGCACCGTAGCCCCGCTGTTTCACCCCGGACAAGCAACGACGGGAGAAGAAGTTTCCGATAACACTTTTCCGCGAGCCTGATCGCCAGTCCGGAACCAGATCCGTGAGGGGTCGGAAGCCGCCGTCAGCCGACGTTGCCACGTCACCTGGTACGGCTGCCCTCCCCGCCGCCCACCGCACGCCCTGTCTCTT
>NZ_JAAKZX010000101.1 GCF_011045025.1 Streptomyces ureilyticus
GAGATCACCCGCCCGCAGGGCGGCCTCAGGGCGTACGCCCGAGCATTCGAGGAGCTGTTTCTGTGACGGTCGCCGCAGAGTGGAACAGCCGCTCCAGCACCACCGGCACACCCGGCCGGCCCCCCTTCCGGGCGAGCACACAGCGCAGGTCCTCGCCGAGACGGGCCGGAAGCCCGAGCAGATCAAGAAGCTTTTCGACGCGGAGGTCGTGCGATGAACCGGCGTACCACGCGAAAGCCCTGCATGGCCGACCGCGGGCCGGCGCGGGAAGGGAGCGGCACATGACCGACTACTGGCCCGCGGGACTGCCTCGCCGCCTCGACTACCCCGATGTCCCGCTCGGCGCGGTGCTCGCCGGCTCGGCCCGCCGCTACCGCGACCGGGCGGCCATACGCGACGGCGACCAGGTTCTCACCTTCACCGGCCTGTACGAACAGGCTGCCGCGTTCGCACACGGCCTCAGGGCGCACGGCATACGGCAGGGTGACGTGGTCGCCCTTCACCTGCCCAACACCCTGTGGTTCGCCGTCGCCTACTACGGCATCACGCTCGCCGGCGCGACAGCATGCCCGGCCAACCCCGCCCAGCCGGCCAGAGCCCTGCGCGCCCAGCTCGCCGACTGCTCCGCGGCAGCCGTAGTGACCCATCCGGAGCCGGCACCGGTGCTGGCCGAGGCGATCGACGGGCTGCCGGTCCGGCTGGTCGTCATCGTGCCGCCCAGCGCATCGGCCCCGGCCGACAGGCCGGATGACTGCGCAAAGATCTTCGGGAAGGCGGGCACCCCCCTGGAGGCCCTCGTCGCAGGCCAGAGCACCCGCCCGCCAGAGGTGCTGGTCCCCACCGACTCCGTCGCCCAGTACGGGTACACCGGCGGAACCACCGGAGCACCCAAGGGAGTGCGCATACTGCACCGCAACATCGTCGCCAACACCATCCAGGTCGCCTGCTGGCGCTCCGGGGCGCTCCCCGGGCTCGACAGCGAAGGCGGTGTGGTGCTGGACCCCTTGGAGACCTCCGGCGACTACGCCCTGGCACCGGGCAGCTACGCCACGCTGTGCATCTCGCCCTTGTTCCACGCCCTTGGCCTGATCAGCCTCAACTTCTTCCTCCTGTGCGGCGCCACCACCATCCTGAGCGGCCGCTTCCATGCGGAGTCGTACCTGGAGCAGGTGGAACGGCACCGAATCGCGTACATCCCCGGCGCCCCGGCGCTCTATCACGCCCTGCTGGCGACACCGGCCATCCGCACGCGGGACCTCAGCTCGGTCAAGGCCGTGGTGTCGGGCGGCGCCCCCATAGACACGCACTCGTTGGAGCAGCTGACAGAGGTCTTCCCCAACGCCGCCGTCATCGAGGGTTACGGCCTGACGGAGGCGACAGCAACCGTGTCCAGCGGCCCGATCGCGAAGGCCGGGCTGCGCAAGCCGGGCAGCCAGGGGGTCCCCCTGTTCGACACCGAGCTGGAGATCCGGGACCCGCTGGATCCCGGCCGGAAGGTGCTGCGGGGCGAGCGCGGCGAGATCTGGATGCGGGGCCCTCAGGTGGCCTCGGGCTACCTCGACCGCCCGGACGAGACCGCCGCGCAGTTCGTCGACGGCTGGCTGCGCACCGGCGATACCGGCCACCTCGACGCGGACGGCTTCCTGTACGTCTCCGGCAGATCAAAGGACATGCTCATCTACAAGGGCTACAACGTGTACCCGCGCGAGCTGGAGGACATCCTCGGCGGACACCCCGCAGTGCTCCAGGCATCGGTCGTCGGGAGGGCAGTGCCTGCCGTCGGCGAGGTCCCCGTCGCCTTCGTGGTCCCCGCCGCTGAGCCGCGCGCGATGGCCGAGGAGCTGATGGAGTACGTCGCGGAGCGCGTGACGCCGTACAAGCGGATCAGAGAGGTCCGTTTCGTCGACGAACTTCCCCTGTCCCCGGCCGGAAAGGTGCTGAAAACCGAGCTCCGCCGCCTGGCCCGGACGACTCGAGGCCCGGGCGAACCCCCCTCGGGCACACAGGAATCCAGCGCGCCGGACACGGCGGAAAGGCAGGTCTGACATGCGTGACGCGGTCATCGTGGACGCCGTCCGTACCCCCGTGGGCAAGCGGAACGGCTCGTTGAGCACTGTGCACCCGGTAGACCTGTCCGCCGTGGTGCTGCGGGCCCTGGCCGAACGCAACGACCTGGACCCGGCGTTGGTCGAGGACGTGCTGTGGGGCTGCGTCTCGCAGACCGGTGAGCAGGGCGGCTGCGTCGGCCGTTTCGCCGTCCTGGCCGCCGGATGGCCTGAGGAAGTGCCGGGCGTCACCATCGACCGGCAGTGCGGATCCTCGCAGCAGGCGGCGCAGTTCGCCGCCGCGGGAGTGATGAGCGGTCAGTACGACATCGTGGTCGCGGGCGGCGTGGAGTCGATGAGCCGCGTACCGCTGGGCTCCGGCCGCGAGCGGGGCCCCGGCGAACCCTTCGGCCCTGCCGTGCAGGCCCGGTACGGCGTCTCCCGGTTCAGCCAGGGGCTGGGCGCCGAGGAGATCGCGCGGCGCTGGCGGCTGAGCCGGGAGCAACTCGACGCGCACAGCCTCCGGTCGCACGCCAACGCGGCGGCAGCGATCGACGAGGGGCGGTTCAAGTCCCAGATCGTGCCGGTGGACGTGACGGATGAGGACGGTTCCGTACGCACCGTCGACACGGACGAGGGAATACGGCGGGGCGGCACGGCCGCCACGATGGCGGGTCTGAAGCCCGCTTTCACCGAGGACGGCGTGGTCACGGCCGGCAACTCCTCGCAGATATCGGACGGTGCCTCGGCGCTGCTGGTCATGAGCGGCGAGAAGGCGCGTGAACTCGGTCTGCGCCCGATCGCCCGCTTCCACTCCTTCGCCGTCGTCGGAGTCGACCCCGTGACGATGCTGACCGGCCCCATGCCAGCCACCGAGAAGGTCCTGAAGCGCGCCGGTCTGGGCATCGAGGACATCGGCGCCTTCGAGATCAACGAGGCGTTCGCCAGCGTGACCTGCGCCTGGCTCGCCGAGACCGGCGCCGATCCGGACCGGCTCAATCCCGACGGCGGCGCCATCGCCCTCGGCCATCCCCTGGGAGCCTCCGGCGCCCGGCTGACCACGACGCTGCTCCACCACATGCGAGCCACCGGCACCCGCTACGGCCTGCAGTCGATGTGCGAGGGCGGCGGCATGGCGAACGCCACCGTCCTGGAACTCCTTCCCCGCTGAGCACGAGCAGCCGGAGCAGCTGGAGTGGCCAAGCGGCCCAAGCAGCCCGAGCCCTGGGGCCCGCTCGACCAGGCGCCCACAACCGAGGAGTGCGAAAAGCCAATGGAACCTGACGAGTTCGACGCCGTTCTGGCGGCGGTGCGGGCCTTCGTGCGCGAGAAGGTCGTCCCGCGCGAGAACGAGATCGAGGAGAAGGACGAGATCCCGGCGGACCTCCGCGAGAAGGCCGCGGCCATGGGCCTGTTCGGCTACGCACTGCCCCAGGAGTACGGCGGCCTTGGCTTCTCCATGACGGAGGACGTGCGCCTTTCTCTGGAGATCGGCTACACCACGCCCGCGTTCCGCTCGATGTTCAGCATCAACAACGGGGTCGCCGGCCAACTCCTGGCGAGTACCGGCACCGAGGAGCAGAAGCGGCGCTATCTGCCGCGGATGGCCTCCGGGGAGTTGATCGCGGCGTTCACGCTCACGGAGGCGGAGGCGGGCTCGGACCCCAGCGGTATCAGGACCCGTGCCGCACGCGACGGGGACGGCTACGTCCTGAACGGCAGCAAACGGTTCATCACCAATGCCCCGCTCGCCGGTGTCTTCATGGTGTTCGCCCGCACCGGGCCGCAGAACACGGGCGCCGAGGGGATCTCCGTCTTCGCCGTCGACGCGGACACCCCGGGTCTCACTGTCGGTCCAAGGGACCACAAGATGGGCCAGTCGGGTGCCTTGAGCGCCGAGGTCTTCTTCGACGACGTACGCCTTCCGGCGAGTGCCCTCGTCGGAGAACGCGAGGAAGAGGGATTCCGCACCGCCATGCGGTCGCTGGCGAGGGGACGTCTGAGCGTAGCGGCGATGTGTGTGGGGCTGGCCGGGCGCATCCTGGACGAAAGCGTCACGCACGCCTCGGTCACCCGGCAGGGCGGGCGTCCCATCGGCGAGTTCCAGCTCGTCCAGGCCATGCTCGCCGAGTCACACGCCGAGATGTATGCGGGCCGCGCCATGGTCCTTGAGGCGGCCCGCGCGTACGACTCGGGCGAGGACCGCAGGCTGGCGCCGTCCTCCACGAAACTGTTCTGCAGCGAGATGGTGGGCCGGGTGGCCGACCGTGCCGTCCAGATACACGGGGGTATGGGATACATGCGCCACGTTCCCGTCGAGCGCTTCTACCGGGACGTGCGACTGTTCCGCATCTACGAGGGGACGAGCGAGATCCAGAAGCTCATCGTGGGCAGGCAGTTGCTGCGGGAGCACGCGTGACGGGCGGCGCGGGCGGCCCCATGAGCGAGGCGCGCGAGGCCAAGCCGGCCGGGCCACTGGCGGGCATCACGGTGGTGTCCCTGGAGCAGGCGGTGGCGGCCCCCATCTGCACCCGCACCCTCGGTGACTTCGGGGCTCGGGTGATCAAGGTGGAGAACCCGGAAGGCGGTGACTTCGCCCGGCACTACGACGACGTGGTGGGCGGCATGGCGGCGCACTTCGTATGGGTCAACCGGGGCAAGGAGTCGGTCACGCTGAACCTGAAGGATCCGGCCGGGATGGCGGTACTCCGCCGGTTGCTCGACCGCGCCGATGTGATGGTCTCCAATCTTGCTCCCGGTGCCACGGCGAGGCTCGGAATCGCGCCCGCCGACCTGGCCGTCAGCCACCCGGAACTCATCGCCGTGGAGATCGACGGTTACGGGCCGGGAGGTCCGCTGTCCCACAAGCGCGCTTACGATCTGCTGGCCCAGGCGGAGTCGGGCGCATGCGCGATGACGGGCTTTCCCGGTGCGCCGGCCAAGCCCGGTCCGCCGATGGCCGACGTGTGCACCGGCCTGTATGCCGCGTTGTCGGTTCTGGCGCTGCTCTGCGGCAAGGAGCGTGGCCATGGTCGCGGCGCCGCCGCGGTCGCGGTGAGCTTGTTCGACACGATGACGGAGTTGATGGGATATCAGCTCACCTACACGCTGCACACGGGTGTGGACCAGCAGCCGGTCGGCATGGGCTCGCCCGCGGTGGCGCCGTACGGCGCCTACCGCACAGCGGACGGCCAGACCGTCGTCCTGGGCACGACGAACGACCGGGAATGGCGGCGATTCGCGCGCGACCTTCTCGGCCGGCCCGACCTGGCCGACGACGAACGCTTTCGTACCACCTCCGGCCGGGTCGCGCACCGTGAGCTCCTGGACGCGGAGATCGCCGACTGGTGCGCACGCCATGACCTGACGCAGGTGCAGAGCGACGCGGATGCCGCAGGGATCGGGAATGCCCGGTTCAACACACCGAGCGAGGTCATATCCCATCCGCATCTGACGGCCCGCGACCGGTGGCGCCGGATCGACACGCCTCACGGTCAGGTACCCGCCCTGCTTCCACCTCCGGTCATCGCCGGCTACGAGCCACCGATGGGTGGGATCCCCGCACTCGGTCAGCACACCGACGCCCTGCTCACCGAACTCGGCGTCACCGAGGACGACATCGCTGCGCTGCGCGCACAAGGCGCGGTGGCCCCGACCCCTCGCTGAGGTGCCGGATCCATGCCTCGACGGCGCCATCGGGATGACCATCGGCGGTCGCAGCGTACGAAGACCGTGGACGATGCTGACGGCGTACGACGTGCACGGACGGCGGGCATTCGCACGACGATCGCTCGGCATCAGGTTCCGGCGCGGGTCACTTCCGTTCTCGTCTCCCGTCACATACGGCAGCGGTGATCAGCCCTCCGGCGGAGGAGACGATCTCATCGCCCGGGCTGAGCGGAACGTCCGCGCACTGACGACCGTGGCCCGGGAACTCGGGCCCTTCCTCTCCGCCGCGTACGGAAGGACGGCTGACCGCCCCCGCTGCTCAAACGTGGCCCAGGCGACCGCCGGCGCCACCGTTGAAAGAGCTGAGGCGGCGCGGCAACCTCCTCTTCCGAGGACTGGAAACCCTCCCCGCGGAGCTCTCGGCCAACCAGACCCCATGAGGTGCGCGGACGGCCGGGAATTCGCCGTGCGTGGCCTGTATCGCCTGGCATCGCGTTCCATGCCGACCTTGGTGATTTGCCATTGTGTACGTCCGTGCAGCGACCTGCCTGTCGGCCAGGGGTAAGCCGTCCTCCCAACTTCCTCCTCACGCAGCACTCTTGACGCGACCACGTCCGCCGGTATGGTCTAGTCCAAGTAGCGTGTCCCGTCCGGACTGGTGTACCCCGTCGCGTCTGCACACGGGATTCGCGCTGCCGACCTTCGCACTCTTGGTCCCCCACCCACGAGAAGCCGACCCGCCGTACCGGGTTCCCCGCAACCCTGCACATCCGCGGGACGGGCCTCCAGTGAAGGAGAGAACATGCACGCAAGGAAGAAGACGGCCGTGCTCGTCGGCGCGGCGCTCGCCCCGGTGATCGCCGTGAGCCTGCCCGCGTCCTCCGCGAGCGCACACGGTTACATCTCCAATCCGCCGAGCAGGCAGGCACAGTGTGCGGCCGGGACGATCGGCTGCGGCGACATCAAGTACGAGCCGCAGAGTGTCGAGGGCCCGAAGGGGCTGACCAGCTGCAGCGGCGGCAACTCACGCTTCGCCGAGCTCGACGACGACGGCAAGGGCTGGAAGGTCACTCCGGTGAGCAGCACCACGGAGTTCCAGTGGACCCTGACAGCCCGTCACTCCACCAGCACCTGGCAGTACTTCGCCGGTGGACAGAAGATCGCCGAGTTCAACGACAACGGTGCCCAGCCCGGCTCGACCGTCACCCACCAGGTGAACTTCGGCGGGCTCAGCGGCCAGCAGAAGGTGCTGGCCGTCTGGAACATCGCCGACACCGCCAACGCCTTCTACGCCTGCATCGACGTCAACGTCGGCGGCTGAAGCGACAGTTCACGGACCATGGGTGGAACGCCGGTTCGCCTGTGCGGGCGATGACACCCGCGCACACTCACGGACACCCCCCACACCCCCACCGTTTCCCTCCAACGGGAAACGTGCGCTCTCTCGCGCCCTGATCCATGGAGTGATTCCCCATGCGTCGACGTACGCTCGGGCTGCTGACCGCCACCGGTGCGGCAGCCCTGCTCTCCTTTGCGACCCTCGCCCCGCCGGCCCTGGCGCAGAAGACGACGGCAGCCGCCGATTTCGTCGTCAGTGAAAGCCAGTTCAACCAGATGTTCCCGAACCGGAACTCGTTCTACACGTACAGCGGCCTCACGGCCGCGCTGAGCGCCTACCCCGGTTTCACCACGACCGGCAGCGACACCGTGCGCAAGCAAGAGGCCGCCGCCTTCCTGGCGAATGTCAGCCATGAGACGGGCGGCCTGGTCCACATCGTCGAGGAGAACACCGCCAACTACCCGCACTACTGCGATACGAGCCAGCCGTACGGCTGCCCCGCGGGCCACGACAAGTACTACGGCCGGGGTCCGATCCAGCTGAGCTGGAACTTCAACTACAAGGCGGCGGGCGACGCCCTGGGCATCGATCTGCTCAACAACCCCGACCTGGTGCAGAACGACTCCGCCGTGTCCTGGAAGACCGGGCTCTGGTACTGGAACACGCAGACCGGCCCCGGGACCATGACGCCGCACAACGCCATGGTCAACAGCGCCGGATTCGGCGAGACCATCCGCAGCATCAACGGCAGCCTGGAGTGCAACGGCGGAAATCCGTCGCAGGTACAGAGCCGCATCGACAAATACCAGCAGTTCACGCAGATCCTGGGCGTGACCCCGGGCGGCAACCTCAGCTGCTGACGCCCGCCCCACCAGGGGTCGCGCCCCGCCTCGCGGCGGGACGCGATCCCTCAGCCCTTCACCGCGCCGGCGGTGAGCAAGGTCACCGCCCGCCAGCACGTCGTGCTCGGTCACGAGCGTCGCGTTCAGCCGCGACGGCCGTCTGGCGGCCAGCGGGGCCGCCGATGGCACGGTGCGGCTGTGGGACATCACACGGCACGTGGCACGCGCCACGCGCACCGTCCCCGACGGCGGCGTGAACGCGGTGGCCATCAGCCCTGACGGCCGTACGGTGTCCGGGGTCGGGGAGGATGGCACGGTGCGCCTGTGGTCGGCCGCCACCGGCAAGCCGCTCGCCACGATGACAGGCCACACCGGGATCGTCCACGCGGTCGTCTTCAGCCCCGACGGCCGCACCCTCGCCACCGCCCAACTGTGGAACACCAACCCTCAGCACACGGCCACGCGGCTGTGCACCACACTCGACCGCGACCTCACCCCGAGGACTGGCGACACTTCATTCCCGGACGACACCCACGACAGCCCCCGCATCAACAGGGGCTGGCACCGGGGCGACGACTTCGGCCTGCGCGACGAGCGCATTTGACAGCCCTGGAGGGCGTGGCCCGGGGGGTACGGGTCACGCCCCGCCGGGCCGCCGGTGATGATCAGGAGGGTGAGGCCGACAGGTCCTTGTAGAGCTCCTTGACCTTTTCTCCGGCCTCGGGCCCGCAGTGGACCAGAGGCGGTTCAGCACAGTTGCCCGGGCCGTCGTTCAGGGTGGTGGGCCTCCAGTAGGGATGCAGGGTCTTCACCATGGTCCCCTTGGCATCGAACGCGTGGGCGGTGATGCCGATGTTCCGCTCTGGCAAGTAGTCCAGGAAGGCCTCCATGGCAGCGCGCCCCCCTTCCTTGTTGATCTCCCCGTAGGCGTTCCACTCGGTGGCGATGACCGCCGCGCCCCTGTCGGTCAGGTAGCCGAAGCGGTCTGCCCACCACTTCCGGTCCTCCTCCACGGGGCTGCCCTCGCGGTGGAACCAGTAGGGGTGCGCGGCGTAGGCGGTCTGGTTCAGCTTGTCCTTCAGCCGGTGGTTCCCCATTCCCTCGAAGGTGGCTCCTTTCCGGGGGCCGTCGGCCAGCAGCACGTTGCGTGCGCCCAATTCCCGCACGATCTCGACCAGTTGCTGCTGGCCCAAGTGCTCGGCGTCGCCGTCGCGCCACCGCTCCCACTCGGCCGGACGGGGCTGTGAGCTCCCCGTGCCGGGGTCGGTGTCGGGCTCGTTGAACAGCTCGAACATCACGCCACGGTCCTGCTTGAACTCGGGGACCAGGGTCCGCAGAGCGCGTTCGGTCTCCGCCGTGGGCAGCTCGTCTGCGTCACCGCAGCCGGGGCCCTGGTCCTGGACGGACAGAATCACCACGAAGCCCAGGTCCCGGGCGAGTTTCACGCCGTTCTCGACCGACGTCAGGTAACGCCCGCCGTCGTAGTACTCGTGCTGGGGGTCGAGTCCGGACTCGCTCACCTGGAAGCGCACGGTGTCGGCCTTCCAGTCGTCCCTGGCGGCCTTCAGTTCCGCCTCACCGTGCTGGGCGAAGGTCGTGTGCGCCAGCCCCACCCACGGGTCGGGCTCGTCATTGGAGCCGAGGCATTTCTGCGGAGGGGCCAGTCCCACCATGTTGAACCCGCGCGGCAGCCACACTTGTCCGTTCTTGAGCCATGTGCCGTCCCGTAACGACACGGTCGGCGGCGCTTGCGCAGCAGCGCGCGGTTCGGCCCTGGCCGTGCCGGCCGGTTCGGCGACGGCCGTGGCCGACGCGGTGAGGACCAGGACACCCACGGCGGCGCCGAGGGCCGGCTTCCTGACGACAGTACGCATTGCTCCCCTTTTCCGTTCTCCGGGTCGTTGGAGATGCCTGGATGTCGACTCTCGCGCCAACGAGAGTTGTCCATAAGGCCGGTCCGGGGAGTAGACAACGGAAATGCCGAGGAAGGCGTGCGGCGAACGCGCCGGATCGAGGGCCAAAGCCGCGGATCGCGCGAGAGGGGGCGTGACGACGCTGCGGCCCGTCCCGTGGGCGTAGAGCGGGGTGCGGTCGTGGAGGGCGGCGGGTGCGGCCATGGGGGTGTCCCTGCGGCGCATGCCCTTGCCATCCCGGGGCTGTGCGAAGAGGACACCGGCGCGATCGCCGAGGTCCTCTACCAGTGCACAACGCGTGCACACTTGCGCGGGAACTCCCGGGAACTCCCAGGCAGAAGCGGGATGTGCTCACCACGGCAAAGGACCCCGACCAGGCTAAAAGACCAGGTCAGAGCCCTGCTGGCAGACGAGTCGGGCTGTACGCCGGGTTCTGTCGCACCGAGCGTCTCCCCCACGGTGCATTTCTGCGCGCCTCAACTCGACAGGAATGGGCTGAACTTGTGTACAACCCAGGAGATCTTGGAACATTCCTGGTAGCAGCCTGTTCCGTACCCTGGCGGCATGCGCATGCGCCCCACTTTGAACTGGACCCCTACTGAGGACCTGCCGCCGGGCACCACGGACCTGGAGCCGGTCGCCGGTGCGCTTGGCACCGGCGGTGTACTGGTGCTCAGCGGGGCGGGCATCTCCACGGAGTCGGGCATCCCCGACTACCGGGGTGAGGGCGGAAGCCTGAGCCGGCACACCCCGATGACCTACCAGGACTTCACCGCCAGTGCCCAGGCCCGGCGTCGGTACTGGGCGCGCAGCCACCTCGGCTGGCGTACCTTCGGCCGCGCCCGCCCCAACGCCGGACACCGGGCCGTGGCCGCGTTCGGGCGGCTCGGCCTGCTCTCGGGTGTGATCACCCAGAACGTCGACGGCCTGCACCAGGCCGCCGGCAGCGAGGGCGTCGTGGAACTCCACGGGAGCCTGGAGCGGGTCGCCTGCCTTTCCTGCGGGGCCTTCAGCCCGCGCCGCGAACTCGCCCGGCGACTTCAGGAGGTCAATGCCGGCTTCGAGCCGGTGGCCTCCGCAATCAACCCGGACGGCGACGCCGACCTCACCGACGAGCAGGTCGAGGGCTTCCGCGTGGTGCCCTGCGCGCTGTGCGGCGGCATCGTCAAACCGGACGTGGTGTTTTTCGGCGAGGCCGTTCCGCCGCCGCGCGTCGAGCACTGCCGCCAGCTGGTCCGCGAGGCGAGCTCGCTGCTGATCCTGGGCTCCTCACTGACGGTGATGTCCGGGCTCCGGTTCGTCCGCCAGGCAGCCCAGACCGGGAAACCGGTGCTGATCGTCAACCGGGCCCCGACCCGGGGCGACCGGCACGCCGTCACCCGGGTCGCACTCCCGCTGGGAACAGCCCTCACCGCCGTGGCCGGCCTACTGGGCATCCCCATTGACGACGAGGCGACGGCCCGGGCGAAGGAATGACGGTGACGGGCCGTCACCGGAGTGCATCGCGCCAGCCCTTCTTGCCGCCCTGGCTGATCACGACCTGGCTGCGACGGAGCGGATACCTCATACCTCGGGTACACCGCGACGATCACCGGGCGTCAGCCTCTCGCGACACCACGCCCACAAGCTCAGTAGCGGAGGCGAAACCTCACGGAAATCCCTTGTGGGACAAGGGCCCTACGCTGGAACCGAGCGCTTGGAGCCGCATTTTCCGCGGCCCGGAACGGGAGGTGAGCCGGTGGTCGACGTCCCACGACAGCGCCCGCGGCGCATCAAGCGGCTGCGCCCGGTGGGCGACGGAGAACTACGGCTGCACCACCGCGTCGTGCACGGCTACCGCCGTGCCTACCGGATGGCCGGCCACGGCCCGGTACTCGTCCTGATCCACGGCATCGGCGACTCCTCGGCAACCTGGGCCGAGCTCATCCCCGACCTCGCCCGCACCCACACGGTGATCGCCCCCGACCTGCTCGGCCACGGCGCCTCGGACAAGCCCCGAGCCGACTACTCGGTCGCCGCGTACGCGAACGGCGTGCGCGACCTGCTGTCCACGCTCGACATCGAACAGGCCACGCTGGTCGGGCACTCGCTCGGCGGCGGCGTCGCCATGCAGTTCGCGTACCAGTTCCCGGAGCGCACGGAGCGGCTGATCCTGGTCAGTGCGGGCGGCGTGGGCCGCGAGGTGAATCCGGTCCTGCGGGCGGTGTCGCTGCCCGGTGCCCATCTGATGCTCTCCGCGCTGCGCCTGCCCGGCATGGGTGTGCAAGCACGCCTGTTCGCCCACCTGATGCGAATCCTCGACACCGATCTGGGCCAGGACGCACCGGAGTTGCTCACCCTCGTGGACGCGCTTCCCGACGCGACCTCGCGCAGCGCCTTCATCCGTACCCTGCGCGCCGTGGTCGACTGGCGTGGCCAGGTGGTGACCATGCTCGACCGCTGCTACCTCACCGAGGGCATGCCCACGATGCTGATATGGGGCGACCGGGACAGCGTGGTGCCCGTACGGCACGCGTACGGGGCGCACGAGGCGATGCCCGGCAGCCGCCTGGAGATCTTCGAGGGGGCCGGGCACTTCCCGTTCCACACCGACCCCGCGCGGTTCCTCTCCCTCGTCGAGGAGTTCACGAGTACCACCGGCCCGGCCGACTGGAGCCGGGAGAACTGGAGCGGACTGCTCCGCGCCGGACGTCCCGGCAGCGCGGCGGGACAGCCGGACACCGCGCAGAACCGGGCCGCGGAGCGGGACATGAGAGAGGCGAGCGAGCGCAGCGCGACGTGATGCCGCGCGGCCCGGTCTCCTCACAGGGCGTTCTCATCGAGAGGTGGGGGTTTCCTGACGCCTCGCGTCAGCCCTGCCGTGTTGCCGACGGTTCCGGCGCACCGAGGACCGATGACGGTCAGGTCGTCCGAGGCGGCGAGGCTGATGTCCTTGGGCACGCGCAGCCCGGCGGCGCGCAGTCCCGTCAGGAGCCCGAGCAGAACATAGCTGCTGTGGACCAGCACCGCGCTGACGCCCTCGTCTCGGCGCACCAGACCCTCGGCCGCGGCCAGGCCCGCGTCAACCTGGGGCGGTACCGGGTCCAGCACGATCAGTTCGCCTCCCCCGTCGGCCACTGCCGTTCGGGCAGCCTTCCGGCGCTGCTGGTCCATCCAGGACCCGGGCGGGCCGCCGAGGTAGGCGATGCGCCGGTGGCCGAGTCCGGTCAGGTGGGCCATCAACTCCCGCACGCCGCCGGGGGTGTCGACCACCCTGAGCAGGCCCCTGACCGTGCGGTCCACCGTCACCTTCGGGAGCCGCTCGGCGAGCTCGCGCAGCGCGGCGTCCGCACTGACCGAGCCGACGAGCGGCTGGTCAGTCGTGGCAAATTGGCCGCGCAGCGAGGGACCCAGAGGACCGCCCGAACCAAGCCGCTCACGTCGGCGAAGAAGCAGGTAAACAAGCTGATCGCGTCCATCCGTGCGGTCTGCGAGCACGCCTTCGCCCACCTGAAGAACTGAAGGATCCTGGCCAGGCTCCGCATGTCACCCCGCCACGCGACCACGCTACTGAGGGCCCTGCTCGTCCTGACCCGCACCGAAGTCACGCCCTGACAGACGATCTTGGGCGAGGCAACCGCCCACGACCAGCACGAGCAGGAGATCACCGACCCACACCAGCCCCGATGACCCGCAGGTTCGAAGTTGGCAGATCTTTAATGAGTGCGGATCCTTCGCAGGGACCCGCGGGAATCTGATCTTCCGAACCGGGGAGTAAGAAACCCCGAAACTTCAATGCGACGCTGACAACGGCATTGCCGCTGGCCGTTGTCAGCGGTTGATCACCTTCACCATTTCGATCCAGGAGTCCGGTCCGATGACACCGTCGGGTGTCAGTCCTCGGCCGCGCTGCCATTGCGCCACGGCGTTGGCGAAGGTGGCGTCCGCCGGGGTCGATCCGGGTGATGCAGTCAGCCGGGTGATGGCGTCGAGGTGTTCGCCCCAGCGTAGGGCTGGGGCGTAGGAGGTGTTCAGACGGATCGCCCGGGCTGCGGCGTCGGGGTCGAGCACAGTGGCCGGTGCGGCCGGTCCCGACTCCTGTTGGGAAGTGGAGGGGGTGCCGTCGCGGACCTTGAGGATGGCGAAGTACCGGCAGGTCTGCCCTGATTGCTGGGGTACGACGAAGCCCTGGGCGTCGATCGCGATCGTCTTGGCCTTCACCGATTGGCTGACGTTGCCGCCGACGGCGGTGAGCTTGCGTCCGACCCGGTCCACAGAGGTGACGACGTCGCAGTGCGTCGACCACGCCGTGCCGTTGTCGATCGTCGCGTAGGTGACACCGCCGCACCCGCCGCCACCGTCCCGATCCGCGCAGACCAGGTCGCCCACCTCGGGAACGATCTTCTCGACCGGGTAGGCCCAGAAGGGATTGGCGGTGTTGCCCGCCTCGGCGTTGTGTTTGGCGGCGCTGACGTACTCGCGATGTGCCGTGCTGTAGGCGAAGGCGCTGCCTGCGCCGGCTTGGCGCATCACCCAACTGATGAAGACCGCGCTCCATGGATGGCCGCCCTGCCACGAACTGCTCTGCAGTTCCGACGCGCTCACCGTGATCCCGACGCCGGTGCGGTAATAGTCCTGGAGCGTCGCCGTCATCGCCGACTCGGTTTCGACACGAGCCCCGTTGCTCCACCGAGCCCGCTCCTGTTCGGCGAACTGCGCGATCTTGGCCCGCAACGAGCCGGCGCTCGGGGCGCCGCTGCCAGAAACGCCGCTGGGGACACCGCCGGGGACGTAAGCAGAGCCGTCCGTCGTCGGCGGGGTGGTGCGCAATCCGCGGCGGTGAGCGTCAATCGCGGCGATGTCGCGTTTCGCCGCGTCCCCTGAGGCATAGGGCCAGCGTTCCCACTTCCCGCGAACATCGATATGGGCGAAGGTGGCGCCGATCCCGACCCCGATGTCCCGGCCGCACGCGTCCAGCGCGGCCTTGGCGATGTCGAGTCCGGACATTCCCGCGACACTGATGTCGGCTGCCTGTCCGCTGCAATGCCGACTGCGGGTCGGGACGGAGCCCCGATCGCGGTACACGGCCACGTTGCGTGCCCAGGACCGGTACCCCGAGCTGATAGTGACGGGCTTGCCCAGCCGATCGCGCAACGCCTGCAGGCAGTGCACCAGCGCGGGGGAGATCCTTGCGACGTCGGCTGCCTTCCCTCCACTGGTCACGAGCTCGCCGACAGTGAAGTTCGGGGAGAGCATATGCGACCGGACGGCGGGGCCAGTGGCCCAGAGCGGGAGTTTGGTTGCGTACGGATCCCAGTGCTCCTCCTTCTCTCCGGTGGCGCCCACGGCCGGGCTCAGAGTCAGCCCGGACGGGAACGCCTCCTCCTGTACCGGGCTCCCGGCCAGCTCCCACTCGGCCAACTCCACTTCCCCGGACTCGGACTCGTCGGAGATCTCCGGAGCGAAGGACTCGTAGCGCGCTTCGGCGACGAACTCGGCCAGGGACATCTCGGGGCCCGACTCCCCATTGTCGGGCCCCTTTTCGGTCGGCCGGAACACCTCCTGGGCGACCCAGTTCGGGGGCTGCTGTGCGGTGGACGGTGGATCGGCGGTGAGGGACTCGGTCCAGTCCCAGGTCTGCGGGCGGGTCATCGTCGCCTCCCGGTCTCAAGGGGTGTCGGTCGGCTCAGAGCCGCACGGGTGCGGAGCCGTTCGTGCTGCTCTTCCCCGCGTCGGGTGCCGCGGGCAGATGGGCGCTCGGCAGCCGGACGGGCTGCGAAGACGACGAGGGCGGGCCGTTGACCACCCGTACCCCCGTTTCCTTGATCGACTCTCCCGTCGCGGACTGCCAGAGGTCGATGATGCGGTTCATCTTGTCGCGCACCGTCGGCTCCGGGGAGCCGCTGCGGAACAGCAGCTCGGCATCGCTGGGCTCGTTGAACCGGCCGGCTTCGATGAACATCATCACCGGCGAGACCAGGTCGGCGAGTTCGAACAGCTCACGGGCCCGGCGCGGTGGTGTGATGCCCACCCGTTGCGCGATCCGGGCGAGCCTGTCCGCGGCGTTTCCAGCGGCCCCCGCGCCGGCCTGCAGGTCCTCCACCACCTCGTTCTCGGTCTCGAGCAGCAGGTGGAACCAGCTCATGGTGACGACGTGGCCGAACTCCTCACGAGCGAGCATCCCGGCCCGCCGACGCATCCCCATCATCTCCGAGAGCGTCTGGCACAGGTAGCCGATGTACGAGGCGTCGGTGGGGTTGGCGCCGACCGAGTTGCTGTCGTTCACGTACGCGAGCCAGACCTGGCGCAGCAGTTCGATCCACACCTCGCCGAACCGGAGGTTGGCGGCCGCTCCGACATCGGTCTTCCACGGCTGACCCGGGATCCCGTACGGCTTGTGCGGCAGGTCCATCGCGAACATCCGCCAGTAGGCGTTACGACGGTTGACGAGCGGGTCCGGTCGTAGCGCGCTGGTGGTGCCGGTGATGGAGAACAGCGGGGGATCGCGGAAGAACAGCTCTTCGGTGGCCCGGATCCAGCTGTAGGTCGTGTCGCGGGCGGCTTCGAGCGTCTCGCCCACCACATAGCGGCGGACGACCTCCCGGAGGATCTCCGCGACACCGGTGCTCTCGACCAGGAAGGCGTAGATCAGATGGTCCCACGGCAGGGCGGCGCCGGGGTCGATGCCCGCGGCGGGCGGATCGGAGAACTCACCGGGGACCGTGATTCCGGAACGCAGGTCGGCCAGCAGTCCGCCGCCCACTTCGCCGGGCAGTTGGAGGCGGGCCACGACTTCCGGGGTGACACCCGTCGGGGAGGTCTCGAAACCGGGCCAGTCGGCCTGGCCGCCCTGCGCCCACGCCTCTTCCAGCCAGCGGCTGAGCTGGAGCGGATGGATCCTGTAGAACTCGTTGGTGTCGAATCCCGAGTCGGCCAGCAGGCGCGCGAGGGTGCGGAACATGGTGATCTCCTCAAGTGGTGCGCCGGGACGGGGGCTTGGCGATCTTCGGGACACCCGTCAGGATGCGACGCCCATGCTCGTCGAACACCCGCAGCCGTACGACGTGGTCGACGACGATGTCTTGGTGGCGGAGGTTTTGCTGGTCGCCGGGATACTTGGTGGCCTCGGACACATTCACTAGCCAGACCTTGTTGATCCTTTTTTCCTTACGGCTGTGGCTGTAGCCGCCGATGGTGACCGCCTTGTCCGGGAGCGGCGCGCCGAGTGTCAGGAGCCCGTCCGACAGCACCGGGCGCACGATCCGGCCGGGCGAGTCCGAGGTGCCGCGCCCGAGTCCGGCCAGCAGGTCCCGGAAGTCGCGCTCGACATTGAGTTGCCCGGGACTGAACGCCTGCGGGTCACGTGTCTGGGAGCCGTTGCGCAGGAACGTCGTCAGTGCCGTGATCGCGTTGACGATGTCGGGCGACAAGGCCCCGGGAGGCAGCGCCGGTGCGCTAGGCGGAGGTGCCGGGCCTGGGGCCGGTGCCGGGGCCGGAGTCGGGACCGGGACCGGAGTCGGGACCGGAGCCGGTGTCGTGGCCGGTGCCGGTGTCGGTGTCGTGGCCGGAGTCGAAGCGGGAGCCAGTGCCGGGACCGGGGCCGGTGCCGGGGCCGTGGCCGGTGCCGGGGCCGTGGCCGGAGTCGAAGCGGGAGCCAGTGCCGGGACCGGGACCGGAGCCGGGACCGGGACCGGAGCCGGGACCGGGACCGGAGCCGGGACCGGAGCCGGGACCGGGACCGGAGCCGGGACCGGAGCCGGTGTCGGGACCGGAGCCGGGACCGGAGCCGGTGTCGGGACCGGAGCCGGTGTCGGGACTGGTGCTTTGGGAACCGAGGTCTTGCGTGCACGGGCCTTGCGCGGCGGGGCCTTGCCAGGCGGAGATGCCGGGTCCGATTTCGGGCCTGGTCCTGGGGCCGCTGTCGGGTCCGGTGCCAGGCCCGGGGTCAGGTCCGGTTGGTCCGGGCCCGGCGGCGGCGTCGGGCTTTGCGTCATGGCTGTCTCCCTGGTCAGGCTGCGGCGGTCGCATGGTCCGCGCCGAGGCGGCGCAGCCATGTCTCGAGGTCGCGGTCGGCGTGGTCATCGGGACGCTGCGACCGGAGTACGGTCCAAGCCAGAATCCGCATGGGTTCGAGCCGTTGCAGATAGCTCGAGGTGTACAGCGCCGCTCCGGCCCCGTCGGCGAGTCGGCGCAGCTCGGCGGGGGCCACCCGGCGCGGGTCGGCCAGCGCCGAGAGCGGCCGGCCGCCGAAGGCCCGCATCGGCCGCTCGGTGCACACCCGGACGATCTCCGGGAGCAGAGGCAGCGTCGCCCGTGCGACGAGCGCGGACTCCGGCGGCGCGGCATGCACGGGATGGCGGTAAAGCCAGATGCGCACGAGGTCGTCCCACGCCCCGGCGCCGTACCAGTACCGGCAGAGCGCGGCGTTGAACGCGACCCGCAGCAGGCCCATGGGGTGCGGATCGCCCAGCGGCATCCGGTACACGGCGGCAGTGGTGCCGTCCACGACGTCGGCCAGCGCCGGCACGGGCGCGTAACCGGTCAGGACGAAGGCGACAACGTCGGCGGCCACCTCGCTCGCCCAGCCACGCCAGGCCTCCGCGGCGACCGGCGACGTGGGCACGAGCACCTCGTGCAGGGCGGTGGCAAGTTCGTCGGTCCAGTGGGTCAGGTGCGCGACCTGGTGGCCTCCTTCGTGGAACAGTGAAGTGGGCCGCAACAGGTTATGCCGGGTGATCTTGATGGCGGCAGCAGGGGAGATCGATGCATCCCACAGCCGTATCCCGGCGCGCAGGATCGATGCTCCGAGGCCCTTGTCGAGATAGACCAGCACCGGAGGAACCGGGATGCCGAGCGGCCCGAGGATACGGTCCATGGCATCGACGGCCAGCAGGTCCAGGCCACGCAGGAGCTCCGCCAGGCGTGGATTGGTGCGCGTGGCGACAGCGTCACCGAAGAAGTCGAGCACCGTCTCGGCACGGACATAGGACTGGCGCAGCGACAGCACCCCGTCGCGGAGCCGTGCCAGATCGTCCTGCGCCGTCGTGCCGGGCAGCTGTGCCGCGAGCTGGTCGGCGCGGGTGGCCACCGTCCGGGCGGACCTGATCAGCCCGGCCCGGACGCTGGTGCCGAGGTAGGACTCGAGACCTGCCCAGGCCTGTGGCGCGGCGACCATGTCGAGGTCGGTCAGTTCGTGGGCGGCCCGGCGCCAGTGCCGTAGCTCCGCCGCGAGTTGGGCGGCGAGGAGGTCATCTCCGGGCTCAGCCACCGGAGCGCCAGCCGGGAGTTACTGTCACGGTCGGCTCGGGAGGGGTGCCCTGCAGGCTCTCCCGTGTGACGCCCTCGAAGTCCAGCTTGATCGTGAGGCCTTGGGCCGGGTCGCGGACCGCTTCGGTGAGCTGTGCCGTCTGTCCCTGCAGCATCGCGGAGAGCCCTGTGTCGACGGCCGTAGCCAGCTGCTCCGCGGCCGCCTTCGCGGCTGCGGCGTCCGGCAGCAGAGACCGCTTCACCAGTTGGCCGGTAAGCCGGGACACAAGAGAACTCTTGTGCACCTGCTGCACCTTGCGCAGCGCGCCGGGAAGGTCCGGGCCCTCGGCCCTGGTCAGCAGGTCCAGCATCTCCTGGGCCTGTCGTTCACTCAGCCGCAGGGCGACCCTCAGCCGCGGCGGGGTGGCGGCGGAGTCGATGTGCACGCCGACCCGTGCGCGTGGCCCGGCGGCCCGACCTGCCATGCGGCCTGCCGCACGCCCCTTGGGCCGCAGCCGGACGAACCGGCGGCCGGGAGCGGCGCCCGGGCGGGCCGCCCCGCCGCGTCCCGGCACGGACCGGCCCAGGCCCGGCTCGCCGAGCAGCAGCCCGGCGATCTCCGGTGTGAGGGGTGTCATCTCCTCGGCGATGCCTTCCGCCTCTCCGGCGACGCCACGGAGGGTGTCGTCGTGGCGGAGGTGCCCGAGGTGGCCTCCGGGGAGCAGTTCGTAGAGGTGTGCCTCGGCGGTGGTGGGCCAGTGCCGTACGCCGCGGTCGAGCAGGTGCGACTCCAGGGTCCCGCCGTCGGACCACGGCACCGCCCGTGCCACCTGCCTGCTGACCTGGATCTCGAGCGGCCGTGTGTACTTGAGGAAGCGATAGCGCGGGGCAGCCGACCTCGGCATCAGCACCCACACCCCGCTCTCGTGCTCCGACTCCCGCTCGGGCAGGTCGGCGCGCAGCAGCCTGCCGGGGAGGTGGACGGCGGCGGCTTCGGCGAAGAACTGCTGCACGGCGGCGTCGAGCAACAACCGGTCGTCGTGCACCGCGGCGGGCAGCGCGAGCGCCCGCCGCGCCGTCGTCTCCACCGTGGCGGCCAGCGCCTCCCCGGCAACGTCGGTCTCGGCCTCTGGCGGGACTTCGAGGCCGATGAGCTTCATGCCGACGTCGACGATCGGGCGGGCAATCTGTTTGGCGGGGCCGGGTCCGACCATGGTGCGCAGCAGATCAGCGATGCGCTCGGCAATGAAGTCGACCACCCGCTGCCGACCAATGATCTTGAGGCCGAGCTTGATCAACGGCAGTGCCGCCATCACGACGGGCAGGAACTGCTGGATCTCCGGCTTCGGGTAGGAGCCCGCGGGGAGTTCGGTGAGCCGTCGGCCCAGTTCGCGGCGGGCCACGTCGAGTTCACCGATCGGGTCGGGCGTGTCGGCCTCGGCGTCTGCTGCCGCCTCCGCGAGCACGCCGTCCGCCGCGATCTCGTCGGGGGCCAGCAGCAGACCGACCACATTGCGGTCGAACTCGCCGGCCAGTTGGGAGGCGGCCGACGGCTCCGTGTCACTGGTACCGGTCACGCCGGCGGCGGCGTCGGCCGCACCCACACCACCGGCGACGCCCAGCTTCTTCGCGATCTGTTCCGCGATGGGCCGCACGGCTGCGGGCAGGCGGTTCATCGCCGACTTGATCACACGCGCGAGCAGCGGCCGGACGAGACCGCCGAGCTTCTTGAGCAATATCCCGATCGGCAGGATCTTCGAGACCGCGCTGATCCCCTTCTTCGCGATCTTGACGACGCCCTTCACCAGGCTGCCCGCCTTCTTCAGCAGACCTCCCAGGAACTGCTCGAACACGACCTCGCGGGACCCGACCGGCTCCAGAGCCGGGGCCAGCGACTCCAGCAGGGCGTCAAGGTCGCGCGCCGGCATGGCGGTGAGATTCTCGTGCTCCAGGCGGGCGGTGATGCCGTCGAGCAGCCGATCGGACTGCTCGGCCAGCGATTCGGCCCAGCTCTGCAACCCGGCCTGGGAGCCCTCCCCGGCCGACCACGCCGTCTCACCCTGCAGGTGCGCTGCGGCGGCATCATCCACGAGCTGAGCCACGGCGTCTTCGAACTCGTCGTCGGCAAGCTCGCCGAGGAACTCGGTAAGCACGTCATCGCCCGCTTCAGGTTCCTCGGTGTGCAGTCCCGAGCCGAACGGCGAGTCGATCACCACCCCGGTCGCCGGCTGTGGACGTTCGCCCTCGCCGACAGGGTCCGCCGACAGGCCGGCGAAACCCGCGAACGGGGACTGCAGTTCGGGTGCGGTCGGGCTCGTGGCCAACACGTCCATCGCCCTGCCTCCTTGCCCTCCGATGCGGAGGTGGACAACAGCGTGCAGGACGTCCGTAGCGTGCCGAGTCAACCGGTCGTCTCCGGATCCGTAGGATCCTCCGTCAATTCTCCGAGAACGGCGGCGAGGACGGCACAGGCCTCCTCCACCGAGCCTGCCGCGATACGCCGCACGGGCACAGGCGAACCCGGCTCGGCCCCCACGAGCAGTGCGGCGACCACCTTGCCGTCGTGCAGCCAAGCCCGTACGACAACGACGCGCCATGGCTGGGATTCCATGACCGCGAGTATCCGGACGGTCCGTCTCGCTTCCATCAACGTGTAGACGCTTACGATGGATTGACGCTCCCTCACACGGTGCGAGGATAGGGTCCGCGAACTACGCGGAGGAGATGCACATGCCGCACTCTCCCTGGCCCAATTCCGCAACCTGCTCTGCTCCCATGCTGGTTCACCTCCTCAACGGCTTCCGGCTCAACATCGGGCAACACGAAGTCGAGCTACCGGCCCACGCCCAGCGGGTGGTGGCGTTCCTGGCACTGTCGCGCCCGTCCGGCATGACGCAGCACCGCACGGCGTTGGCCGAGCAACTCTGGTGCGACGGCCCGCGCCCACGCGCCCAGGCGAGCCTGCGCACGGCGATCTGGCGGATTCGACAGGCAGACGACCGCCTCGTGCACGCCGACCGCGCTCACGTCTACCTCGACGCACTCGTCGAAGTAGACGTCGAGCGCAGCCTGAGCCAAGCCGGACGTCTGCTCAACGAGGACAGCGACCTCGAACCGGACGACACGGCGACCACAGGCCTCGTCGCAGACCTCCTGCCGGGTTGGGAGGAGGACTGGCTGATCGTGGAACGGGAACGCATCCGCCAGGTCCGGATTCACGCCCTCGTGGCGCTGTCACACCGGCTGCGCCGGCTTGGTCGTTTCGTGCCGGCCCTCAACGCCGCCTACACGGCGATCACCGCGGAACCCCTACAGGAATCAGCCCGTGCCGCGTTGGTCGAAATCCACCTGGCTGAAGGCAATGTCGTGGAGGCCCGCAGACAAGTCGAGCAGTACGTACGGCTCCTCTGGGACGAGATGCAACTGACCCCCTCCAACGCACTGATGGGCCGGGTGCCTTGGCCAGCGGGCGGGCCCATAGTCGCGAAGCAGCTGGATGGCGTGCCGTTGGACCAGGTCCGGTTCCGCATGTCCCACGTAGATGAACCGGCCAGTCGTACCAGCAGCGCTGTCCACGCGGACCGAGTTCAGCCGCCTCAGCGGCCTTAAGAGTGCCACGACGTCGTCCCCGGATCTATCCAGAGAGTTGGGGCGGCGGCCAGGTCTTCCTGTTGATGCCGAGAATCATGACCCACGTCTCATGACGCCCCGAACCCAACCGCTTGAGAAATAGCGATCGCCTCCGCAGCCCGTGGATGATGAGATCTTCAGGATCGTTGATCAACATGACTGGCGTGCGTTACGCATCCCTGTCTTTCCGTCTGGGGACTCAGGGCGTAGGTACCCACGAACGGTGAAGAGCTCCGGGTCTGGTGGAGGTGGTCTGCCCGGGTCTGATGGAGTCGGGTAGCTGGAGAATTGACCGGTCCGGCAGCCCACCCTTCAGCGACACCGTCAATCAACTCACCACAGAGCCCATCGGGTTGACAGGCCGACTGCCCAACCCTCGCGCCATGGCGACTTATGTTGTAGAAAGCTCGCTTCTGCGTGACTTACTCAACCCCCTCCGGGACTAGACTAGTTTCTCCATCTCGTCCCAACGGGGGTGGGATCATGACGAGTTATCCATCCGGTAGCTCAGATCCCCGACTCACCTTCACGCATCCTCCACACCTGAGCGGCTCCACTCTCCACCTGACCGGTGTCCGGTCGATCCTGGGCCGGGATCCCGGCTGCGACATCCGCCTCGACGACCCGTACGTCAGCGGCACACATGCCGCACTGAGCCGCTCAGGCCGATACGTGGTGCTGGAGGACCTCGGCTCCGCCAACGGCACCCAGGTGAACAACGAGCCTTTGCAATCCCCTTGGACGCTGCAGAACGGTGACGTCCTCACTGTGGGCAACGTGAGCATCCGGTACGACGACCCGGACGGCACCCCCCAGAGGGGCCGGGCCGGCGAGGGCACCGCGCTGATGCCGGTGGTAAACCGTGTGCCGGTGGTGAACCGCGCTCCTCGGTTCGATGTAGGGCAGCAGCACGGCGCGCACATCAACAACGTCGGCGGACATCAGTACATCGACCAAAGACGGGAGAGCTTCCTCCAGCAGATCGCCGCGGCCCGCACCAGAGCCAAGAGACTCATTCTGCTCGGCTTGGCAATCTTCACGAGTGGCTTTGCCTACTTCGCTTGGGGAATCCTGCGCTTCATGGGCCGAATCGGCGAGCCCATACCCGATGATCCCGACAAGTGGCCCACTCCAGAGGACGTTCTGGGAACCCAGATCAACGGCATACCTGTATTCCTTTTCGGCTGGGCGGCCGCACTCCTCGGTATTTTCCTGATGGTCATCGGGCTGGTGATGCACATCGTCACCGCATCCCGTCGACGTTCGTACGAAGTGGCGGCGTCGCGCCGTTACTGACGCATGTGAGAGGACCTCCGGTGACCTTCAACATCGGGAACCAACAAGGCGGCAGCATCAACAACGTCACGGGTGACCAGACCATCCACGGCGGCCAGCAAGGACACCTCACCGCCGCGGCGGACCCCCGGGCCCTGCTCGGCACGTTGTGCGCCGAACTCGAGCGGGTGAGCCTCCCGCCCGACATCGCCCGGCAGGTAAACGGCGAGGTCGCATACCTGAACGCCGAGCTCGGCTCCCCAGCGCCCGACCGTCCCACCGTGGCCCAGCGCCTGGTCAGGATCACCAGCCTGCTGGCCTCAGCGGGCGCGGTGGTCACCGCCGGCGGGGCTCTGGCCGGGGTGCTGTCGTCGTTCGCGGCCTGGCTGGGCCCGATCGGCGACTCGGTCCTCCACGCCATCGCACGGTAACGACCGAATCCAGGCCCGAGAGCCGGATCACCGACCAGCCAGTGGGTCACCCGCCCTCACCGCGTCCAGGTGGAGGAACTCCAAGGGTGGGTCGCCGAGTTGACCGATCGACTTGAGGACGAACGGGAGACACTCTCGCAGCTGGTGATCACGCAGGAGACAGTGAGCGTGGTGCAGGCCCCTCGCCCGCGCGGGCCGCCCCGGCCGCAAGGCGTTCGTCTCCGGCAGCAAGGCGTTCGTCTCCGGCAGCAAGAAGCAGAACACCATCAAGACCACCACCTTCAGCGACGCACAAGACCGCACCCTGTTCAGCGGAGTGGTCCGGCCCGGCCGGATGCACGACCAGACGGCCGTTCGTACCGAGGGCATCGCTCAACAGTTCCGCTGGCACCCGAAGGCCAAGGCGGAGGTCGACAAGGGCTACCGGGGCCTGGCCAACGCGTTCCCCGCCCAGGTCAGCGCCCCGCCGAAGAAACCCAAAGACGACGCGCCGCCGGGCGAGCACGTGCATGGCGTGAGCAACAACGCCACCGGTCCTCCCGGCGGTTCTGCGTGGGGCACACCAACGCCGAATCCGCTTGGTCCTCAACCTCGAACGCTGCCGTTACGGCTCGCACGCACCAGCGCCACCAACTGCCTCGACCGGTCCGCGCCGATCCGCAGTTCCCTACGTAGCGACTCGGCCGAGACCGGGCGTTGGTGCAGCTCCCTGTGCCGGGCGTCCACGCGCCGGGCCCGCTCCAGCAGCGGATCGTCCCGAGCGCGATCACGGCCGACACCGCCCTCGGTATCGTCCCCACCACCAGACTCCGTCTGCGCCTGACCCGCCGGCCGGTGCGCCAACAACTCCACCGACAGCAGCAGCGCGACCGGCGGCCACCCGGCCACCAGCACCGGCTTCCAGGCCAGCACCGGCGCGGCCGCGATATTCGCCGCCAAAAGACACCACGATCCCCAGCACAACAGCCAGCCACACGACGTACCGTGCCCGACGGCCACCACCCCCGGAGGGCTTCAGCAGACCGACCGTCGCCAGCAGCAACAAACCATCCACCGACAGCGGCCACAACGACGCGCTCACCTCATCCGCGCCACCCTGCAGAGCGAAATCCCGCTGATGGACGTACGAGGCATACGCCGCAACCCGCGCGACCACCAACGCACAGCCACACCGCAGCCACGCATCAAGATCAGGCGACTCGCCCCTCGCCGCCCGGCGCGGACCTTCGCCCGGGACCGACCCCACGTCGGAGTCGCCCATCACACCGACCCATCCCAGGCCGCAGGACGAAACCGCCCCTCCACCACCAGCCGCCCAACAAGAACCCGCTGGTGTGCCCTGCAACTATCTGCATGTGGCCCCGCCGGGGGCACCAGATCACATCAACGTGTTTTCGCAGGTCAGGGCCGACATGGGCCCTGCCTGCGGGACTTCCTCTGGTGCACAGCAAGTCAGCCGCGGAGGAGGATCACCTCTCGTCTGCAGCATGCCCGCACATGGCATTGCCGCAGGTGAGGGGCGGGCCTCAGCGATCTTGGGACGCCATTGGCGACGTGCGCAGATTCGAACCATACGGGGTAGCTGGCAGCAAGCACTTCCGTCACGCTCTGCCATACGAGCTGATCAGGGAGTTCGCTCCTTCTTGACGGCTTCGTGCGCGTCGTCGCGACCGCGTCTATGCGCCGCCCCCTCGGTCCGCCAGCCAGGCCAGCACCCTCGCCATCGCCTGCAGCTGCCGCTCTTGCAGCGCTGCGAAATCCGCACCGTCTGCGACAGCGACTTCGCAGCGGACGGCGCGAGCCTCGCTCTCCGGGGTCCGGTGTGGCGCGTCGTTCGTGACGGCGAAGGGAAGGACCATCCCGCACAAGGCATCGCCGGTATGGCCGTCGTAGCGAACCTTCAGGTGCAGGGCGTCGAAGAGCGGCCGGGACAGCTCGTCCGGCAGACGCGACAGCTGGGCTGCTGTCACCGGAACCTGACTGAGTGGTACGCGCACTCCTTCCCGGTACCGCTCGTGTTCGCCTGCCTCGTTGTTCATCTCGGTGATGAGCTGCTGTTGAAGGTCCATCTGCTGCGCCCGCAGCTCGGTATGTCGTGCCGCGATCTCGTGGAGGAGGCCCGGGTCGGGCCGCTCCAGCTGTTCCAGGTTCCGGACCAGGCGTCGGCTCCTGGCCGTGCAGTCCGCGACGGCCGTGCGCAGTGCCGACTGCCGCTGGTGCCGCGCCCGCTGCTGCTCCGCATCGACCCCTTCCCCGTCACCGCGACCGGTGTCATGGGTGAATCCCCGCCGATCCCGCTGGTGTGGCCCATGATCACGGACGTGCCGTGCGCCCCTATCGGGCCTTTCTCGGTCAGGCGGCAGCCCCGCGCTGCTCTACGCCACTCCGCAAACCAACCGCGTCTGACACGGTCCGAGGTGGTGCGGGCGCAGCTGGTGCGGGGCGCCGGACAAGCCGCGCGTATCGGTTGTTCTGCCGATGTGGCGGCAGGGCCCGTCGACTTAATGTCACCCGCACGCCCCGCATCGTGCCGCATCACAAGGAGGGGCATCCACCCATCTCGGAGGTCCTGCAATGGTCAAGCCGCCCCTTTCCGCCCCCGCTTCACGCAGACAGTTCCTGGCCTGGTCCGGCGGGGCGATGGCGGCCACCGCCCTGGCCGCCACAGGCTGTGCGGGCCCGCAGGAAACAACAGCCGCCTCGGCAAAGGACGACAGCGGCTCTCCGACGGCCGTCCAAAACCTCGCCAAGATCGGCTTCGACTACCCGTACACCCAACTCCCGCTCTACGCCAGCCTCGTCAAGCTCTCCACGGCGGCCGCCCAAAAGCACGACATCTCTCTGGCGACGACGAACGACGCGAGCAATCCCGACGCCCAGGCCACCAATCTCAATGCCTGGATCGCCCAGCAAGTGCCTGCGATCGTGTCGTTCCCGATGATCTTCGAGGCCACCGAGAAGATCGCCCGGCAGGCGCTGGACGCAGGGCTGATCTGGGTCACCTACGGCGGCTCGCTGGAGAACCAGAGCGCGGACATCCAGTTCAGCTTCCTGGAGGGCGGCACGCTCCTGGGCGAGGCGGCGGCGAAATGGGCCGAGGAGGAGCTCGGCGGGAAGGGGAAGATCGCGTTCCTGACCGACAGCACCATCCAGTTGGGCCGCGAGCGTACCAAGGGCATGATCGACGCCTTCACCAAGCTCGCGCCCGGCGTCGACGTGGTCGCCGAAGAGCAGGCCATCGATCCGGACACGGCTCTGTCGAAGTCCAACGCGATCCTGGCAAAGCACCCCGATCTCAACATCATTCTGGGGGTGACGGACTCGGGCGCGTACGGCGGCTTCAAAGCGCTCCAGCAGGCGGGACGAAAGAAGGACGACGCCAAGACCTTTGTCGGCGGCCAGGACGGCTCCACGCCCTCCCTTCTCGCGATCAAGGAGGGCACCTTCTACCGGGCCTCCGCGGCCCTCGCGCTGAAGGACATCGCCTCCGCCGTCGTCGACGTACCGCGCGCGGTCGCCGCCGGGAAGCCGAATCCGAGCGTGAATGTGCCGATCACCCTGCTCCGGCGGAGCGACGGCGCGAAGATCGACGCGCTGCTCGCCCAGAGCGCGTAGGCCCTTCCCATGACGGTGGCGAATCTGCGGATCCGAGGGCTGAGCAAGTCCTTCGGCGGTGCCAAGGCCCTCGACAACGTGGACCTGACCGTGCCGGCGGGTCAGGTCCACGCCCTGCTCGGCCACAACGGTGCGGGCAAGTCCACCCTGATCAAGTGTCTCGGCGGCGCGTTCGCGCCGGACGCGGGCATGATCGAGGTGGGCGGCACCTCCTACGCGCGGCTGAACCCGCGCGAGTCCATCGCGGCGGGTGTGGCGATCATTTTCCAGACGCTGAGCGTCGTCGACTCGCTCACGGTCGCCGAGAACATATTCCTCGGCCAGGAGCGGATCCGGTACGGCGCGGTCAACCGCCGCGCTCAGGAGACGCTCGCCGCTGGGCTGCTGGAACGGGTCGCCGCCGGCTGCGCGCCCCGCGACCGGGTCGGTGGCCTACCGATGGGCCAGCGGCAGTTGGTGGAGATCGCGAAGGCTCTCAGCCGCAACGCCTCGGTCCTCGTCCTGGACGAACCCACCGCCGCGCTGTCCGGCGCCGAGAGCGACGCCTTGGCGGCCCGTGTGGAGGACCTGCGCACCCAAGGGTTGGCGATCGTCTACGTCACGCATCTGCTGTCGGAGGTGGAACGGCTCGCGGACGCGGTGACCGTGCTGCGCGACGGGCGGGTCGACTACCACTCGACGGCGTCGGGACACAGCCGCAGGCAACTGGTCACCACGATCATGGGGCGGGCAAGCGGCAGTCCGCCGCCCCGGCCCGGCCGCGCAGGAGCGACCGAGCGGGGCCACGGCCCGTCCGACGACAGCGCCGGTCCACAAAGCCGTCCCGAGGCGAGCGGCGGGTCCGGGGCCCTCGACGCCCGGTCCGGACCCCGGAACTCCGAAGTCACTCCGCCCGCAGGGTCGTCGGCGCCGGGACGTCCAGCTGTTCCGAGCCGGTCGGTGCCGGACGGCCCGTCCTCGGTCCCCCACCGGGACCCGGCCTCAGTCGTGGATGACAAGGCCCCGGACCCGGCGGCGGCCACGGCCGGTCACCCCGGCCTGACGGTGGAGGGGCTGGCCGGGGCCGGGTTCGGGCCGGTGGGGTTCGACGTCGCCGAAGGCGAGATCGTCGGGATGTACGGACTCATCGGGTCCGGTCGTACGCGCATCCTCGAGACCCTGTTCGGCAGACGACACAAGTCGGCCGGGAGTGTGCGGCTCGGGGGCAGGGCCGTCGCACCTGCTCGGCCCGCCGAGGCACTGGCCGCCGGGATCGCCCTGGTGCCCGCGGACCGACGTGCCCAGGGACTGTTCGCGACACTCACCGCGCAGGACAACGTGCTGCTTCCGGGCCTACGTTCCCTCGCGCGGGGAGTTCTGCGGTCCGTCAGGGCCGAGCGGCGGACCTTCGACGCGGTGGCTGCGGCTGTCAGTCTGCGTCCGGCGCGGCCCAAGCTGCCCGCGGCGGCCTACTCCGGGGGCAATCAGCAAAAACTCGTCCTCGGACGCTGGGTCAACGAGCGCAGCAGGACCAATGTCCTGCTGCTCGACGAGCCGACCCAGGGCGTGGACGTCGGGGCCCGCCAGGAGATCTACCGAGTGGTGGCCGGACTCGCTGCCGAGAAGCGGACCGCGGTGCTCTTCGCCTCCAGCGATCCCGAGGAGGTCGTGGCGCTCGCCCACCGCTGTCTGATTGTGGCCCGCGGACGGGTGATCGGTGAGCTGGCGGGTGCCCAACTCACCGAAGAGGCCCTGCTGTCGGCCGTCCACGACACCCCCGCAGAAGGAGCAGCATGAGCACCACAACAGCCGACACGGCCCCGAGAACACCGCAGAGCCCGCGCGTGCTCGGGACGAGGGGTCTGACAACCGTTCAGCGCCATCCGCTGACCATCGTGCTCGCCCTGATGGTGCTGGTCTTCCAGCTGTCCACAGGCAGTTTCCTCGACGCAGCGAATCTGCGGGGGATCGCCACCGACGCGGCCACCACAGCCATCGTCGCCGTGCCACTGGCCCTGCTGGTCATCAGCGGCTACCTCGATCTGTCGGTCGGTTCGACGCTCGCCCTCGGCGGGCTGGCGGCCGGCTGGCTCGCGGGGACGCAAGGGCAGTCTCCCGCAGTGGCCGTGCTCGGTGGGCTGGCAGTCGGCGCGGCGGTCGGTGCCGTGAACGGGATCCTGTGCTGCTATCTCGGGCTGTCGGCGTTCATCGTGACGCTGGGCATGCTCACCGCCGTACGGGGGCTGGCGCAGCAGCTGTTTCCGCTGCCGCTGAGTGACTTCGGAACGGGTTTCGCCTGGCTGGGAGGTGCCCGGATCGCCGGGGTCGCCGCGCCTGTCGTCATCGCCGCGCTCGTAGTTGTGACAGGGGCGATGTTCCTGGCTTTGACGCCGGGCGGGCGGCATGTGTTCGCTATCGGGGTCAACCGGGAGGCCGCCTATCTCTCCGGTATAAACACTCGTCGCATCCCGTTCCTCCTGTTTGTGATCACCGGAGCCGCGGCGGCGCTGACCGGGGCCATCAGGGCGTCGGTGCTCGACAGTGCTGTCTCCGGGACCTCGGGTGCCGGGTTCGAACTGACGGTGCTCACCGCCGTGCTGCTCGGCGGGGTGGCCCTCAGCGGGGGCTCCGGCTCGGTCTTCGGCGTGTTGCTCGGCGTGCTGTTCCTGGGCGCTCTGCAGAACGGGCTCACGCTGCTGGGTGTGCCGACGTTCTGGCAGCTGATGGCCCAGGGAGTGGCGCTGGTGGCGGGCGCGGCACTCGCCTACTTCGGTCCTCGGAGGACCCGGTGACGGCCGCCGTCGTGAGCGACCGCAGGACTCATGGGCCCGGCCGAGGCAGAACTTCCGGCCTCGGCCCGCCCGTTCCTGACCGGCAACGCACCGCTCCCCACTGTCAGTGACCGCTCCGGCCGTGACTTGGTGGCCACCCGCCCCGGCGGGCGGCCCTGGGGGCCTGGCGCCGGTATTCGGGGTCTGCCAGGTCGCGCGCACAGCGCTCCAGCCGCTGGGTTCGGATCCAGCCGGCGACCGACGCACACGCCATGGACCAGCTCGGCAGCGACGGGGTCACGTTCAAGACCAACGCGCACGGCATGTACCTCGGGAACCCGCTCCTGGGACGCCTGCTCGAAGAGCTGAACCGCAGGTGCACGCCCGTCTTCGTCCACCCCACGTCCCCGCCCGACCAGAAGCAGGTCGCGCTCGACCGCCCCCGGCCCATGCTGGAGTTCATCTTCGACTCCACGGGCGCGGTGGCGTGTGCTGCTGGGGGGGGGGACCGCCGATCCGGCTCGGGGCTGCGGGTCCCCATCTCCGGTGAACAGGCCATAAAGGCATCCCACACTCTGTGGGGCGGAGGCCACCAAGAGCGGGGCTGCCCGGCGAGTCGTGAGCCAGGCCATCGGCCGGTCCAAGGCGAAGGCAGCTTGTCAGCGCGGTGCGAACTCAGGTCGCGGAGACGTGACGGCGTCGTTCGCGTCCATGCATTCCCTGGTGACTACCCGTGCACCCACCGGCACGCACCGACCGGTGGATCGGGCGAGGGTCGAGGAAAGCCCCGTACCCGATTCCGGAGCGGGTGCCGGATCGCCCAGGAGAGTACTGATGGACCATCGTTACGAACAGCTCTACATCGGCGGGGAGTGGGTACGGCCCTCCAGCAGCCGTCTCATCACCGCTGTCAACCCGAGCACGGAGGACGCTCTCGGCAGCGTGCCCGAAGGGTTGGAGGCGGACGTCGACCGCGCGGTCGACGCCGCGCGCCGGGCCTGCGACGAGCCCGGAGGATGGGCGAGTTGGGAACCGGAGCGCCGCGCCGACGTCATGGAGCGCTTCGCCGCGCAACTCGAAGCGCGGGCGGACCGTATCGCGACGCTGGTCAGCAGCCAGAACGGTCTGCCGATCAGCATGGCCCGGCAGCTGGAGGTCGGCTATCCGACCGCGGTGCTGCGCTATTACGCCGGGCTGGCCCGCACGACAGCCTTCACCGAGGTACGGGCCGGGCTGCTCGGTGGCTCGGTGGAGGTGCGCAGGGTTCCGGTCGGGGTCGTGGCGGCGATCGTGCCGTGGAATTACCCGCAGGTGCTGTCCATGTTCAAGATCGCACCGGCGATGGCCGCCGGGTGCACGGTGGTCCTCAAGCCCTCCCCGGAGGCCATGCTCGATTCGTTCCTCGTGGCCGAGGCGGCCGAGGCGGCCGGTGTCCCGGCTGGAGTGCTGAATGTCGTGCCGGGCGGCCGCGAGGCCGGTGCTCATCTCGTGTCCCACCCCGGGGTGGACAAGGTGGCGTTCACCGGTTCCACGGCGGCCGGCCGGGCCATCGCCGAGACCTGTGGCCGGCTGCTGCGCCCGGTGACCCTGGAACTCGGGGGCAAGTCGGCGGGCATCGTCCTGGACGACGCCGTACTGGACCCGGCGAGGATCGGGCAGGACCTGGTCGCCGCCACGCTGACGAACAACGGCCAGACATGCTTCCTCAGCACCCGCATCCTGGCCCCCCGCAGCCGCTACACCGAGGTCGTCGACCTGGTCACCCACCTGGTCCGCACCCTGCCCGTGGGGGACGCACTGGACGAGCGCACCCTCATCGGTCCGATGGCCACCCCGCAGCAACGGGACCGCGTCGAGGGCTACATCGCGAAGGGGCGCAGCGAAGGCGCCCGCCTCACCACCGGCGGTGGACGCCCCGCCGACCTGGACAAGGGCTGGTTCGTGGAGCCCACGGTCTTCGCCGACGTCGACAACGGCTTCGTCGTCGCGCAGGAGGAGATCTTCGGGCCCGTGCTCTGCGTGATCCCGTACGACGACGTCGAAGACGCCGTCCATATCGCCAATGACTCCGACTACGGCCTCGGCGGCACCGTCTGGACCTCGGACCCCGAGCGGGGAGCGGCCGTCGCCCGGCGCGTGCGGACCGGCACCATCGGTGTGAACCGCTACCTTCCCGACCCCGTCGCTCCCTTCGGCGGCGTCAAGGCGAGCGGGCTGGGCAGTGAACTCGGGCCCGAGGGCCTGGAGTCGTACCTGCAGATCCAGTCGGTCTACTGCTGAGCACGGCGAGCGCAGAGAGAGGGGCCCCGACCGCTATGGCTGTCTCTT
>NZ_JAAKZX010000102.1 GCF_011045025.1 Streptomyces ureilyticus
TCGACGCCATCCAAGACCTGCTGAACTGCTGGACCGGCACCTGCACCACCTGCCACCGCCCCCTGCCCAGAACGTCCACCACCAGCCAGAACCCAAGAGCCAGAGCAACCTAACGGAGTCCTACTAGAAGGCCGATGAAGATCTTGGGTTCTGGCCCTGCCGTGTGAGCGGTAGGGCCAGACTCGTTGTGTGGCGATGGGCGAGTGGGTCGGCGAGATGGTCGGGCCGGACGTGTGGGAGACATGCCGGGATCTGATTCCGGCCGGGAGCGTGTTCGCGTTCCTGGCCGAGCACCGCGGAGAGCTGTTTCCGGCTGAGATGTTCGCGGACATGTATCCGTCGGCGAACGGGCGGCCGAGCATGCCGCCGCAGATCCTGGCCGCCGCGATCACCTTGCAGGCCCTGCACGGGCTGTCGGACTTCGAGACGGTCCAGGAACTGCGGTGCGACCTGTGGTGGAAGGCCGCCTGTGGGCTCGGCCTCAACGACATGGCGTTCGACCCGTCGCTGCTGGCCTACTTCCGCCGCCGGCTGGCCCGTTCCACCCGCCCGAACCGTATCTTCGACGCCGTGCGCGAGGTCGTGAAGGCCACCGGCGTGCTGAAGGGCAAGCACCGCCGGGCGCTGGACTCCACCGTGCTGGACGACGCGGTCGCCACCCAGGACACCGTCACCCAGATCATCGCCGCCGTCCGCGCGGTGATCCGCGAAGTCCCCGCAGCGGCCGAGGTCGCCGCTGCCCAGTGCAGCGCGCACGACTACACCGACCCGGGCAAGCCCCGCATCGCCTGGAACGACGAGCAGGCCCGCGCCGGCCTGGTCGACGCGCTGGTCACCGACGCGCTGCGGCTGCTGGGCCACCTGCCCGAACAGCAACTCGGGGAGAAAGCCGCGAACGCGGTGGGCATCCTGGCCCTGGTCGCAGGACAAGACGTCGAGCCCGCCGGGGACTCCGACGGCCGTGACGGCCGCTGGCGCATCACCCGGGGCACCGCCCCGAACCGGATGGTCTCCACCGTCGACCCGGAAGCCCGGCACGTGCACAAGACCCGCAGCCACCAGCAGGACGGCTTCAAGGCCCACCTGGCCGTCGAGCCCGAGACCGGGTTATACACCGCCGTCGCCCTCAGACCCGGCGCCGGGCCCGAGCACCACGAGGCCGCGGTCGGCCTGGACCTGCTCGCCGACGAGGACACCCCGCTCGATACCTTCGGCGACACCGCCTACTCCACCGGCGATGTCCGCCAGACCCTCCACGAGGCCGGGCACCGGCTGTTCCTCAAGCCCGCCCCGCTGCGGCCTGCCGTCCCCGGCGGCTTCACCGTCGACGACTTCGCCATCGACACCACGGCCGCCGTCGTGACCTGCCCGGCCGGACACGCCGTGGCCCTGTCCGACCCCGGCGGCCGGCACCACCAACGCAAAGCCTCTTTCGGGGACTTGTGCACCCGATGCCCCCTGCGCGAGCAGTGCACCAGAGCCAAGGCCGGACGCACCCTGACCATCCGCCCGCACCACGACCTCCAGACAGCCGCCCGCCGCCAGGCCGCCACCGACCCCGGCTGGCAGGCCGACTACCGCCGCTGGCGCCCACCGGTCGAACGCGCCGTCGCCTGGCTCGTCCACCACGGCAACCGGCGCCTGCGCTACCGCGGCACCATCAAGAACGACACCTGGCTCCACACCCGGGCCGCCGCCCTCAACCTCCGCCGACTGATCAACCTCGGACTCACCCACACCCGTGGTACCTGGCACCTCGCACCGGCCGGTGCATGACCGGAGGGGTTGTCCGGCCCGACGGCCGGACAACCCCTCACCAAGATCTTCATCGGCCTTCTAGGCCGCCACGATCCCCCGTTGGGTTGGCCTCATGCCACCCCCACCTGCGGAGGATTGGTTCATGCCCGCGTACGACAGCTCAAGGTCCCGCCTGCGCCTTGCCGATCGCCACGTCCGGGTACTCGCCCGTCTCGCCGAGGGAGAGACGCCGAGCCCGGAGCTCTTCCCGTCCCTCGGAGAGTTGCAGGAACTGGGTCTGGTCGGCCAGGAGGAGCAACTCTCACCGCTGTTGCGTGAGTTGGTGGAGGCGCTGGACGCCCCCGTCCTCAACATCAGTGTCGAGATCACCGGTGAGCCCGGCCCCGTGCACCACGGCATCATCGTCGGTCAGAGCACGGTGATCGCGCACGAAGGCTGGCCGGGCGAGGAGGAGTCGGAGTACATCCCGGTCGAACCGAGCACGCTCGTCTTCGAGCTCGCCCGCATGGTCCATCTGCGCCGTGGTGCCGACGAGCAGCCGCCGACGCCCCGCGTCGTATCGACCATGAAGTCGCTGGATGCCGCCTTCGCGATTCTGTCTGCTCCCTCCGGAGAACTTGAGGAGGACCAGGCTGCGATCCACAAAGAGCTCACCGAGGCTGGCACCTCCGAGGAGATGGCGGCCACTCTGACGGAGCTGGTGCTCGCCTTGAACTCGTACTGGCGTGTCACCGTCGCCTGGGACGGACAGCACGACGGCGAGCATGCGCCGATGCTTCGCAGCCTGGCGGTCTGGGACTGCGGCCCCCGGGGTTACTGGATCCGTGAGCAACCGGAGGAGCCGATCCTCCCCGGCCAGGTCACCCCGGAAAGCCCCCTGCACTTGGTTCGCTCGGAGGCCGGGGAGATCTGGCGGAAGCTGACCGACCTGCTGCCGGAGAAGGAAGAGCTGAGCCTGCGCTGAACGGGGCCTGGCAGAGTCCGCTACTCCGCCTGGTCCGAGAATTTTTGCATCAGGGCGAATGGGGACGAGAACACGGCGCCGCTCAGAGTGAGGACTTCAGTGTCCACCTCCTCCAGCACGATGGCGATCGCCAGGTCCACCGCGTCAACCGGGCCGGTGGCCGTGCCCGCGCTGAAGGTCGTGGCAGGCGGAACGTGCCGACCGGGCTCAATCGAGACCCGGACGCCCTCTCTCTCCAGAACCTTCACACTGCCCAGCTCCTCCGAGGAGTAGACGTACTCCCGACCCTCGTACGCGATGCGCAGCGCCCTGTCCCCCTTTCGCAGGGCCCGGGCGTTGAAGCGCAGCTCCGCACGTCGGCCGTCAAGGGTGAGTTCGGCCTTGAACAGCGAAGGCTGTCCCGACCTGCGCTTTCCCCGGAAGGTCGTCTCCGGGAAGGCGGGACCGCTCAGCCGAGCGGTCTCCATTCCCTTTTCGAGTGGCCGGTAGAGCGGGCAGCGCTCCACGGTCACGGATCCGAAATGCCCTACATCTCCTTTGACTCCGGCCTGGGGCAACTCCTTTTTTGAGGTGATCTTGTACGGCAGCAGCTCGAACTTCAGGGGTTCACTGCTTGTTTCCATGGCGACTACTGCTCATTCCTACGGTCGCTTCTCTGACGTCGTTGCTAGTAGTGCTTGGTCAGGTTCATTCGCCGGTGGCGTGTCCGTTTGATCGGTTGGGTCGTTGAGCGGGTGTGCTGGGTGGGGAGTTGGCCGCGGTCCGGTGTGATCTGGAGGACTTCGCGGCGGAGATGTTCGAGCCGTTCGCGCGGGCGGATCAGCGCCGGTGGGGCGAGGTCTATCTGCGGGGGCTGTTGCTGGACGGGCGGCGCAAGTCGGTGGAGCCGATGGCCGCCCGGCTGGGTGAGGACGGCAACCGGCAGGCTCTGGCCCACTTCATCACCACCAGCCCGTGGGAGGCAGCGCATGTGCGGGCCCGCCTCGCCTGGCGGATGCAGCAGGTGGTCAAGCCGACGGCGCTGATCGTCGATGACACCGGCTTCCTCAAGGACGGGGACGCCTCGGCGTGCGTGGCCCGGCAGTACACCGGCACCGCGGGCAAGGTCACCAACTGCCAGGCCGGGGTGTCGTTGCATCTGGCCTCCGACGCAGCGTCGGCGGCCGTCGACTGGCGCTTGTTCCTGCCCGAGAGCTGGGACCCCGCCTCCCCGAAGGCCGATCCGGCCAAGGTGGCCCGCCGCACGAAATGCGGCATCCCCGAAGAGGTCGGCCATGTCGAGAAGTGGCAGCTGGCCCTGGACATGATCGACGAGACGAGGTCGTGGGGCATCGAGGTCCCCCTCGTCGTCGCCGACGGAGGCTACGGCGATGCCGCGGCCTTCCGCCTCGGCCTGGAGGAACGCGGCCTTGACTACGCGGTGGGCATCTCCACCACGACCACTGCCCAGCCGGAAGAAGCCAGGCCCCACGTCCCGCCCTACGGCGGTCGCGGGCCTCGGCCGCAGCCCGTTTACCCCGAGCCGGCCCAGGCCGTGAAGAAGCTGGTCATCGAGGCCGGCAAGCGGGCCGCGAAGCCGGTGCAGTGGCGGGAAGGCTCCCGCCCGGGCAGCGGCCGCAGCGGCTGGAAGCGGATGTACTCGCGGTTCGTGGCCCTGCGGATCAGGCCCGCCGGACGCGAGATCCGCAAGAACACCGACGGACCCGAACTGCCCGTGCGCTGGCTGCTGGCCGAATGGCCCGCCACCGAACCCGAACCCGTCCAGTTCTGGCTGTCCAACCTGCCCGCCGACACCCCGCTGGCCACCCTCGTGCGCACCGCGAAGCTGCGCTGGCGCATCGAGCACGACTACCGCGAGATGAAGCAGGTCCTGGGCCTGGCCCACTTCGAGGGCCGCACCTGGCGAGGCTGGCACCACCACGTCACCCTCGTCTCCGTCGCGCACGCCTTCTGCACCCTCCAGCGCATCACCCGGTCCCCAAAAGAGACGGCGTCGGCCTGAGCCTCTACAAGGTCGCCCGCGAACTTCAGCTACTCCTCGCGGTCTGGACCGGCGCCTGCCCCACCTGTCACCGCGACATACCCACAGCGATACCGACCTGACCAAGCCCTACTAGTAGAACGGGTTGAGTGCGCTGCCCAGCTCCTTGGCGCCGTCGGCGATGTCATTCCCGATGTCACTCGCCTTGTCACCCACCCAGTCGGCTGCCTTGCCGGCGCCTTCCGTGATGTCGTCTCAGTGCTCGACGACCTTCAGTCCCCCATAGACGATGCCGGTCCCTACGGCGAGACCGATCGTGACGGGATTGGGCGCCACCATCGCCATGGTCAAGGAGGCGTTGAACCCGGCCTCCGCATAATTGGCCAGGTAGCCGGCCTTGCTCTTCTCCCACTCCTTCGCGTGATCCATGGTGGCGATATTGGCTACCGAGAATGCCGTCGCGCCCGCCGACCCGACGAGGCCGGCCCCTCGCCACAGCCCTGCGGTCTTCGCCGCCGCATTGAACCCACCGGCCTTCCCGACCTTCAACAGGCTGGCCTGGCCCGCGCGGGTGACTGGCTGCCCGGAGTGTGTCACCCCGGCGAGGCGGACCATGTCGTCCGACCCGGCGAAGAAGTTGATGGCCTGATTCGGCGTGAAGCCCAGCAACTTGGCATTCATGAAGCCGCGTCGGCGCAGCATGTCCCACCCGCTGCTCCAACGGTCACCCAACCAACCGGAACTAAGAGGCACGTTGGCGACCCTTTGATACCTCTGACTCCGGGAGGCCATGTTGCCCAGCTGTCCGGGAAGCCAGCTTCCGGGGGGCGGACAACGAGCGGATCGGCGGATCGTAGTTCTTGAGCCCTCTGCCCGCCCATTTCAGGATGAAGTTACTGCCGGCCGCGGTCCACCGTGTCTCGAGGGCAGCCTTCATCGGCCCGAGCTTGCCGGTCTTCACCGCGTTGCCCAGCAGCACCTTGGTTCCCGCGAAGCCGTTCGCCCCGACAACCTGGGCTGCGGCCGCGACGTTGAACGCGTCGGCGCCGAATTTGATCATCTCGGTGAGGGACTCTTCGTGCGGCTCCAGACCAGGGATCTTCGAGAGCGCATGCGCCTCGAGCCGTGCGACATAGTCGCCGAGCTTCTCCCCCGGCTGCCGCGTCAGGTCCTTCGCGTTCGGATCGTCGCTCGCCGCCACCGAATTGGCCAGCAGCAGCGTCTCCGGCTTGATCCCCTCGCCCTTGTACTTCTCAAGGTCCTTCGCCGTGAACCCCGCCCACAGCAGCCCGGCCATCGGGTCGCCGTTCTCGAGGCGCACGATGGTGGCGCGCTTACGCAGATCCTGGGCCTCGTTGTGAGTCCAGGACCTCATGGGCTTCAGGGCCGCCAGATGCCCGCCCACCCCCAACTGGGCGGCTCGGGTGAAGGCCTCGTCAAGGCGGTCCTCCACCCCACCACGCCCGTCCAGGAGTTTCGCCAAATGCTCCAGGTCATCCGGATTTGCCGCCCGAAACGACCTTCCTGCCCCTGTCCCTCGATAGCCGACTTGGCCTTCGCGCCAGCGACTCAGAATAGGCTTTCAGGGTGGACAGCGGCTGCCGTGGGGGCATCGAACCCAGTCGGCCACACTCCGCAGCTGGCGCCGCCCACTGTCCCGAACAGGTGCGAACAGCCCCCGCAAGGACCGAGATTCGCACGATCCCGGTGATCGCCAGGAGCTTGCCAAACAAGCCTGAGCTGACTCGGGAACGTCCTCTTGGGCCACGCAACAACTTACGGAGACCTAATGGAGAACGAACCCGGGGCACTCACCCGAGTCCCCCATCGAGGAGTTCCAGAACTGAACGACCACCTCACGCCACCACAGAACCCTCGTCGCGCAAGCAACGCCCGAATCCCGGCAAATAGCACCCCGCAACCGACCCCGAACGCACATCCCGCACTCGGGGCCATCGCGTGTCCAGACACAATCGGGCGACAAGCGCCCTTGTCTTGCCCCGTTTTCTTCCCATCTGCCCAGCCATGCAAGGAAGTTCGCTGTGGCGAAACCGTCCGCCCCACGGATACCGTCATTGCCCTTGACTGAACCCATGCCTCACGGAGAGTCCGCAGTGAAGCGCCGACCCTTGGAACGGGCGGTGCGGGCGGAGACCTCCCCGATGGCACATTCGGCAACGACCGGGAGATCACCGTGCAGGAGATACAGTCCGTCAACCGCGGACGTTGAAACTGTGGCCAATGCTGGGGGGACGAGCCCCCTCATATTCGCGCAAGGTGCTCACGCGCGAGCATGAGAGCCACGGCCGACGCCCCAGCCCACTCCATTGGCATCATCTTTTCTACGAACGCCCACCACCACCGGGAGTGGCCAGTGAGCCGCCGCAAGATCTTCAGCGTTGCCACGCTGATCACAACCACAGCCGTGCTGATTGCATCATGCAGTGGAAGTAATGAAAAATCTCAAGCCGACGACAAAGACGGCAGTCCTGTAGCAACCCCCAGAAACCCGTCCCCATCAAATACGGGCTCGCTCGCCACAATCGACCGACCGAAGATAACCCTACCCTCTGATCTCAGGATGGCCTTCGCTCGCGAAGAGCTGTCCGATCCGGCACAGAAAGCGGCGCTCAACGACGCAGAGAATTTCCTTCGGTCTATCAACTATGCGATTCTCCGCCAGGATGCACAGGACCCGGCGTACAAGTTCTACAGTTACACCCTGGAAAGTGCCCAGAAATACGCCTACGAAGAGATCAAGAAGCGCGTCAACGGCAAAGCTAGCATCACGGGGATCCAAATCTTCAGTGGGCGTGTAAAGATGCCCAGCAATAAGAAGAGCGCCACGGTCTACTTCTGCCGAGATAATTCGAGACTCTACGACGTGAGCATCACGACGGGAAAAGTACGGCACCGCGAGGAAAGCATCAGTGATTACTCTTACCTTCGAATCGAGATGAAGCGCTCAGCGCGACAGCAAGGCCTATGGCTAGCCAAGGAAATTCACGTTGATGAAAAGGTTGAAGGATGCATGGCCTGAGCAGGGAGGAGACTCACGAAGAGTCCAACCAATCAAATGTCCAAGAAGACAGTGAGCCGTCGCACAGCGAACCGCCGGTCACCGCCTAAAGGGCTAGCAGGAGCCCTGGAACATGACTGTATTCGCCCTTGCCCATAATCCCCTTGAGACCTCGGACGACGAAGCCCGTCAGACGCTCACCGATCTGGCCACGGCCTCCGCCCGCTCCGCCCACAAGGATGCGAAGCGCGACCTCCCGTCCAAGCTCCCGGGCTGAGTACGGACTCCTGTGCCCCTTGGCGCCAGGGATTGTGCGCGGAGTAAGGTGCGGCGACTGATCGGCCATCGGGGGTGATAGGTGCAGGGGATACGCCGCTGGGCAGTCTTCGTTGTGTTGCCGGTGGTACTGGCGACCGTTGGCGGTTACAGCTGGTATCAACTCAGCGACACCGGAAGACGCTGGCGCTATGAGGACAAGCTCGAGTCGTACTGCGGCGGTGTGCTGCCGTACGAGGAGACCGTGGCCTTCACCGGCCTTCCGTCGGACCCAGACACGGGATTGCCCCATGATGTCCGGCATGGCACGCCCGAGCGAGGTCGCGAGTTCTGCTGGATCGGGCACTTGGACATTTTCGTCACTGCCGCACGTATCCCGACCGACTCATCCGAACTGAAGTCCGCTCTCCCGCCGGAGCAAGCGAAGGCGCTTCCGACACCCTTGGGTGGGGGGTGGCGGGGCTTTACCGATGGCATGAACACCTCTGTCGTTCTTCCGTGCTCCAAAGGCGACAGCACGATCGCCGTCACCGCAGTGCGCAGCAACCGGCTTGCCAAGGCGAGCGAGAACCGCAAGATGGCCGAGTTGGTCACCGCGACGGCCGCGGAAGCCGCCGACCGGTGGGGCTGCGAGAGCAGGCTCGGCACGCGGGTGCCGGCCATCGCCTTGGCGACGGACTTCGAGGCGCCACACGAGGCCAAGGGAACCTGCGCCGGACTGCCCTTGGCGCAGAACAAGCGGATCGACAAGGTGAAGGAGGCCCCCGCCGACGGTCTCTCGCCGTTCGAGGTGTGCCAGTTGGAGGAAAAGGAAACCGAAGACGGCTACTACCTCGAGGCCTCGTTCGGGCCGTATGCGCAGCGGGAGCGCGCCGAGGGCTGGAACGACGAGGTGATCGCGAAACCGGCAGGTGGCGGCGGGAAGGACACCTGGGAGTTCTTCTGGGCGAGTGCCGAGTGCTCGGGCGACGGGTCCCGCGCCCTGTTCCAGATCCTGGCGAAGACCGCCACGACGGAGAATCCGTCCTTCGCTCGAGCCGCACTAGTCGCGTTTGCCAAGCGAGCGGCCGAACAGCGCGATTGCACCGACCTGCAACTTCCGCCCGCACCATAGGCGTATCCGCCTGCGAGAGCCTCGTCTAGAGGCTCCATGTCCGTCAACCGCTGAGCGGAGCATGTGATCCGCGGCCGGCTCAACCCTCCGGAGCGGGACTTCTCGGGCGGCGTCATGGCTTCGGAGCAGACGCAGGATTGACATGGCGAGCGTCAACGTTGCCTGCCTGCTCCCGCTCACTCTCGGACGAGGTCAGGCCGTTCGCCGCGGAACGCTTCAGCCGAGGGGTCCCCAGTCGCGACGCGGCCTCGGCGGCTCGGTCGTCTGCACGGCCAGGGCGGAAGCGTCACGGGCCCCGTTTCTGGAGACACGGGCCATCAACACCAGCGCTACGAGCCCCAGAAGACCGGACACCCCGAACAGCACGCCGAACCCCACCCCGAACCACCCACTGCTGTCACCGCGGCTCAATTCCCGGAGGCCCGAGACAACGAAGGCCACGCCAATGATCAACGGAGGTGGCACCCAGGGCCACGGGTCTGGCTGAGGAACCGGCTCGGGACGCCGCCCTTCAGAGAAAGCCGCGTACCAAAAACGAGCACTCCACCAGGCGAGCAGGTACGCCGACACCGCTGCGGCCCCGAAGCCGACGACGGCCGGCACGTCGCCACCGGCCCCTTGGAGCGTGGTGGCAGTCAGCCCCATCCCGAGCATCAGCATGACGATGCACAACATGACGCCGATGGCAAGACGGGATCGCCGGCTGCCGTTGAGGGCGTTGGAGGGTATGTACACGGGGTCACCTTGTGAGGGTGGGGCGGCTGGTCGCGGAAGATCACCGTTCGGCGACGAAGGAGCCCATGCCCGGCGTGGTGACGATGAGCCCTTCTGCCCGCAACGCAGCCGTGGCCTTCCGCACAGTGACCCGGGAAACGCCGAACTCCTGCTCCAGCTTCACCTCGGAGATGAGCCCGCGCACGGGGTACTCACCGCTCGCGATCCGCTGCCGGATCACCTCGGCGATCTGCTGCCACTTGGGCCTGGTGGGGTCGAATTCGAACACAGGCGAAATATACGTAGGCGCGGGGATACAGGCATAGCAGCCCCTTTAACAACCTAGGTATAGACAGGATGTAACAGGCCGCCCTACGGTAGGCGAAAGAAAACCCCCGCGGCCGATGGGACGGCCCGGGGGCGCGGCCGAACGCTTCGAAGGAGCGCCGACATGCTGGACCTTACCCTCCGACTCCTCACCTGGATGCTGAGCATCTGCCTCCCTCGCCCCCGAGGCCGCCACCGCCTCGGCGCGCTCCCGCCGCTGCGGTACATCCCGGCCCCGCCGCCCCGCTTCACCGAACGCATCGACGGCAGTGCGTCCCCTCTCGTACGCCCCTACGTCCTGGACCCCGCCGAACACCGCCGCCAACGCGAACGCCGCCGCGCCCTCTACCTCGCCACCCTCGGCATCGACACCGGCCCGCACGACATCCACGGCATCCGCGTACCGGCGGCCACCCGATGACCCGCCCCGCCGTGCGGATGTGCGCCCGCTGCCACCGCACCACCAACACCCCGGTACTCGTCCACGAGGTCCACGCCGCAACAGGCCCCGGCTTCAACGTCTACGCCTGCACCGAGTGCGCCGACCACTACCCATCCATGAGCGACCCACTGGAGCTCGCCGAGCCCCCTCGTCGCCGCGCCCGCCTCACCCTCCGCGTCTACAAAGTCAACGCCCAAGGCGCCGTGACTGAGGACCGCGGCAAGGTCGAGGTCCTGGCCGGTGGCCGCGCCGAATCCGTACCGCGCACGTGGGCGTTCCCGCCATGCGAATGCCCCCGCTGCCGAACGGGAGGACACAACGCGACCCAGGCGACCTGCTGAAGAACGAACTCCGGGCCCAACCCGAGTCCCCCATCGAGGAGTTCCAGATCTGAACGACCACCTCACGCCACCACAGAACCCTCGTCGCGCAAGCAACACCTGAAACCTGGCAAATAGCACCCCGCGACCGGCCCCGAACGCACATCCCGCGCTCGGGGCCCTCGCGTGTCCAGACACAATCGGGCCACAAGCGCCCTTGACTTGCCCTGCTTTCTTCCCATCTGCCCAGCCATGCAAGGAAGTTCGCTGTGGCGAAACCGTCCGCCCCACAGATACCGTCGTTGCCCTTGACGGAACCTATGTCTCACGGGGAGCCCACAGTGAAGCGCCGCCCTTTGCCCGTTGCTGCCGCGCTCGCCGCAACCGCAGCCCTACTCCTGACGGCCTGCGGCAGCGGAGACGACAAGTCCAGCGAGAACGACAAGATCGCGGGGGCCGACACCGGCGGATCGACGAAGTCGGCTTCGCCCAGTGCGAGCGCGTCGGATGACATCGAACGGCCGGACCTGTCTCTGCCCAACGACGTGAAGGAGATCTTCGAGGGCTGGAAGACAGGCGATGTGGCCCAAGATGCCGTCCTCGCCGACGCCGGGCGTTCCATGACGGCGGTCGAACGGGCCATCACGGATGGCGACGCCAACTCCCCTGCTCTGAGCTTCTATTACGAGGGTGAAGCCCTGGTGGGTGCGGCGAAGTGGGTCCAGACGTTCGTGGACCACAACGCGACGATCAGCGGCACCACGCGCTACTACGCACCCGAAGTCAGCTTCTCTGGCGAGAAGACGGCTGCCGTCACGATGTGTGCGGACGAGAGCAAGGTTTTCAACAAGGACCGAAAGACGAAGAAGATCGACAAGTCCGCGCCCACGGACGACTCGTATGTGTACTACATCAGCCGCCTCGAGCTGAACTCCAAGAAGGTCTGGGTCACCACTGAAGTTGCTTCGAAGAGGGGGAGCGAGAAGTGCACTCCGTGATCACCGCTCGGAAGAGCGCCCTGGCTACACTCACCCTCGCGTTCAGCGTCTTCCTGATCTCGGGAACAGCGCAGGCGGGAATAGGGTTTGGTGGATCCCGCAATGAGGTCGACACCGACAGCGGATCGGACGACCAGAGGATCTCGTCTCAGGTCACCTTCGACGTCTCGAAGAACGGCACTGGAAAGTCCACCGGTGCACTTACTGCGGTTGGCAACTATGATCCCCCGGCTTGCTGGTACGAACCGCAGTGGACGCCTGAGGAGTACGAGAAGGAATTCAAGAAGCGCTGGGACGTCGGTCACTTCACCGGCGCTGGACAGGGATATACGGCGGAGCAGGCTCGCTACATCGAGGGGAAACCCTACAAGGATTTCAATAAGGACAAGACTGGCGAGGGCATGTTCTGGGGGGCCGTCTACGACTGGGACAGGCTTGAGGGGGACGACTACCTGGCCTGCGGTGGAGCGGACTTCTGGGTTGAGAACGGGGACTTCCCTGAGGTCGAAGACGCCATCGACGCAGAGACTCTGGCCATGCTCGCCTACAACGAGGTGAAGGTCCCGGACACGGAGATCTCCCTCGCTCCAGAGAACATCACCAAGGTCAACCTCCCAACCTGGGCCTGGCTCGACAAGGCCGAATTCCGCGAGGTGTCTGTCACCGCTTCCCTGAACGTCCCGGGTTGGAACCTCGCCGCCACCACCACCGCCAAGCCGGTCTCCCTCAAGCTCGAACCCGGCACAGACGACGCCACAACTTTCCCTGCCTCCGGCGAATGCGCGATCAACGACGATGGCTCCATCGGCGAGCCTTGGGCCAAAGGCAAGTCCGATGAGACCCCGCCCTGCGGCATCACGTACCTGCGCTCGTCCGGCGAAGACACATACAAGCTCAAGGCCACGGTCACCTGGGAGATCACCTGGGAAGGGACCAACGGCGAAGCGGGAACCCTCCCCGACGGCACCTTCGGCAGCGAACAAGACATCACCGTCCAGGAGATCCAGTCGGTCAACCGGTGAACACACCTGACTGCGATCAACGTTCAGGCAGTTGCCTGTCCTCGCGCCCCGGCAACACACTCCCACGCCGAAGTGAGGGCACCAGTCGTAGCCCGTCTTATGCCCAAGGAACAAAAGAATAAGGTAGGGGAATGGGAGCCGACGGCGAGAAGCCAAAACAGGATAATCCGGAGCGGGAACGGCTACAGAGACTGAAGCGGGAGCTAGAGCGAGAACGGTCCAACCTGGTCGACGCCCTGAAGAGGGCGGCCGCGGACGTCGGGAAAGGGGGCCGGGACTCCGCGAAGTCATGGGTGGGCAAGAACGCCGACAAATGGCACAACGACGTAGCTGGCCACCGCAAGACAGTGCGCGCCCGCATCGACAAGGCACTTGAGGACATTCAGCGCGAAATCGACCGTATGCCGGAGAAGGTCACGCCGGAGGAAGCCAGCTCGATGAACCGCAACAGGCGAATGTACTGAGAAGCGAATCAAGGCCCGCAGTGAATGTGATGCGAACGGGGACGGCAGCATGCTCAACGACGAAGGCGGAAGCAGCGGAAGTGTCTTTTCGGGGATAGACCCAGACGCGCTCAAAGGCACGATCGATTCCGTGCGACGGGATCAGGAGACCCTCCAGGACCGGGCCTCCTACTTCAAGATGGAGCTTGCCTCCTACGGCTTGGGGGCCGAGGAGTTCAAAGACGTCCTGCACGTAGCGAGTTGGGCCCGGGACGAACTGCCCATGTTGAAGAGGCGCTACCACTTGGCCATGAACATGGACAACGACCCGTACCCCGGTTTCAAGGGCATGGTCCAAGTCAACGAGGCGAAGGTCACCCGAGCAGCCAACGCGGCGGCGACCAAGGATGCCAAGCGCGCGACGAAGCTGGCGAAGAAGGACCCCGAGGACCTCAGCCCAGAAGAGTTCGACGAGCTGAACGAACTTTTCGCCAAGAACTATGACGAATACCCCTTCGCAGAGAAAGTCGTGGGAGCCCTCGGAGCAAAGAAGACGTTGCAGCTTTGGGAGGAGATGAGCAACCTCGGCAAATCTTCCGGATACGGCCAGACCTCAGACTTCAAGCGTGCCGGCGACCTCGACAAGATGCAGAAGGACCTGAGTCTAACCGTAGCGGCGGCAACCAACTCTGATTCGCCAGCGATGATGAAGTGGAAGAAGGACATGGTTGCGATCGGCGACGATCCGATCAGAGATCCGGGTCCTGCCCCAGGCGGCGGCTCCGGTGGCCCTCCAGGCTTCGTCGTCATGAGCAGCCTCATGCGCTACGGCGACTACGATGACAAATTCCTTGAGGACTACGGAACAGCGCTCATCAAGGAAGACAAGCGCGTAATGGAGGGCATCAAACAGCCCTACGGCTCCGGCTGGGGAACTACAAGCACGGTCAACCATCTGGGCAACGACGAGGGCAACGACCCTCTCACCGGTTACATGAAGGCGCTCTCCAACAGCCCGGAGGCGGCAACCAAGTTCTTCACCGCCGAACAGAAAGGCGGTGGCGGCAAAGCAGAGTCGAACTTCAAGTATCTCTTCGAAGATCGCAAGTGGCCGGACGACAGCGTAGAAGGAAAGACGAGCGTGACCGGCCGCAACTCAATGGCCCATGCGCTCGAAGCAGCAACCACCGGCCACCGGCCTGGTGAACCGGCCACGGCCGAGGACATCAAGCACTCGAAGGAACAGGCTGGCCTGTTCAGTGCCCTCGTGAATTCGGTGTCCGCCGACCAGGACCGCCTGCGCAGTCACGAATACATGTCGGACAGCTTCGCGAACATCTCCGCCGAGTACATGCCGGACCTGCACCGGTCGCTGGATTTTGACAAAGAGAACGGGGCCCAACTCTTCCCGACTACAGGGGTCACAGCCCGTATCGATAGGTACGATGCCGCGCGTTTCCTGCATTCGGTGTCCCGCAACAAGGAAGGGTACGACCGACTCAACGTCTCTCAGCACGTATATGCTGCCGCGTTGATGGAGGCTCAGGCGGCGCACCCAGATGCTTACCCACTAAATACCAAGGACACCATCGACAAAATCGCCTACGATACCGGCCTCTTCCAGGGTGTCATCGGTGACGGTCAGCATTTCCAGGCCGACAAGGATGACGCTGATGCGGCCGCACGAGACGGCGCTTGGAAAGACCATGCGAGCACGTGGGGAGGCTCCTTGGTCGGCAGCGCGACAGCCATTGCGACAGCGCCGTTCACGGGTCCCGGCGGCGTCGTCGCGGGCGGCCTGGCCGGAACAGCCGCGGGAAAGGTTTTCAACGGTCTCCTCGACGGCTTTGGTAACGATGGAGAGGAACAGAAGGAGCAGGTCTACCAGAACGTAAAGCGCATGGATCAGATCGAGCAATCAGCCATTCTGACCACCCAGGAGTCCGTCAAGGCTGCCACTGGCGACGAGGCGGCCGAGTCCAGAGCCGGCGACCAAACAGGCAGGGGCTTCAGCGACGCCGGTGAACTGATAAGGAAAAGCAGAGCTGCTCAGTAGCCCTCCAGCCAGTTCAACAGCGATTAGGTGATCGACCTTGACGGAACCGACCAAACGCAGGCATACGCGAAAGGCTCTCATTTGTGGAGCTGTGGCCGCTGCTGGCGCCATCGCGCTGCTCACCGCCTACCTCCTCGGAGCCTTCGAGAAGCGCGGACACATTCAGGCTGAAGACGTCTGTCTGCATGTGCCTGCCCGGCAAGAAACTGCCGAGATTTTCAACTCTGTACTGCCGCAGTCCTCCAAGTATGACTTCGACGGGACTTGGAGGCCGGACCGGGACCAGGGCTTCAGGAGCACCTGCTTCGTGATGGGAGACGACGACGAATCCCTCTTCTCACTGACGGCCGAAATGGGCTCCGCCAGGCCCTGGCAGCAGTGGGCTGAGACAGAGATCCCGCCAAACTCCGGAGGAGAGATCACCTACTTCGACGCTGGCCTCAAGGGCGTCTCCAACGCAGAGGTGGCCGCGATCTGGGTCCCCTGTTACTCCAGCGAGAGAACAAGCAAGGAGCCCTGGAACATGACCGTAATCGCCGATGCCCTGAAACCTCTTGAGGTCTCGGACAAGGAGGCACGGCAGGCCCTCATCGATCTGGCGACAACCTTTGCCCGCCAGGCCCACAAGGATGCTAAGTGCGACCTCTCGTCCAAGCTCTCAGCCTGAGTTCGGAATCCCACGTCCTGCACGGCACAACAGAAGAGCTGTTCCGGGATCACTGGGGGGTGGGCGCAACCATGGCCATCGTCAGGGAAGCGTTGAAGGCCACGCCGGAAACCTTCGCCACGTACCTCGTGCGCCGTGATTGGCCGAGCAGCCGCCATGGGCGTCCTCGCCGTCACCTTCGCGGTCACATCCGGGACCGCCCAAGCCAGGGGACCGGGGGGCGTCCGAGAGTGAAGTGACGACCGACGGCGACCAGAGCGGCGGCGCCATCGAACCCTCGTCTCCTACTCCGTCCCCACCGGAGACGGTGGCGGCGACAAAACCGGCAACGTGCAGCCGGTCGGCGACTGGACCCCGTCGGGGTACCTGGTGCCGGTCAGCCTGTCGAAGAAGCCCATCGGATCCACCTGCCTGAGTATGCGCGCATGGACGGGATGAGTACGCCTCCCGATCCCACCCGAAGGAAGTCACACAGGCCGAGGCTGACACTGAGCATCGATTCCTTGCCGGGTGGATGGGCTGACCACAGCCCTGCCCAGCGCACCGCTGAGACCACGGCGAGTCGGCTGTTGTGCCAGCAGTACCAGTGTCAGCCTCAGCATTTCATGATGGCCTGTCGGATCTTCCGGCGGACCGTTTTGGCTCGTCGGGCTGGCCACCGTGAGCAGCGGATACGCGTCCCTGCCCGGCCTCATGAACCGGGCAGGGCAGGGCCCGCTCATCCCGGGTGCGGCGCCGTCGCGAACTCCTCTACGGCCGGGAGCAGAGCGGTGATCAGCTGCCAGACCTCCTTGGCATCGGCCCGGACCAGCTTGAGCGGAGTGGTGCCATCCACCTGGCCGGGCAGGACCGGCTCGGCGGGCAGCTCACGATGCCAGTAGCCGAGAGGCCCGCAGTCCCACACCGCGAAGCCTCGCACCTGTGCGGCCGGAACCCCCTGGTCGTGCCCCTGCCATGCAGCGGTCATCCGCCAACTGGAACGCATCCCGGCGATCAGCTTGGCAAGCGTGCTGAGCTGTGGCTTCCGGGTGAGCCCGGCGCCTTTCAGCGCCTCGGCTATCTGGTCGACGCCCTCCTCAGCCGTCAAGCCATGGAGACTGTCCAGGGTGTCGAGCCCCGCGTCCAGGACGGCCATGGTGGCCTCGATCACGGGCGTGGCGACCTCCGCGGTGTCCTCTCCCTGGAGGTTGACCATCCGCGCCAGCGCCCAGACGAGCATGTTCGGCTCCAGCCGGACGTACTCCGACTCCACGGAGCCTGGCCAGGACTCATGGGAGTAGACGTAGCCGTCGCCGATGGTCACGCCGTGGTGGAGGGTGCCGTGCTCACCGAGCGCCTCCACGTGGAGGACGACGGTGGGGGCCCGCAGGGTGCTGACCAGCGGGCTGAGCAAGAAGTCGAGGTTTCCCGCCTGGTCGGTCAGGCCGGCCTCGCGCAGTTCGCGGTCGGCCTCGGCCAGCTCCAAGGGCACATCCTCCCCGTCGATGCGATGACCGAGGACGGCCAGGTGACTTTCAGCGAGCCGGAACCGACCCCGGGTGCTGTCATACGAGGGCATGGTGTGTCGCTTTCGTCGGCGGAAGGATCGGACGGCGATGACTCAGGGAGTTCTTGGGAGTCACTGACCAACCTCCAGCCAGTTCATCGACCTGTTGAAGAAGGCGCGAACGGCTCCACCCCGGGTGAGGTTGCGAGTGTTGACGCCGCACATCACGGCGGCCACGGCGAGGTCAGTGGCGTCGGCCGGACCCAGGACGGTGAAAGTGACCTTCTTCCGTGCACCACTGCCGTGCCGACGGGTCCTGATCTCCACCCCGTTCCGGATCAGAGCGCGGTCGTGGTGCCGTGCGCTGGTCGCGAGGTAGCGATACTCCCGTCCGGCAATCTGCATCCGCAGGGCCCGTCCGGCTCTGGTCTGTGCCCAGCGGTTGCGCTTGAGGCGGATTCCTGCCCCACCGACGCTGAGCTGCCCCAAATGGAGCGAGGGCTTTCGTCCGTAGGCCCAGCCGGCGAAGGAGGTGGCGGGGACGGTGTCCCCACTGACCTCGGTGACGTGGCGGTCACCGTGCCGGCGCGCCGGGTAGACCACTTCGATCCGCCCGAACTCCCCTGCCGTGCCCCGATAGCCGAACTTCCAGGTCTGCCGATGACCTGAACGATCCTCCCAGCGATCGAAGGTGTACGTGTGTTGCTGCATGCTTCCTTCCCCTCGCGCCGCTCGGCGCGGATGTGCCATGGTCGGCATCAGTCGAACGGGTTGAGGGCGCTGCCGAGTTGCTTGGCGCCGTCGGAAATGGCCTCGCCGGCCTGGTCGGCCTTGTCGCCGACCCAGTCCGCGGCTTCCTCCGCACCCTTGCTGATGTCTTCCCAGTTGTCCCAGACCAACGTTCCGGCATAGGCAAGGCCGGTGCCGACGGCGAGGCCGACGGTGACCGGGTTGGGGGCGACCATGGCGGCGGTCAGCGAGGCGTTGAAGGCCGTACCGGTCCAGTTGGAGAGGTACTTGGCCTTGTCCTCCTTCCACGCCTTGCCGTGATCCATGGTCGCCAGGTTGGCAACGCCCCAGGCGGTGGCGCCGGCGGAACCGACGACGCCGAGGCCGCGCATCCATCCGGCGGCCTTGGCCGCGTTGGCGAGACCACCGCGTTGGGCGACGCGGAGCAGGTTGGCCTCGGTGGAGGTGGGCATGTAGAAGGCGCCGTTGCGCATGTACCCGGCGAGCATCGCCGCCTCGTCGGAGCCGGCGAGCGCGCTTACCGGCACCCGGGTCAGCCAACTCCCGGCCCTGGGAACCCTGGACAGCTTGTCCCAGTGGCCGTTGATCAGGCGGGCGGTGAAGGTGCCCGGCGCGTTGAGCACTTTGGAGGACTTGAAGTACGAGAGGAGCGACTTGCCGCCCAGCAGCGCCGTGGTCGACGACGTGAAGAACGCCGACAGGTTGGCAGCCCCCTCGATGTACGTCGAGACCGCCTTGCCCAGCTTCTCGTTGCCGGTGAGCTGGGTGACGGCGTCGCCCTGCACCCTGACGAGCCAGTCGTCGAGGGTCTCGCCGTCCTTCTTCTTGAGCCAGTCATCTTCGACTTCGCTGTTGGACGCGGTCGCATTGGCGACCAACAGGATGTCCGGCGGCAGATCCTTGTTCTTGAGCTGCTCAGGGGTAAACCCGGCGAGCAGCAATCCAGCCAGCGGATCGCCGTCCTCCAGGCGGGCATACGCTGCTTTCCTGCGGAGGTCCGGCGCGGTATCCGATATCCAGGAACGCATGGGCCGTATCGCGCTCAGTTTGTCCGACACCCCGAGTGCCGAGGCCCGCGTGAACGCCTCGTCGAGCCTGTCCCCCACTCCTCCGCGCCCATCGAGCAACTTGGCGAGCTGCTCGAGGTCTTGTGGGTTCACCAATCTGTTCGGCTTGCCCGTCACGAATCTCCCTCAGGTGATCAACGTCGGCTCCTTCCCGAGGAGGAAGCAGCACAGGCTCGCGAAAACCGTATCGTGGCCACGGTTGGGCCTTGGAGCCGAGGGCTCCGGCAACTAGATCTGGCGGGCTCGCGTCAGTGCGTCCAGCAGGGCCTCGCGGTCGTGGGTGGCGATCAGCAGCGACTCACCCTGTACGGTCTCGACCACGATCTGGTCCATGCCCATCGGCACGGACCATCCTCCCCCCATGATCCGTGGCGGCTCGGTCGCACGGCTCGTCCGTCGCAACTCCGCGAGTTCCTCACGCGACCGCGAGGCCAGGGAAGCGGCGAACTCCGCATCCGTGGGCTGCTCACGAGCCTCCCGAAGTGAATCGACGGTCAACGACTCCACCGCGATCGTCGCCCGTCCCACGGTCAACTGCCCGTCACGAACGCGGATTCGGTGGTAGATGCGTTTGGAGAGCGGCACAGCGTTGAAGACGAGCGCCAGAAACATCGAGGCACCGAGAATGACGAACCAGACCGTGCTGTCCTCGGGAAGCAGGATGCTGCCCTGATAGGCGACCCAGACGGCAAGAACCGCCGTGGTAGCGATCGTCCAGCGCCTCGGCAGCTTCTCCTGATATACCACCGCCCGCCCGAACGACGCTGTCGCTGGGCCGACTCCAGAACCGTTCGCGCCGCCCATGCCCACTCCCCTCAGCTCCAATCGGCCTTCGTTCCAGTCAGACTAACCATCGCCTGCAACAGCGAGCGAGGTGAACCGCTCCGTGAACTGCTCATACGCCTGCCGTCATACGGCGCTTGCCTTGTCTCTTCCCCATGAATCAGCGGTGGCCAGCTCACTTCTTGTTGTCCTGCAAATCCCTGGCGCCCTGGCTGCACTGCTGCGCCTCATCCCGCAGGGCTTTGGCAACCGTGCCGCAGGTCGTGTGCCAGCTCTTCAACTTGCCCCGCACTGCATCGGCGTTGGGACCCGCCCATGTCTTCATGGCGGTCGTGCTGTGATTTTTGGGCTGGTTGACGAGTGTTTCAATGTGGTCCGCCAACGATCGCAATTGCGCTGCACGTTGATTAAGTTCCCGTATGTCCGGATTTGCCACATCGACCTCCCCAGTTGCTGCCGGAAACCCCAGCTTAGCAATGGCCGTCACTACTCACCTGGGCACTCGCACACAAGGTTGCATATAACATCCCATGCCGAGCTCAACCGGACGCCTGAAGCTTGGACGGTCTGGCTAACCGGTCTCCAACTGCCGCCTTATGCACGGAACTCAACTCCGTTCGAGACCCGCGCGGCGAGATGCCAAGCTCCCTAGCGACCTCAACGTCGCAGGTCCAGGTTGCCAGCATTTCGCCCGCACGGCCGACCAATGCCGTCAATTGCTCGGACCTTCGTTTGTGAGGAGATACTCATATCCCCCTGTTGTAAGCCCGAGCCTCGCTAGTCGAGACCTTTTCCGGCTCGCTCCGGACGGCTGCGTCAATGATGGGGAGCAATTTGTCGACCTGCTCACCCAATTTCTTGTGACGCCCGTCCAGTTCTCTGTGCCACGCTCGGGCATTCTTGCCAACCCAGACTGTGTCACCACCGATGTCCTCGGTCGGCTTCTTGAGAGCCTTCCTGAGATCTTCCACTTCTTTGGCCAAATCGCTTCGCAGCTTCTCCAGGTCCGCCTTACGTGGATTTGGCACTTTCGGTTCTGGATCCGACACCGTCCCCCTGCTTCCTCCGGTTCTGTTAACCGATCACCACTTATACCAGCACGAGCCTTGCGCGGCGCGTACGGATGAAGACCAGCCCAACTGTGCAGCGATCGCACCCCAGTTGCCTGCGTGTACGGCCGATCACATTGCCTCCCGCCGAGCCGCCCTCCTAACCTGGCGAGAGGAACTCGGCAGCAACGACCAGCGAGATCCCTGACGTCTTGGTGCTTCCCACCATGACCAAGGTCCCCCAGAACCCGGATGGTTCCCCACTCCGTGACGGCAACGTCGACGTCATGCTCGTGCCGGTGGCGGCCGAGGGAGGGCAGGAACGGCTGGTGGCTCTCGCGTTCACGTCCGTACCCCTCCTCGTCGAGGCCTTGGGCCAGGAGCAGGCATGGGTGATCGTTCCAACGGAAGCGATGGAGAGGACCCTGACGGGTTCCGGGGCACAGGCGATCCTGGTTGACCCGCAACTGGCTGAGGGCTTTGCGGGAGAGCAGACCGATGACTGATCCGAACTTCTCCGGTATTAATCCTCACAATCTCCTCAAGACCATCAACAGCCTTGAGGGCAGCGGCAAGAGACTGCACGGAGCCAAGACGTCCTATCTGAGCCGATTTCAGAAGTACGGGCTGGAAACCGGAAGTCTCACAGAGATTGGAAAGATTGCCAGTTGGGTCGACGATGAACTGCCCATGCTGCGCCGTCGCCAGGCCTTGGCCGCAGCCATGGAGGCGGAGGGTGGCTACGGCCCCAAAGCCCCCATGGTCCAGCTCCGCGAGCCCATCCCCACTATGAGGGAGGCGCGTGAGAGCGGAAAAAGCTCGCAGAGGACGCGAACAAGGCCGCAGACCTCGATCCGAGCGAAGCAGGTGCCGAATTCCATCGGATCGCTGAGGTGCTGGAAAAACATAAAGGTGATCCTGACTTCACCTCGGCCTTTTACGCAAAGATGGATTCGAAACTCGTCAAGAATCTACCGACGGCCGTCGCGGCGGCCAACGCCCCCACAGCCAAGGCTGATGCCAAACTCTTCGGCGCAGCCTTCGCTACTGCAGTTAATGCCGAGTCACCTGCTCCTGGTTTCGATAAGACAGTGGCACTGTTCCACGGAGACCTCCAGCAGGACGAGCCGGGGGCTGTATTCAATCGTGCGCTCATGCAAGGTGATGACCCAGAGCTTTGGGAGATCGCCTGGAAGCATACAAAGATTGCAGTCAAGAAGTTGGGCGACCCTGCGGACACGTGGTCCGACAGCGCTGGACTGCTGGCCAGCGTTATCGGAGTCCAGTCTAAATTTTCCAGCCATTACTGGGAGCGGGCCCAAAAGTTTTCCGATGAAGCAAGTCAGCACTATCGGGATCGGCGCGCCGCGATGAGCAAGGAAGACAAGAGGAAGTTCAAGAACGCGACCAAGCGCAGCGCCAAGGCATCCAAGGCATCTGCACGCGAGGCAGAGCGGATCCTCGCCAAGTATGGCATGGGGTCATTCTCCCGCCTGATGGAAGCTTCCGTGGCCGATGGCGGAAGCTGGCTCATAGGAAAAGTTCCCGGTCTCCACCCACCGAGCACTACATCCCTGTTCGGCAGAGCCCTGCGTGCAGGCGGCAAGCTACCTCTGGTCGGCACGGTTCTCACGATCGGCGCCACCGCCTGGGATATCAGTCACGGTGAAGAAAAAGATGTCGCCATTGCAGCGAATGCCGGCGGCATGGCTGCGGGCGCTGCCGGCACTTGGGCTGGTGTAACGGCGGTCGCGATTGCTGGAGGACCTGTCGGCTGGGGCATCGCGGCTGGTGTCGTCGTAGGCTTCGGCGTCGGCTACGGCGCCTCTTACCTGATCAAGACTGAGACCGGCAGGAAGGTTGTCAATGCGGCCACCGATGCAGTCAACGCGCTGGGAAGGCGATCAGCGATGGCGCGTCATCAGTAAAGAAGACCGTAACTGGATGGTTCTCGTGAGGGTGGTCTGATATGGCTAAGAAACAAAGGAAGAGGCGCCCCGCAGGCGAGTGGCAGCTACCACCGCGCACGGAGGAAGCCCGCACCTCCTCCCAACGATGGGCCAGGATAAAAGAGACGGAATCTCGACCTCTCTTTCCAGGGCGCAAGATAATTTTGGTCATGCTTGGTGTCTCCGTACTCGCCATCGGAATCTTTCTTGGCCTCCTCCTTCCCGCGAATTCACTCGTAGACGATCTAGGCGATCGAGGAGTGACCACATCTGCAGTGGTTACCGGAGTGGACAACAAGCCGGAGCATGTAAAAGTTAAGTTCAAAGTCTCCGGAAAATCTATCCAGACCGATCTGCAGGACTTTGCGGGAATGCGACCGGAAGCCAGTGTCGGGGAAAACCTGATGGTCGTGTTCGACCCTCGGGATCCAAAGCGCGTCCTCTCGCAGGATTGGGTCGACGAACCTCCGTTCCTGAGCTTCCCCATCCTCGGCACCGCGCTGTTGGCTCTGCTCTGTACGGCCATGGCGGTGGCGGTAATTCTGCGTCGACGCTGGTACCTCCGCACATTTGGCTCCCCACCCCTCGCGGACGCCAAGACCCAGCCAGCATCCGAGTCCAAAGAGCGGAAGGGTGAAGCCGCAACGCACCTCACCAAGCCGTAGCCTCGACCTCAATGAACAAGGGGGCAAATCAGGCAAGATTCTCAAATCCTTGCGGCCCCAGCCTGTCTGCGCGGAAGGGCCCTCCTCGTCTCGTGGTTGATCCCCCTTTACGGGAACTACTGTCGTTGCGGTAGCGTCCCCTGATGCAAACAGACAGTCTGTTTGCCTCTGTTACACGGGGAGGATCGCCATGGATCGCGGTGCGGATCTCACACGGCTCCGGGAACTGTCCAAGCTCTACGGAAAGAAGGCTGACGACCTGCGGGTCCTCATCAGTGCCCTGCAGAAGGCCACGGCCGACAGCTCGACCTATTGGAAGGGCCCGAAGGCCGAGCGGTTCCGGAACGACTGGGCCGACGTGAAGCCGACCTTCGACAAGTGGGTCGACACTCTGAACGAGGCCAGCAAGTCGACCAACACCAGCGCCGACAACATCGAACGCGCCACCTGATCCAGGGGCGACCGGCGCGCATCAGCGGGGCACCCACCTCGAGAGTCATCTCAAGGGGTAGGTGCCCCGCTGCCTTTGGTACCGGTCTTCAGGGGTCTATCGGCCCCTGAAGTCCCCTGGGCGAACGTCAGTTGTTCATGACGGTCTGGATCGGCATGAACGCTCCACCGGACACCAGCAAGCCGCTCCCCGCTGGACCGCCACCGCTGTTCGAGGGGAGCCTGATGCCGAAGAGCTCTCCCTCCGACGGACTCTGAGGAGTCAGCAGCACACCGTTGCGCGACTTGCGCGCCTCTACGGAGAACCCTCGGTACTGACCGGACAGACTGTCCGTCGCGCCCGCGGCGATGAGTCCGATTCCGCCGTCCGCTCCCTTGCGGATCACGGACTCCAACGTCTCGTCGAGGCTGGTGTCATAGAGCAGTTCGGCGTCATCGACGACGACAACGTACGAGTCATCTGCAAGGTTCTCGACCAGCTCCTCCAAGTCTGCCTCCCTGCTGTCCGCGTTGAGCAGACCCAGGACGCCCTCACGGCCTTCCAAGTCCCGCAGCGGGGACCTGCGCGGAGTGACGAGCACAACGGGGGTGCCGGCCCGCAGTAGCGACTCCACCGCAGCCACAAGCACGGTGGAGCGGCCTGACTTGGGCGGTCCCGCGATGAGGAAACCAGGGCCGTTCTCTTCCAAGTCGATCCCGATCGGGTGCAGTTCGTCGCCTCCCACGCCGATCAACGCCCACAGCGGGGACGGCGGCGTGAAGTCGGGATCGAGAGCGAACGCCTCGGTCGCCGTGATACGCGTGGGCAGAGCGTCCACACGCATCGGCCGACGGTCGGCCGGCAGACGCCCGACCCGTGAGGCCGCCTCTTCGGCGATCTCCCTCAGCGCACGCACCTGTGCCTGGCCCGCGGGGTCCTCGGCGAGCAGTCCGATCTGTGTTTCGTCCACACCCACGTCGGTGATCCGCAAGGCGCGGCCGGGTGGCATGTTCTTGGGCACTTCTCGCACTTGAAGCCCCGCGGTGGAGTAGTCGTTCGGGTCGGCGAAGCGCAATACGAGCCGATCCGCGAAGGCGGACGAGACCTGACCGCTCAGACCGGTTCGGTCTGCGGTCATCACGACTTTCAGGCCCACCGCGGCTCCCTCTCGGAAGATCCGCTGAGCCAACTCGAGCAACTGCCCGTAGTTGTAGTTCTCGAATGTCGACGCGAAGCCCTCCCAGCCGTCCAGCAGCAGCACCATCCATGGAAGACGTTCATCAGGAGCGGCACTCGCACGCTGCTCCGCGGCGCTCGACGCACCCTCCATGGCCAGCAGTTGCTGACGCCTGGTGATCTCACCGAGCAGGCGGTCGATCAGGCGGCGTACCCGGTCGGGCTCGTCACGGCTCACCACGGCCCCAACGTGAGGCAGTCGCACCAACGGCAGCAGCGCGTTCGACCCGCAGTCGATTCCGTAGACGTGTACGTCATGTGGAGATGTACTGCGGGCCAGCGATCCGGCCAGCGTGCGCAGGGCGGTGGAACGACCGGACCTGGCGCCGCCGAGCAGGAGGGTGTGCTCTCCGTGGACCAGGTCGAGGGCCAAAGGCTTGCGGCTCTGCCGCGCCGGAAGGTCGATCAAGCCGAAGGGGACTGGCGCGACATCGTCGCCGGTCGCCGGATCGCTGTTATACGAGGCGAGTTCGTCCAGCGTGACCAATTCGGTCAGCGGCGGCAGCCAGGGGCTTCGCTGTTCGCCGAAACCCATCTTCTCAGCCCCGCCGCGGACCGCATCCACGAGGACGGCGAGGTCGGTGACCATGGTGCCGTCGTCCTCGGCCTCCGTCCGCTTCGGCAGCGGGCGGCTGTACGCGCTCCAGGGCAGCGGGACCAGCGTCGCTTTGGGCCCGCTCTGGCCGGTGGCAGGCCTGCGGCCACCGATACGCGCCGACTGCACGCCGACGAGCGACTGCGCGCCTGAACGCACGTAGGCGCGGCCCGGCGTGGACTTGGCGATCGCGCCCGAGTCCGGCGCCTCGATGACGTCCATGGATTCCGAGGCATCCGTCACGCGCAGCGCGATACGCAGGTTCGTGTTCGCGCGAATGTCTGCACTGACCACACCCGCCGGGCGCTGCGTCGCCAGGATCAGATGCACACCAAGCGACCGGCCACGCCTCGCGATGTCGACAAGTCCCGCGATGAAGTCCGGCAGTTCGGCGACCAGCGACGCGAACTCATCGATGACGAGCACGAGTCGGGGCATCGGCTCCAGCTCGGGACGAAGCTTGCGAGTGTCGTTGTAGTCCTCGATGTCCTTGGTGCCGGTGTTGAAGAGGATCGTCTCGCGGCGGTGGAGCTCAGCGGCGAGCGAGGCCAGAGCCCGCTCCGTCAGGTGGGCGTCGAGGTCGCTGACCATGCCGACCGTGTGCGGGAGCCGGGCGCAGTCCATGAAGGCGCTGCCGCCCTTGTAGTCGATCAGCACATAGTTCAGGGCGTCCGGGCGGTTGGCGAGAGCGAGCGAGGCGATGATCGTCTGCAGTAGCTCCGACTTACCGGCACCAGTCGTACCGGCGATGAGCGCATGCGGGCCGTCGCGCCGGATGTCCAGGACGAACGGACCGTCCGCCGCGATACCGATGGGAGCGGCCGTCGTCGAACCGCCCGCCTGCCAGATGCGCTCTACGTCCCTGCCCGTAGGGTCGGGCATGCCGAGCAGCGAGAGCAGCCGGGCCGAGGTGGGCAGAGCGCTGTCGGCGTCGTCACGGCTGACGTCCCGCACCGGAGCGAGGGAACGGGCGAGCAACTCGCACCACTCGAATGGGACTTGATCGGCCAATACGTCGCCCACCGACTCAAAGCCGTGGCCACGCACGCGGACGTGATGCGGCGCATCGGGTGTCCAGCACACGACGGCCTGGCATTCCTCGGGGAGCAGCCGCTCGTCCTCGTCGATGCAGAGTGCGTAGATCCCGTACTGCGGTCCCTCGGTGAGGATCTGCGGGACACCGGGCATCCGGCGCAGCAGCCGTGCCCCGTCGAGAATCACCAGCACGTTGGCGTCCGGGTAGAGCTGCCCCATCATGTTCTGCTGCTCGCGGGCCGCCTTCCGCCGGCCCAGCTCGTTCAGCAGCTCATTGACACGGCGAGCGATGGCTTCCGAGTCCGAGGCCACGAGGGCGACGCAGTCCTGGCCCTGGTCAGGCGCCGTGTGGGGCAGCCAGTGGGCCCAGCTCCAATCGGCACCGGCGGCCGCCGTCGAGGAGAGCGAGACGAGCGAGAGGTCCCTGGGACTGTGCAGAGCCGCCGCCTGCACTCCGAGCCATCGCGCGGTCGCCAGCGCACGGGCGCGGTCGCCCGCCACACCTACGACCCCCAGTTCCGTGAACGGAAGGGTGACCGGGACGTCGGGAAGGACCGGCGGTTCCGGACGGTCCTCGTCGTAGTGGGTGCCGCCGCGCCCCAGCACGAGCTCGACGTCGGACGGCAACCCGCAGACTCCGATTCTCAACTGCATCGCGTCCGGGTCCGTGAGTCTGCGCTCCCAGAGGCGGCGGCGCGGTCCCGTGGCAAAGAGCAGGATCTCCGCCGGGTCGGGGTGGTCGGCACGCCGGTCGCGCTGCTCCTCCTTGGCCACGAGTTCGAGTTCGGCCTCGTGGGCTGCGAGATCCTTCTTGTACTGCTTCATCGAGGTCTTGTGTTTCTGTTTGCCCTCACGGTTCTCGCTCAGCCACTGGCCCGCCATCATCAGAGGGCTCATCAGGCAGAAGAGGAGCATGTAGATCTGCTTGGTGACGAAGTACATGACCAGGCCGAAGATCATCGGCGTGAAGGCCATGATGAACTGGAAGCGCGCCCGCTCCCCCTTCGTGGGCGGCTGTGGCACGACGAGCCGCCGTCGGGGCCGGAGAGGGGAGAGCCGGGGAGGCCGGTTGTACGCGAGGCCTCCCTCGGCCATCGCGGACAAGTGCGCGTCCGGCTCGGTCACTTGGTCGAGAACGAGTATGGAATCGCCGACGCGGACCACTCCGCCAAGCGGCCACGCGGTCTCGCCGTCCACCGTCTCGTCGTCGAGCAACACGTCGACACCCGGCTGCGGGGCGAGTACGGCCCCGCCCTTGACGTCGATCGTCAGACGGAACGCCACGGGCGACAGCGAGGAGTCCGGCAGGGACAACGAGCAAGTGGGCGCCGCACCGATGGTTGCCACTCCGGCGCCCAGTCGCACCACGCGACCGGACGCGGGACCGGACGCGGCTCTCAGTTCGTACTGCCCGACGGGCTCCCCTCGGCGCAGCAGCGGTCCGATCGTGTCGTCAACGGAGACGCGTATACCGTCGCGCAGCACAGAGGCCGCCGGTGCCACCGGGTCGCACGGGAGACCGTCAGCCCACAACGTGGGTGTCCCTGCCCCCGGCCCGTAGCCGGGCAGCGAGGCCAGTGACGTGCCGGGCATCGCCAAGACGTTCGGCATGGGGCTGCCCGCGGGTGGCCTCGGCCCACCAAGGTCTGCCGCGAGAGCTTCCGCGACGTCGTCGGCGGTAGCCGCGTCGTCCATGGTGACCATTACGTCCTGTGGCTCACCGCCCTCGTGCACGACAGTCACCAGCACCTGCATGGTCGCTTTCCTCCCCGTCAGCCTGTGCGGCCACGTTTATTACCTCGGTTCACGGAGACTAGCCGCAGTCTTGAGTCCTGTGGCCAGTCGTCTTGATTGAGTGCTGACGCATCAGACGGCAGGCAGCGAGTAGATCTCGTAGCCGTGCGTCACCAGCAGCCGGTTGCCGGATATGGCGACCTGAAATGGTTCCACCGGGTCCTTGTTGTCGTTGTAGACCCAGCGGGACTTGCCGGTCTTCGCCACGAGCGCGAAGATGCCGCCCTCGTCCTTGTACGAGGCTCCGTAGAGGGTTGCGCCGGCGCGCAGGAACGTGGTGGGGGCTCTCCTTGCGCCGGGGTCCTCGCACAGCCAGATCTTCCTGCCTGTCTTGACGTTGACTGCCCATACGCCTTCGTCGTAGTCGCTGATGTACAGCACGCCGTCGATGACCGTGGGATCGTTGAAGCCACGACGGCCGTTGGGAGACAGCGTCCAGCGGGTCTTGCCGGTTTCCGCGTCGAGCGCCCGCAGGTTGTCGCCCGGAAGAAAGACGAGGCCCGAGGCGACGGTGGGTGTCCAACTCCAGTCGTCGCCGAGCTTCTTGGTCCATAGCTGGCCGCCCGTGGCGGTGTCGCGGACGGTGAGGTTGTACTTGGAGTCGGCGTAGACGAAGTACTTTCCGGAGACGGTGCCCTCGACATCCCAGTTGTTGGTACCCCAGTCGCGCATCTGGACCCACACCGTCTTACGCGTGGTGTGGCTGATGGCGGCAACGCCCATGCGGTAGTCGGTGGCGCTCTTCGCGTCGCTGAAGTCTGTCACCGTGACGTACACGTTCTTCTCGTCGATGGCGATCGTGGCGTCGAGTTTCAGATCCTTGCCGAGGCGACTGCGCCAGGCCTCCTTGCCCGTCCTCACGTCCAGTGCCACGAGTGCGCCGTCGTAGTCGCCGTCGGCCAGGAACAGTTTGCCGCCGGAAAACAGCAGTTGGGCATTCGGCCGGACCACACCAGGGCGGGACCAGCGCTTCTTGCCCGTTTTCACGTCGTACGCCACCAAAGGGTCCCCGCTGATCAGCAGCAGGCCGTCGTGGGTCACCAGCGGAAGGGTGGTGCTGATGCTCTCCTCCGCCACCGACTTGTGCCACAGCGGCTGCGGTGCCGTACCGGCCGGTGGTGTCGTGAAGTTCTCGCCCGCGGGTCGAGCCGAACCGCCCTTGCTGCCCCCTGCGGACGTACCGGGTGAGTCGTCGTCGCGGGAAAGCAACCAGGCAGCGCTTCCGCCGACGACCGCGACTCCCGCTACACCGCCCGCCGCCAGACCCAGGAAGCGGCGCCGAGAGGGAGGAGGGGTGGAGGAGTTCGCGGGACCTGTGCCGAGTTGGACCGTACCTGGCAAGGGTGTACCGGCTGCGTACGGCGAGGTACCGGCTGTGGGTGTGCCGTAACCCGGTGCGGGCACGCCTGTTGGAGGAGTGCCGTAACCCGGGACCGGCGTGCTCGTGGCCGGGGTGCCGTATCCAGGTACTGGCGTGCCCGTACCTGGAGTCCCCGCAGCGGCCGACGCCCCGCCCAGCATCGTGGGCGGCCGCCCGAATCCGGGAGCCGGCTGCGCCTCCGGTTCTTCCGGCGCCTCCAGGTCCAGAATCCCCGCCGCGTGCGTCGCGATCGTCGAAGCGACCGCCGACGGCAGCCAGTTCGTCAGCAGTTCCTCGACGCTGCCGGGCGCCAGGGCCGCAACGATTTCCGCGGGTGCCGGGCGCTGCGCCGGGTCCTTGAGCAGGCAGGCGCGTATCAGCCCGAGGAGTGATTGCGGTATGCCGGTGAGGTCCGGCTCGCCATGAACGACCTGGTAGAGCATCGCGGCGTGCGAGGCCGCGCCCTCGCCGAAGACGTTGCGGCCCGTTGCCGCGAAGGCGAGTACGGCACCGAGCGAGAAGACGTCTCCGGCTGTCCCGACATCCTGCCCCAACGCCTGCTCGGGCGGCATGTAACCGGGCGAGCCGACCACAACTCCCGTCTGCGTCATACGGTTTCCGTCCACCGCCCGCGCGATGCCGAAGTCGATGACGCGGGGACCGTCCGCCGCCAACAGGACGTTGGAGGGCTTGAGGTCGCGGTGGATCAGGCCTGCCGCGTGGATCTCCTGGAGTGCGGCGGCCAGGCCCGCGCCCAGTGCGCGGACCGTGTGCTCGGGGAGAGCGCCGTGCGCCTGCACCACGTCGGTGAGGTCGGGGCCCAGTACGTACGAGGTCGCGAGCCACGGCAGCGGCGCGTCCGGGGCGGCGTCCACGACCGGTGCCGTATAGCGGCCGGAGACCGCGCGGGCTATCTCCACCTCGTGCTGGAAGCGGCGGCGGAAGTCGGCGTCGGCCGCCAGCTCCGGTCGTACGACCTTCACCGCGACCGTGCGGCCGCCCGGCGAACGGGCGAGGTAGACGCGACCCATGCCTCCCACGCCGAGCCTCCGCAGCAGCCGATAGCTGCCCAACTCCCGCGGATCGTCCGGCTGCAGTGTCTCCATGGTCGGGCCTTCCCCGTTTCCTCGTCCGCGCGGTAATTTCGTTCACTTGTTTGCAGACACAGTAGTAACGGGAGTGACGGGTGGGAGTGGCCGGGGACGGCAAGGGGGACGAACGGTGAGCGGATCGGCCAGACCGAAGCGGAAGCGGGCGGCGGGAGCCGCGTTGCGCTACGAGCATTCGCGGCAGCGGCCCGCCTCGTCTGCGAGGCCGGAGAAGGAGCGCATGTCGAGGCGGGAGGTGGCTCTCGCCTGGCTGTGCGTTCTCACCTTCGTCGGGGGACTTGTCGGACTCGTCATTTCGGCCCAGACCTGGGGCCCCACGATCTGGGGCGATATCGCCCCGGACTGGCCCGGCGGCGGTTACGGCTTCGCGGGAACCGCCGGCGGCCTGGGGGCCCTCGCGGTGGCCGCGATGATCGCGCCGCTGACGCGTATGAGGTGGAAGAAGAGCAAGGCCCGTTCGCTCGCCTGGGCAGCGGCCTCGCTCCCCGGCCTGGCAGCGTCCATGCTGTTCCTGGTCGTGATCTTCGGGGCATGGCGGCCCAAGAAGCGTCATCGCAGCTACAGCTGCTCCAGCGAGGGCGGACCCTGCTGGGTCCACGAGCAGTACCCATACGTGTGGGCCGTCGGCCTGGCCGCGACCCTGCTCGTGGCGGCGGCGCTGGTCACCGTACTCGTCAAGCGCCATGACTCCCGTCGGCCCGAGACGGTCGGCTCGGCTACTTGACCCTGTTCATCCGAGCCACCGGATCCCCCGCCTCCTCGTTGTCCGTCTCGTACCTCAGGTCGTCGTCGACCGGGGTCAGTCGGACCTCGTGGCGGCCCATCACGCACACCGCGTCCTTGGACTTCTTGGCGACGCTCGTGGCGGTGATCTGCTGTGGAGTGGCCTTCTTGAGGATGAGTACGGTGTCGCAGTGGCCGCCGATCAGGTCGGTCTGGCGGAAGGTGGCGAACTGTTCGCCCACGCCGGCCTGGCGGACCGTGACGCGGAACTTGCCCATGGGGAGGGTGCCGTTGAGGGCTACGCCGTCGCCCTCCCAGGTGCCGAGGTAGCGCTGGGGGACGGCCGCTCCGGTGGCCGGTGCGGACGTGGGCGCGGACGCGCTCGGTCTCGCCGCCGTGTCGTCGGCCGCGTTCCCGCCGTCGCTGTCCGAGGCTCCGCCCGGCAGCAGGTCGAAGACGAACACCGAGCCGAACGTCACCGCCGCCAGCGCTCCCGCGACCGCCAGCGCCACCGTGCAACTCAGCTTGCGTCCACGGCCGCCCGCCCCCGGCGCGGACGTCGCGGCCACGGAGACGGTCAGTTTTCCGGGAGCGGAGGGGCCACCAGGGCGCGATTCCAGCCCGGATCCCTTGCCAGGTCCCGATCCTGATCCCGAACCCGAACCCGATCCTGGGCTCTCGCCCTCGCGGGGTTCCGGGACGTACGTCGGTACGTCCGCCACCTGAGCCGGCCGCCCTACCCCGTCCCCCATTCCGTACGAAGGGTCCGGCGGCCCGAACACCCCTGCCGGACCCGCCGGAGCCGCCGGAGCCGCACAACGCAGACCGCGGCGAACATCGCGGCCCTTGGAACCCGGAGATCACCTCCGGTGCGTGCGCGTAGTCGGGGGACACTCATTGCGGGCTCATCATCGCACTGGGC
>NZ_JAAKZX010000103.1 GCF_011045025.1 Streptomyces ureilyticus
CTCGACACGACGCCCGAGAGCATCGAGGTCGGTGACAGCTGGGCGACCCGTCTGCAGCTGTACACCGAGAAGACGAAGAAGACGGACAAGAAGCAGCCAGGCAAGAAGCAGCTGCAGTACGTCGGTGCCCGGGCCACCCCCACGCTCAATCCAACCGAAAGGAAACAGCTGCAGCCATGTCCACCCAAGCCGCTACCGCCGACCCGACATACGGGAACTGGCGCAGGCCCCGACGGCCCGGCCTTGGGCCGTTCGGCCTGGTCGGCACCATCGTGTTGTTCGGCGGGCTCATCGTCGACATCATCGCGTCGATGATGTCGCTCCAGTTCGCGCTGGTCGTGATCGTGTTCCAGGCCCTGTTCCTGGTACCGCTGGCCATCCGCACGCAGGACGGACGCAACGTCTACTCGCTCATGGCCGTGCGCATCGGCTGGTTCCGGCGCAAGGCCAAAGGGGGGACCAGCTATGTCTCCGGTCCGCTGTCCCCGCGGCCGGGCGGCAAGTTCCGCCCGCCGGGACTGCTGAGCCGGGTCAGGGTCCTGGAGGGCAGGGACGCCTACGACCAGCCGTTCGGCGTGCTGCACCACCGCAGCCGCAACCTGTACACCATCGTGCTCAGCTGCGAACCCGACGGCGGGTCCCTGGTCGACCCCGACCAGATCGACAACTGGGTGGCGTCATGGGGCCACTGGCTGTCCCGGCTGTCCAGCGAACCGGGCCTGCGCGGGGCCAGCGTGGTCGTGGAGACCGCCCCGGACACGGGAACCCGGCTGGCCAACGAGGTGCTGCCGCGTCTCCGCCCCGACGCCCCTCCGGCGGCACGGGCCGTGATGGAGGAGGTGGTGGAGCGGTACCCGACCGCGTCGTCGGAGATGCACACCTACCTCGCGCTGACTTACGGGATGCCCCCCGGCCAGAAGCGCAAGGCCGACGACATCATCGCCGACCTGGCCGTCCGCATCCCCGGTCTGCTGGCGGGAGTGGTGAGCGCGGGCGGCGGACCTGCCGCCCCCCTGTCGGCCGAGCGCATCGCCGAAGTCGTACGGGTGGCCTACGACCCGGCCGTGGCGGGAGACGTCCTCGAAGCCCGAGCCGTCCACGGCGGCACCGGGCTGGAGTGGGACGACGCCGGTCCCGCGGCGACCGTGGAGAAGACCAACGCGTACCAGCACGACTCGGGCGTGTCACGCACCTGGATGCTCACCCTCGCACCGCGCGGCACAGTGCGCGCCCAGGTGCTGCGCGGACTGCTGGAGGACGCGCCCGGTACCCGTCGCAAGCGGGTGGCGCTGCTGTACCGGCCCATCGATCCGGCGACCTCGGCGCGCATCGTCGAGGCCGACCGGCGGGCGGCGCAGTTCATGGCCACCTCCCGGCGCGGCATGGTGCAGGCGCGTGCCGCCAACGAGGTGCGCGCCGCCGAGCAAACGGCGGTGGAGGAGGCCACCGGGGCCGGCCTGGTGGAGTTCTCACTGATGGTCACGGTGACGGTCGACACCGACGCCCAACTGGAGGACGCGGGCGTGACGGTGCGCAACCTGCTGGCCGGGGCACGGCTGTTGATGCGCCCTGCCGACCGGATGCAGGCGGCGGCGTTCAGCTGCACGCTGCCGGCCGGGATCCTGCCGTGGGAGTACACGCTGGTGCCGCGCGAGCTGAAGGAAGCACTGTGAAAAACAAGGACAAACGCGGTACGAGCAAGGGCAAGGGCAAGTACCAGGACGAAGACTCAGGCCAGATCAGGTACAAGGACGAGGACCCCGACTGGAGGCCCTCGAAGAACCAGAAGAAGGGGAACAACAAGAAGCCCGCCGGACCACCCAGGGAACGACTGGCGCCGCCGCGCGGCTGGCACGGACCCGGCGGCGGCCAGGTCGCCAACCTGGACCCGCCGACGATGTGGCGCGCCACCACCGTGCAGGCGTGCGGGCTGTGGCCGTTCGCGGCGGGCTCGGGCGCGCCCATGACCGGCGTCCCGCTGGGCCAGCACCTGTACACCGGGGCCACTGTGTGCGGGGACCCCTTCTCGTGGTTCACCCGCGCCCACTACATCTCCAACCCGTCGCTGTTCATGCTCGGCATGCCGGGCCTGGGCAAGTCCACCCTGGTCAACCGCATGCTCATCGGTCTGTCCGCCATCGGTGTGGTGCCGCTGGTGCTGGGCGACCTCAAGCCCGACTACGCCGACACCGTGCGCGCCCTGGGCGGCCAGGTCGTCTCCATCGGACGCGGAGTGGGCGGCATCAACGTCCTCGATCCCGGCGCCATGGGCACCGCGGCCCGACGCATCGGCGGCGAGGCCGGTCGCGTGCTGGTCTCCGAGACGCACGGCCGCGTCCTGAACATGGTCGCCGCGCTCATCACCATCGTGCGCGACAACCCCATGGACGACCACGAGCAGTCCGTGCTGTCCGCGGCCCTGCACCATCTGCGCGAACGCACGCCGCCGGACCGCGCGCCCCTCCTGCCCGACCTGGTACAGGTCCTCACCGAAGGGCCGGACCGGGTCCGGGCGGTGACCCTGGACCGCGGATCCGACACCCGCTACCGCGACGCCGTGGACCCGCTACACCGCTCGCTGCTGGGCATCCTGGACGGGCCGCTGGGGGACACCTTCGCCTCCGAGACCTCCACCCGCATCAACCTCGATTCGCCCGCGGTGTGCGTGGACATCTCCCGGATCGGCGAGGCGGACACCCAGCTCACCGCGGCGGCGATGCTGGCGGCATGGTCCGACGGGCTGGGCACGGTGGCCGCGTCGCACGCCCTGGCGGACGCCGGACTCGCGCCCCGGCGCTGGTTCTTCACCGTGCTCGACGAGCTGTGGCGGCCACTGCGCGCGGCCTCCGGCATCGTCGACCGCATCGACGCCCTGACCCGCCTCAACCGTACCCTCGGCCTGGGTGACGCCAAGATCACGCACACGCTGAAGGACGCCGAGGCGCTGGGCACCGACGCCGACCGGGTCAAGGCGCGCGGCTTCGTCGAGCGCGCCGGCATGGTGGTGTGCGCGGGGCTGCCGCGCCAGGAGATGGAGGAGCTGGGCCACATCGTGGGCCTGTCCCGCCGGGAGATCGAACTCGTCTCCTCCTGGTCCTCGCCGCCGGGCTGGGCCGCGCACGGGGACCGCGAGGAACCGCCCGGCCGCGGCCGTTTCCTGATCAAGGTCGGCGGCCGGCCCGGCATCCCGATCCAGGTCGCCATCACCGACACCGAGCGGCATCTGCACGACACCAACAAGCGCTGGGCCGGGGCCGGACAGGTGGTCGAGCAAGCACCCGCACCGTCCCTGTCCAAGCAGCCGACCGAGAACGGGGGGTGGCCCCGGTGAGCGGGACCGCGGCCAAGGGCAAGATGTACGGCAGCGAGCTGGCGCCGTGGGCGATCGTACTGGTGGCGGGCGCGTGCCTGGTGCTCTTCGGAGGCGTCTGGCTCGGCGGGACCATCGGCGCCGCGCTGACCGGCGCGGGCTGGCATCCCCCGGCGTTCGCCCTGACCACGTTCGGCACCCTGCTCACCGAGGGAACGGGGAAGCTGTGGCCGGACGCGTCGACGGTCGGCGTGACCGCCGGGATCGTCGGGCTCTTCGGCGCGGTCGTCGCCGTCGGCGTCCTGGCCGGCCGCCGCGTGATGCGTTTCCTCTCGCGGCCCAAAGGGCTGGCCGGTCGGCGGGAGCTGGCCTCCATGTGCCCGGACGGCATCGCCGCCCGCGCCCGCGACCTGCGCCCCTCGCTCAAGGGCCGGGAACACCTCCACCCCGACGAGACGGGCAACCTCCTCGGCGACCTGGAACCGAACGGCCCCGAACTGCGCTCCTCCTTCGAGGACGTGGAGCTGGACCTGATGGCCCCGCGCGCCGGCAAGTCCACCGGCATCGCCGTCCCGCGCGTGCTGCGCGCCCAGGGCGCGGTGCTGCTGACGTCCAACAAGTCCGACGTGTACGCCGTCACCCGCGCCGAACGCGAGAAGACCGGCAAGGTGTGGACGTTCGACCCGCAGGGCATCGCCCACACCCCGCGCGAGATGTGGTGGGACATCCTCGCCGACTGCCACACCATCGAGGGCGCCCGCCGCCTGGCCGGGCACTTCGTGGCCTCCGTCAACGACGACCAGTCCAAGAAGGACTTCTGGATCTCCGCGGCCCAGAACACCCTCACCGCCCTGTTCCTCGCCGCCGCCCGCGGCAAGGCCTCCGTGCTCGACCTGCTGGCCTGGCTCGCCGACCCCGCCGACCGCACGCCGGTCGACCTGCTGCGGGACATCAACATGACCGCCATGGCCGAGCAGCTGCAGGGCACGGTCCGTGGCGCGGTAGAGACCCGCGACGGCATCTACGAGACCGCCCGGCAGTGCGTGGCCTGCCTGCTCGACCCGGAGATCGTGGCCTGGGTGACGCCCGACCCGCATCGTCCGCAGTTCAAGCCGCACCAGCACGTGCTCACCCAGGACACCCTCTACCTGCTGTCCAAGGACGGCGGCGGCTCGGCCGCGGGCGTCATCGCGGGCCTCGCCGACGCGACGATGCGCGCGGGCGTGGTCGCAGCCGAGCGCATGGGCGGTCGGCTCGACCCGCCGATGACCGCCGTCCTCGACGAGGCCGCGAACGTCTGCCGCATCTCCGACCTGCCCGACCTGTACAGCCACTTCGGCTCGCGCGGCATCAACGTCGTCACGCTGCTCCAGAGCTACCGCCAGGGCAGCCGTGTATGGGGCGAGGCGGGCATGGACGCGATGTGGAGCGCGGCCACGATCAAACTCCTCGGCGCCGGCCTCGACGACGCCGACTTCGTCGAGAAGATCTCCAAGCTCGTCGGCCAGGCCGACGTGCGTACCCCGTCAATCTCCAAGAGCAAGGAGGGCACCTCCCGCTCCTACTCCTACCGGCTGGACCCGGTGCTGCCCGCGGACAAGATCCGCGCCCTGCCCAAGGGCACCGCACTGCTCCTGGCCACCGGTGTACGGCCCGCCCTGATCCGCCTGCGCCCCTGGTACAAGGAGCCAGGCGCGGGTCCGATTTCCGCGGCGGCCAAGGCGGAGGTGGCGGCGATCACCGAGCGGGCCACCCGATCCTGGGCGGGGCCCGCCGCGACGGGAGTCGAGGACGCCGTGGGCAGGTGGCAGAGGGATGCGGTATCCCTGCACAAACGTGCCGCCGACTAGTGCGGCCTTGTCAGCCAGGCTCGGGGCCTGTCGGTCAGGACGTGCCTGACCGACAGGCCCCGAGCCTTCATGGCCTGTGTGCCAGAGTTACGGCGCGCAGCAGCCACTCGGCCGGACCGTACCCGACATGGCGCGTCAGCCATCTGCTGAACGCGAGCTGCGCGGCGTACAGGACGCAGCACCCGGCCAGGACCGCGACGGTGCCGTACCGGCCGTACCCGGCCAGGCCATAACCGGTGAAGACGAGTGCCATGACCAGCGACTGGGTGAGGTAGTTGGTCAGCGCCAGCCGGCCGGCCGGGGCCAGCGCGTCGCCGACTCGCCGACCGGGGCGGGTATGCAGCAGGAGCAGCAGGCCGCAGACGTACGCGGCGGTCAGCGCCGGGGCGGTGAGCACTCCGACAGCCGATCCGACGTCATACCAGCGCGAGTCCAGCGGCCCGTCGCGGCACACCGCCATGAAGACACTTCCGGCCAGGCCGATGGGCAGGCCCCAGGCGACGATGCGCACCATCCGCGCGCGGTACCGGCCGGGCGCGGCGAGCACCCCACGTGTGCCCGCGGCGAGGCCCACCAGGAAGGCCGCCAGTATGTCGGCGCTGTACACGATGTTGCCGCCCAGCCTGCCGCGCAGCGACTGCAGATTGGCCTGGACGATCGAGCCAGGACCGCCCCGGTAGGCCGTCACCATCTCGTGCCCCCAGGCTGCGATGTCCTGCGGACGCGCGGGTTCCGAGAAGGCGACAGTGATCAGGCCCCGAGCCAGCAGACATACGGAGGCACCGGCGACGAACCAGGCCGCGGCCCATACCGCCGTACGCGGCGCGATGTCCCGGACCGCGAACAGTACGAGGCCCAGCACGGCGTAGATCATCAGGACGTCGCCGTCGAACAGCAGCACGCCATGGGCGAGACCGAGCAGGAACAGACAGGCCAGACGGCGCACGTGCCTGGGGGCGAAGGCCACCCCCGCGCGCTCGGCCGAGACCCGCTGCAAGATGAAGCTGTACCCGAACAGGAACGAGAAGAGCAGATAGAACTTGCTGCCGACCAGAGCGGTGACCAGCCACGCGGCCACCTCGTCGGCACGCGACGTGATCGGCTGTCCACCCGGGCTCATGTGCGGCCCGGCCATGGCCTGAACGTTGACCAGGATGATGCCCAGCAGCGCGAACCCGCGCAGGACGTCAATCTCCCGGACCCGGCCGTCCCGCCGCGGCGCCCGCGTGGGCGGCGACTCGGCGCGGGCACGTGTCGGTGTGTGGGGCGAGAAGCGCAATGCGGACCTCCGTGGCCGGTACGACGTCGTGACGACCGAGTCCGCGGCGGGAATCCGTGCTCGGTCCCATCCGCACCGACCGACCGCGCGGCTCAGGGGGTCACCACGGGATGTGCCCTGAGGCGGTTCAGTCAGGTGGGTGCGACCTGGCCCCGCGTCTCACCACGCCGGCCGCTGCGGCCATGAGCCGCGGGCTCCCGGTGCCGGGGAGTCGTGGGCGCCAGGCACGATGCGGGCTGAGGAACGCGAAGCCCGGCTCGCGAACGACGGACGGGGACGGCCGTGTGTCCCCTCTCCCCCAGGACCGCGGGTGTCCCTCTCCCTCCATGGCACCACCCCGACGAGCGGCTCTACGCCCTGCGGCCGGCCTCGTCCATGGCATGGGCCGCCTGCCTCTCGGACACCGCTGCGCGCAGAGCGTCGAGCCTGCCGTACAGCAGTCCGCCGGGGCATCCGCTCTCCATCCAGTCGCGGTGACCGCCCATCGTCGGGGTCTTCTTGGTGGCACCGTCGACCGGGTTCTTGTAAGTGATGTGCGCCTTGGGGTCGAGGCGGTGCATGTGCGCCAGCACCGCCAGCAGGCCGCTGACGGCTTCCAACGCCGCGTCCGTGGGCGGCCGCGCGTCCAGGTCGCCCAGAAGTGCGATGCCGAGGTTGCCCGAGTTGAATCCGCTGGTGTGGAAGGCCGTCACCACGTTTCCGTGGCCGTCATGCGCGGGCATGGTGTCGTCGCCCGAGAAGCGACCCTCGTAGACGCGGCCCTCGCCGTCGACGAGGAAGTGGTAGCCGATGTCGCCCCAGTCGTTGTCGACCGCGTGCTCCGCGTAGATCCTCCGCACCGTGGCCGCCGGGTCGGGGTCGTCGTTGTCGGTGGCGGTGTGGTGCAAGGTCAGCGCCTGGAGCGGGAAGAACTTGGGCGGTGAGGTCTCGGTTCCGTCCGCCCCGAGGCGCTTGGACTCGTCGGCTCCCCACTCCGCACGCGTGACTAAGTTTCTGACCAGGCGCGACGTCCGGTTTCCTGTGAAGACAAGGTTTCCGGCCGCGGACTTTCCGTTGTCCGACAAGCACGCCGAGACGCCGGGTACGGCGACGGCGGCCCCGAGTACGCCCAGCAGGGCGCGACGGGACATATGCGCGGAGCGGGAACGTGACTGCGTCAAGGTATGCCTCCATACGGCTGCCGGGCGGGAACATCTCCTCAACGGCACAGTCCGCCGTACGGTTCAGTCGCGGCCCACCACCGTCGAAGCAGTCGAACCACGCCCCGCCGCCACACCCGGCTCCCGGCCCAACGGTTTGAGTCGCGGTTTGAACCCACACGCGGCAGCTCCCGTTGCGTCCTGGCAGCAACGGACGCCATATCACCACCCTCGACCGACCGACCGACCGACCGACCGACGGACGGTCAGTCGCCGTCCGTGCGCGCCCGCCCAGGGCGTCACGGTGGCGAGCCGCCCCGACCAGAAGGGCTGACGTATGAGGATCTTCCCTCCCGCGCCGCGTCGTGACCGCCGCGACGCCCCACGCGACGCCGAGTACGGGTTCTTCTCCCTCGACGAAGGCGCGCATTTCCGGGCGCAGGTCCGTGAGGCCTTCGCCGAGCACGGGCTGGAGGTCACCGTCCATGCGGGCGCGGTGAGCGACAGCGCAGGACGCCACTTCGGCATGGCCAATCTGGCAGCGATCTGCCACAACGACGTCCGCGGGCGGAAACGGTGGCCCAAGGTGATCCGCGAACACGTCGGCCGCTTGCTGCGGGTGGTGGACGGACCGTCCCCGCTGGAGACCTTCGCACCCGAGCAGCTTCTCGCCCGGCTGCGGCCCTGGATGGTCACGCAGGACGTCATCGAGCCGGACGCCGCCCAGTACACCCATGCGCGTGTCGTCGCGCCCGGCCTGTGCGAGGTCCTCGCCCTGGACATGGGCGAGAGCGTGATGACGCTGCCCGACAAATACCTGGCACTGCTGGGCGGCGTCGTCGACCTGCGGATCCGTGCGCTGGACAACCTCGGTGCGCTTCCGGTGGAGAGCCACACCGTCCTTCAGAGCGCGGGCGGCACGCGCTTCGACGTGGTGATGGGCGACTCCTTCTTCACCGCCAGCCGGGTCCTGGCGATGAACGAGCTCGCCCGGGACCTCACCGGGCGCGACCTTGGCCCGAACGGAGCTCTCGTGGCCATGCCGCACCGCCACCAACTGGCCTTTCGCCCCATCGGCACCGTTCAGGACACCAACCTGGTCCAGGCACTCAATGCCATGACCGTCTTCGCCGCGGCCAACTTCGAGGACGCCGCGGGCCAGGTCAGTCCGCACGTCTACTGGTGGCGCCGGGGGGCGCTCACTCAGCTCGTCCTGCATGACGGCGGACAGCCTGGATGCACGGAGAACGGGGAGTTCGAGGTGTTGCTGATGTGGCTCGAGGGCAGCAACGCCGGGGAGCACTCCTGAGCCCGGAAGCGCATCGCCGCCGTGCTTCCCGCGGGGCGGACCGGACTGCCAACCGGCGCCCGCGGGCAAGCCATGGCCGCAGGTCACGCACGCGGGGCGAGGCCCGACTCAGGATGCCGCCGACCGGCTTGTTCTCGTCACGGATCGGCGCAGCGATGCCCACCACGTCGGGGTCGAGTTCTCCTCGCGTGACGGAGTAGCCGATGCGGCGGATGCGGCCGAGGCGTTCCATCAGGGAGTCGACGTCGAGGGGTGGCCGGGGTGAAACGGCGCAGTTCGGCGTTCTCCAGCAGTCTGCGGGCATCGTCGCGACAGCTAGGGGCGGCGTCTTCGCCATCGTCGTGCACCTGGCCCGCCGCCCGGTCCCGCTTTTCCTGGACAAGGACAGGCGGGCCGGGCGTGCGGGCCGCTGGGGCATGACGCTTCGGGGCCGTCCGGGCCCGTCGCCCCAGCCGCTCGGTGCGCGCATGCGCATGCGCATGCAGGGAAGGATGCACGCAGCCTTCAACGCCTCGGCGGGGACGTCGGGCGGCGCGGTGCCCTGTGGTGGCAATGCACCACGGCGCGGGCGGCGGCTCGTGGCCACTGCCTGAACGGAGAGCTCCGTGTCTGATCAGACCCGGCCGTCTCAGGCACCAACCGGCCACCCACCGGCTTCGGGCCGGGAGCCTTCTGCGGCCAAGGGGGCAGCAACGGCTCGATCAGCGCCCACAGTTCGGCATCCACGTCCACGACTGGGAGTTGAACCGGCGGTCAGTCGATGATACCGATCGTCTTCCTGACCTCTTGTGCCTCCACGGTGTCCTCGGGTGCCGGCGTATCGATGACAAGCGGCTTGCCGAAGTCGGTGCGTCGCTCTCGGCGGCGGCCGCATTGACGGCGCCTTAGGGAAAGGAGAGGCATGCCCCGGGGTGAGGAAGAGAAAGCAGAAGAGCGGACGCCGGGGAAGGAGCGCGTTGCGCCGACCGGGTCCGGGTCCGAGTTCGCGGTGGTCATCTCCGCTGACGGTTCCGCCGTGATCGACGATGAGCCGGTTCTGGTGACGCCGGGTGAGCCGGTCGATGTCGCGGTGCTGGAGACGTTGCACGGGTATGCGCGCGCCCGGGGTGCGTCGGTCAGGGCAGCGATCTCCGATCCGTCGGTGGGGTACGTGGCGGTCATGGAGGTGGCAGCGGACGGGACCAGCAGGCTGCTGGAGCGGCGTCAGGTGGGGAGAACGGGATCCGCCGCGTCCGCGGGAGCCGGCACGTCTGGCGGAGCCGCGGGGTCCGGGTCCGGCACGTCCGGCGGCGCTGCGGGAACCAGCGTGCCGGGTGGAGTCGGAGAATCCGGTTCCGGAAAGGCGCAGCCCCCGCCGGACGGCGGCAAGAGGGACTGGCTCGGGCTGTTCGAACGGCCCGTGATGCTCGCCCTGGTGGCCGCCGTCGTGGCATCCGTCGCCGTCGGGTCGGTGATGACCTGGGCCGGTGGCGGATCGGGCCGCGGCGGATCGGGCCGCGGCGGGGAGCAGAACCAGGCCGCCACGTCGGGCTACGAGGCCGAGGTCCCACCGGCGGACCTTGAGCCCGTACCCGCACCGACCGCCACGACCAGTCCGCCGTCCACGAGCTCGGTGCCCCTCCCGCCTCCTCCTTCCGCGATTCTTTCTTCCTCACCCCCTGCCCCTGCATCTCCGAAGCCGATGCCGCCGTCGGCGGAACCTACGGCGCCCGCGCAGGAGACCGCGGCGACCGCCGTGACGAGGCTGGCGGGTGAGCGCCCAGGGCGGCACATCTGTTATCGCGTCTATCTGGAGGACGACGGCTGGCAGAAGCCCGTGTGCGACGGCGCCGCGGCCGGTGAGGTGAACGGGGACCAGAAGGTCAAGTCCATGAACATCGCGGTGTCCGGTACGGCAGGCACGTCGGCCAACGCCTTCGTCCACAAAGACGGTTGGAAGACGGCCTGGAGCAGCGTGGGCGACGGCGCCGACAACTACATCGGCAGCACCGAACAGGACGCCCCGCACATGCTGGGCTTCGCCATCGCTGTCCCCGAGGGCAAGGTCTGCCAGGAGGCCAGCACCCGTACCAGGGGATGGCTCGGCCAGCTGTGCGCCGAGCAGGACGACTACATCTTCGGCGGCAGCATCAACGACGAGCGCTGGCTCGAGGCCGTCAGATTGACGGTGTGAACGACATGGCTGACGCCTGGCCCGCACTGCGCACGGGCCGGGCATCGGTTGTGGTTGTCAGCCCTGGCTCGCCGGTCCCTGCGCGGCGGGTCGGCCCGCGCCGCGGTAGGCGTTGCCGCCGGCGTTCGCGGTCCTCCCGTCGTAGTGCCACTGCTTCGGGTGTCGGCACGCAGGCCCCATGCGGGACAACCGCCAGGAACTCAGGACGTTTCGTTCCGCCCGTCTCAGCAGGAGAGGCCGGCTCCCGGTGCAACTCCGAGGATGTGAGCGAAGTGCTGGTACGAGTCGACGCGGCTCTGGACCTGGGCGGGATTTTTACCGTCGCATTCCAGGGCCCCGTTGATAGAGCGGATGGTCTGGCCGAAGCCTGCCTGGTTCACCATGCTGTCGTGTGGGGTTGCAGTGCCCGGCCCGGACTGGGTGTTCCAGTACCACAGGGCCGTCTTCCAGGCCACGGCTGCATCGTTCTGGACCAGCCCTGGGTCGTTGAGCAGGTCGATCCCCAACGCGTCGCCCGCCGCCTTGTAGTTGTAATTCCAACTGAGCTGGATCGGGCCACGGCCGTAATAGGCGTCCTGCCCGGCAGGGCAGCCATAGGACTGGTTGGGGTCGCAGTAGTGCGGGTAGTTGGCGGTGTTCTGCTCGACGATGTGCTGCAAGCCGCCGGTCTCGTGGCCTGCATTGGCGAGGAAGGCGGCGGCCTCCTGCTTCCTGACGGTGTCGCTGCCGGTGGCGGCGAAGCCGGGGTGAGCGCTCAACGCCGTGACCAGCCCGCTGTAGGTGTAGAAAGAATTCCGGTTTGGGAACATCTGGTTGAACTGTGCCTCACTCACGACGAAGCCCGCGCTCCGCGCCGGGACACGGCCGGGCAGTCGCGCCCCGGGCTTCGTGGTGGTCCACTTCTGATTCGCGGCACCGGTGCAGGTCCAGATCTGGAGGCGCGCGCCGTTGGAGCCGTTGCTGTCCCGCACGTCCAAGCACTTGTCCGCGGCCGGGTTGACGATGTCATGGGCCTCGTTGACCACCCACTGCTGGTTGGGGCCGCCGTGGCAGTCCCACAGGTGGACCGCCGTCCCGTCGGCGGTCCCGAAGTCGCGAGCGTCCAGGCACTTGCCGAACACCCGCAGGGTTCCGTCAGCTCGTCTCGACACGAGTTGCGCGTCGGTGCTGTTGCAGTCGAAGAGCTGAACGGCGGTGCCGTTGGCGCTGTTTCCCTCCGCCACGTCGATGCATTTGCCCGCCAATCCGATAATCGGGCCCTCCGACGATGACGATTCGGCCGCAAGGCCCAGCTTCTCCGGTGCGGCGGCGAACACAGTGGCTGCAATGGCGGCCAGGATGGTGCTTGCTGCGAAGCCGACGCGAACAAGTCTTCCGGAAGTGCGCCACCCTAAGCGGGGTGTGGTGGACCTCATGGATGTCACTCCTTGGTTCTGTCGTGAAGGTGGGGGCGGATTCGCCGCTGCATCCAGCGAACCGACACTGCTCCCGAAGTCGTCGATGCCGACACCGTCCGCTGACTGACGCAGGCATCACGGCCAGGAGCAGCAGACGGTTCATTCGCCGCGCCGCGGGGCAACTCAGAACAGGCCCTGGAGCCGACCGGCAGCGGGTGGAGGTTCTTGAGGCTGAGCTTCGGGAAGGAGGCGGAGCCACGCTCGATGGGTTGTGGCGGCAAGGACCCGACACCAATGTGTTGGCGCCGGGACTATCGGCAGATCATGGCCATCTCGGCCATCCCGATCCGTTTCCCCGAGTCGCCGACCCGAGCTGGACGTGCGGTGTCGAGGTTCAGGGTCAGGTGTCCTGGTAGGTACGGGCTTAGACCCGGCGGGCTGCGCTTGGCGGCTTCACGGCCTGCGCGCCAAGGTAGCCGTGCGCAACAGCCATTCGGCCGGCCCGTACGGTACGTGGCGCAACAGGTGGCTGCTCAGGGTCAGTTGTGCCGCGTACAGGGCGAAGCAGCCGAGCAGCAGCACGGTCATCCCGAAGCGGCCGTACCACGCCAGACCGTATCCGGTGAAGACCAGGGCCATCACCAACGACTGCGTGAGGTAGTTGGTCATGGCCATCCGGCCGGCCGGGGCCAGGGCACATCCGACCCGCCGGCCGAGGCCGGTGCGCAACAGGAGCAGCAGGCCGCAGACGTACACAACGGACAGGAACGGAGCGGTGAGCACGCCGACAGCCGAACCGACGTCGTACCAGCGCGCATCGAGCGGCCCGTTGCGGCAGATGGCCATGAAGACACTTCCGGCCAGCCCGATCGGCAGGCAGCAGATGACGATCTGTGTCAGCCACGCGCGGTACCGGAAGCTGTCGGCGAGGATCCGACGTCGGCCCGCGGCGAGTCCGAGCAGGAGGGCGGCCAGCATGTCGGCCGAGTAGACGATGCTCCAGCCCAGCGTGTCATGCAGCACCCGCAGATGGGCCCCGACGACCGAGCCGGGATCGCCCCGCCAGGCCGCCACGCTCGCGTTCACCGTGGACGAGATGTCCTGCGGCCCCAGCGGCTCTGCGCATCGGACCGTGAACAATCCCCAGGCCAGCAGGCATGCCGAGACACCGACTATGAGCCAGATCGCAGCCCGCACCAGCGTGTGTGCCGCGGAGTCCCGGACCCAGAACAGTACGAGACTCAGCACCGCGTAAACCATCAGGACGTCGCCTGAGAACAGCAGCACGCCGTGAGCGAGGCCGAGCAGGAACAGACAGATCAGACGGCGTAGATGCCGGGGTGCGAAGGGTGCACCCGCGCGCTCGGCCGAGGCTCGCTGCAGAGTGAAGCTGTACCCGAACAGGAACGAGAACACCAGGTAGAACTTGGCGGAGATCAGGGCTGTGACCAGCCACTCGACCACCTTGTCCGACTGTGACACGACCAGTTCGCCTTCCGGACCCACCTGCTGCCCAGCCATGATCTGGACGTTGACCAGGAGGATGCCCAGCAGCGCGAACCCCCGCAGTACGTCGACCTCCCAGACGCGGCTCCGCCCCGGTACCGACGTGGCGTCGGAAGGTGTTTGTGTACGGCGCGAGGCATGCAAGGGGTTCTCCGGGACTGGTCCAATAACCGGCGCATTCGGCTCAGAGTTGCTCTACGTGCCACGGAGCTGCGCAGTTCACCAGAGGGTCCCGCTCTGGCGGGTCTTTGGGCCGGCGTGTCGAGACGGTGGCCTTCGGTCCTGACCGGTGTTGAGCCAGTGAACTGTTTCCGTATGGCGTCCGTTGTGGTGGCCGGGACCGCCGTGGCAGTCCCGACGGAGATCACGCAGTCGGCTATGAGGGGAGGAAGAGGAACAGGTATGCGCGGGGACGAAGATGGCGACAGCGTCACCGGCGGCGACCACGTCGCGCCTCGACAGGCACTCGAACTCGTGGGTCGTTTGAAGCGCGTGGCGCCTTACGAGCCTGTATCCGGTCATTGGAGGCCGGACTGGTGCTGATCAACGACTTGAGTGGCGAAATACAACACATGATGGACCTCCTGGGTATCTTCGCCTTCGCCCTGTCAGGGGCGTTCATGGCGGTACGCAGGGACTTCGACCTGTTCGGGACGCTCATCCTGAGCTGGGCCGCTGGGCTGGGAGGCGGTCTCTTCCGGGACCTGGTTCTCGGGGTAACACCGGTTGCCTTCACCGACCTTGGCTATTTCTTCACGCCGGTCGCTGCTGCCTTGATCGTCTACTTCGGTCACCGGTTGCATGATGACCACAAGGTTCGCAAGAGCGCGCTCTTGGATATTTCCGACGCCGGCGCACTTGGGATCTTCAGTGTCACTGGCACGATCAAGGCACTTGACCACGGCTTCAACATTCCAGCAGCCGCGGTCCTCGGCAGCGTGAGCGCCGTGGGAGGCGGTGCTCTGGCAAGCATTCTCGCCCTGGAAGTGCCATCGCTGCTCAAGTGGGACCGCGATCTGTACGCGCTGCCCGCTCTGGTCGGAGCGGGCTCGACGGCTGCTCTCCACGTTGGCGGCTTACTCAACGTCGGTACGGCCGTCGGTACGGCGGTGTTTGCCCTCCTCCTGCGCGTGCTCGCTCTGCGCTACCGTTGGCGCACTCCGCGGTCACACTTCTGGCGTGACCCGTTCTCGGGGATGCGCCACCAGCCGACGACTACGGATTCGACTCCACAGAAAGTGCGGTCCGCCCTGGAGGCCGACACCGTCACCCTGAGCCATGTCGAGGTCCAAACGGTCCAGCTCCGTCGGGACAACCAGTCGTACGGCGGTGTTCGCCCCGTCCCCGACACGCGGTTCGTATGGAGCGAGCGAGGACGGGCAAATCGTGCTCGCCCGACGAGTCACCATGGTGATTCCACGGGGCACGAGCAGACAGCTGCCGGAAGCTCCTGATTCTCGGCAAGGGTGAAACGAGGGCCACGTACGGCGGATGAAAAGTGAGCCACCAGACCTGCCGCACGGCGGGGGAATCCCGGCCACTCCAGCCGGGCGATCCCGGTTCCAGACAACTGGTGAACGGGTCAGGGGGTGAACCGATCTGGTTGCGTCCGCGTTGCCGGGGTCGAGGTGCTCCTGTCTGCGGGCCGCGCAAGCTCAGCGAAGGCGGCCGCCGCCCTGAGGGCAGCCGGGCATCGCCCACTTGGGGCCCACGCCTGCGGACGAGGACGTCGTCCTGCGGATCTGGCCCGAGCGCGGCGAGCCTTACGACCCGCACGGCCCGCCGTTCTGACATCTCCCCGCCCCGACCCCGCGACACCCCAAGGAGGCCGAACGAAGTGTCGGTGAACGACGACTGCGGAGTACCCGATCCCACGGGGGCGCTGCTGTGCGCGAGAGTGCCCGCGCACGACGGCGACCACCGTGCAGACGGGCGGAACTGGGCCCGGAGCGAGTGCTGGACCATGCCGCCGGAGCTTGCGACGCCGTGTGTCCTCGACCGCGAACACGACGGACGCCACGTGGCCACAGCCTGGCGCGGAACCGGGGAAGGGCAACCCGTGGCGGTGAGGGTGGAGTGGGACGAGCGCGGCGTCACCTGGCTGCCCGACGCGCCGCTGCCGCGTCCGGCCTGGACACCCAACCCGGCCGCCGCATGGGGAGATGAGGGCGAAAGCATCGTCTCCTGCCTGGGGTACCCGGACTGCACGCACTGCACAAAGGAGTCTCCGGGACCAGTCGGCATCCCGGTCCTCCCCGGCAAACTTCCTGATGAGCAGCTCCTCGCCGAGATGGCTGCCCACGCGAACTGGTGAGGAAGGACGAGGGTCCTTCCCGGCCAACGGGACTTGAGGGAGATCCAGCCCGACTTGAGAGCATTGGGCGTTTTCTGATGCGCTGATCCAGCGACGTCGGGCAGCTACAGCGTTTTTGATCAGTCACTCGGGGACACTCCCGGTGGCGACGCTGCAGCTCAACGTTCGTGGAAAGTGTTGGTTCCCGTCGGGTTTGTTGTGCCGTGGCTGTCCGAATCCCGTTGGGGGCACCAGCTACTCTGCGTCACTACCGTCACGCCTTCTCCGTCTTCTCCTTCTCGAACGACGACAGCGTCGTGTCGTGGTCCGTCGGCACGTCGTACATGGGCGTCATCCAGTGGAAGAAATTGTCGCCGCGGTCCCGTAGCAGGCGGTAGAGGCGGTGCATCAACTCTGTGCGTACGTCCCGGAGTTCGGGGTGGTCGTAGCGGTTGAGGAGCTCGTGCGGGTCCGTCTGGAGGTCGTACAGCTCGTTGTGTGACTCGGGGTTGACGACCAGCTTGTAGCGGCGGGTGCGGAGCATGCGCTGCGGGTACGGGAAGTGGTGGCCGTGGTACTCGGCCAGGTGGTGATCGTCCCAGGCCGGTCGTTCGCCGCGGGCGAGGGGCAGCAGGCTGCGGCTGTCGACGGCCGGGGCGGGGTCGCTGCCGGCGAGTTCCAGGATGGTCGCCGTGTAGTCGGTGAGGGAGACGAACTCCTCGCGCACCTGGCCGGGTACGGCGCCCGGCACCCGCAGCAGCCCGGGGATGCGGTAGATGTCCTCGTACATGGCGGGGCCCTTGTCGTGCAGCCGGTGGGCGCCGGTGAACTCGCCGTGGTCGGCGGTGAAGCACACCGCGGTGCGCTCGTCCAGGCCCAACTCCCGTACGGCGTCGAGGATGCGGCCGATCTGCTCGTCGATGAGGGTGACGTATCCCCAGTAGACGGCGATGAGTTTGCGGCTGTCCTCGATCGGCATGGTGTCGAACGCCCACAGCTTGCTGTAGTTGCTCTGCACCGGTGGCTTGCCCGCGAACGTCTCGCCGATGGAGGCCGGTAGCTCCACCAAGCTCGGGTCGTACAGGTCGAAGTACGCGTCGGGGAGGATGTACGGCAGGTGCGGGCCGAAGAAGTGGGTGGCGAGGAAGAACGGGGCGCCCTTCCCGGCCTGCTCGTCCGCGGCGAATCGGTGGAGCATCTCGATGGTGCGGGTCGCCAGGTAGTACTCGAAAGTGGCCTCGACGGGCTGGTGCAGTCGGGCGGCGAGGAGATTGCCGGGGCTGCCGTTGGGGGTCGTGCCGCGCATCCGGTCGCTGATGGCGTACTCGGGCAGGCCGTTCTGCTTGAGGTAGGCCAGGTAGTCGGGGTGATCGACGGGGTTGTGCCAGCCGGCGAGGTCCGGGCCCTGGAAGCCGTAGTCGGCGGCGGTGCGCCGGACGCCGCCGTGCCACTTGCCGAGGAGGCCCAGGTTGTAGCCCTCGCCGCGCAGGTGCTCGGCGAAGGTGAACTGGCCGTCGGCCAGGTCTTCCAAGTACCCCACGTTGCGCTCGTAGTTGGCGAGCAGCTTGTGCCTGAAGGGTGCCGCGCCGGTCAGCAGGCTGGCCCGGGCCGGAGTGCAGATGGCGGTCGGCGTGTAGCAGCTGTCGAAGCGGGTGCCCTGCGCGGCGAGGCGGTCCAGGTTGGGCGTGCGCACATGCGGGTTGCCGTAGGCACCGAGGGTGTCGACGCGATGCTGGTCGGTCATCAGGAAGAGCATGTTGTGGCGCACGGCGGTGCCTTTCGAGTCGTACGGGCGTATCGAGTTGCCTGGCGAGCAGCAAGGAGGGAGCAGTAAGGACGCGGTCCCGGAGGACGCTTTCGCCCCCTAGTCGCCCTGCGCCCGCTCGTAGAGGTCGCCCGCGTAGTAGTCGCCGGGATCGGGGTTCTCGTCCAGCTGCTTGTTGCGTACGAAGAAGTCGCCGAGCGTCTTGAGCCACTTGTCCACTTCGCCGCTCTTGGACTTGGCGGCCAGGTCCGCGGTGGAGAGGGTCTGGACGTGGGAGGCGTCGGCCTTCGTCTGGGCCTCGGAGACCTCCAGCAGTTTCGCGGTGAGCGCGATGGTCTCCTCGGGGTGTGCCTGGCGCCAGTCGTTGGCCTGCTGCAGCACCTTGACCACCTTGCTGTTCTTGTCTTCCGGCACCTTGTTGCCGGCGACGAACGCGGTGGGGAAGGAATCCCCGGTGTCCTTGGTGCTGGCGACCTCCACCAGGTCCGGCACCTTCTGCTTGATGGTGTCGATGGCCGGATAGAAGAAGCCGGCGGCGTCGATCTTCCCCGAGGAGAAGGCGGAGACGATCGTGGACGGATCCATGTTGACCTTGGTGATGTCCTTGTCGGTCATCCCGGCCTCCTCCAGCGCGATGTTGAGGATCATGTCGCCGGAGGTGCCCTCGGGCACGCCGATCCGCTTGCCCTTGAGGTCCTTCATGGACTCCATCCCGGGCTGGCCTATGACCCGGTCGGCGTACGTGAGCGTATTGATGGCGATGATCTTGGACTGGCCGGACGCGGGCAGCCACATCGCGCCTGGGCCGATGTAGCCGTAGTCGAGGTCGCCGGCACCGAGCGCCTGGATCTGCACCGGACCGTTGTTGAAGGACTTCACCTCCGCGGTCAGCCCGGCCTTCTTCCACAGCTGCTGCTTCTCGGCGATCGCCAGCAGACTGGCCCCGTTGTAGTCGCCGATGTAGCCGAACCTGACCGTGGAGTCGTCGCCGGAGCCGCTCCCGGAACACGCGCTCACGGACAGCGACAGCATGAATACGACGGGCAGTGTCGTCAGGGCGTGCCTGACCGTGCTTCGGGGCATGGTGGATGGATCCTCTCGGTGCGGTGCGAGGGTGAGTAACAGAAGGCCGCCGACGGGCGGTTACGCGGCCGAGGCGGCTTCGTCCTGGTGGTAGACGGACGTCCAGACCTCGTTGCGGATGCGGCGGAACTCCGGGGACAGCCGGATCTCCTCCGTACGCGGATAGGGCAGGTCCACGTCGATGACGCGGTGGATGCGCCCGGGGCCGGCCGCCATGACGACGACACGGTTGGCCAGGTAGACGGCCTCGTCCACGTCATGGGTGATGAACAGCACGGTCCGCTTCTCCTGGCTCCAGGTCTCCAGGAGCTGGTCCTGCAACTGCACCCGGGTGAGCGCGTCGAGAGCGCCGAACGGCTCGTCCATCAGGAGCACTTGAGGGTCAACGGCGTACGCGCGGGCGATGGCGCAGCGCTGCTTCATGCCGCCGGACAGCGTCTTGGGCAGGGCGTCGGCGAACTCACCGAGTCCCACGAGGCCGATGGCCGCGTCCGCGCGCCGCCTGCGCTCCTCGGCGGGTACGGCGGCGAGCTTGAGCCCGAACTCCACGTTCTGCCGCACGGTCAGCCAGGGGAACAGGGCGTACTGCTGGAAGATCACACCCCGGTCGGGGCCGGGACCCGACACCGGCTTCCCGTCGACCAGGACGCTGCCCGAGTCGGGCTCCTGCAGTCCCGCGGCCATGCTCATCAGCGTGGACTTGCCGCAGCCGGACGGACCCACGACGGTGACGAACTCCCGGTCCGCGATGTCCAGGTCCACCCCGCCCAGTGCCGTGAAGGTGGCGCCCTTCATCGGGAAGGTCTTCACCACGTCACGGAAACTGATCTTGCTGTTCATCGTCGCTCCTGCCAGCCGGTGAGGCGTCGCTCGGCCAGCAGCAACAGCCGGTCCATGACGAGCCCGAGTACTCCGATGGTGATCAGCGATACGAAGATCGCGTCCATGTCGAACCAGGTGGCCGCCTTCTGCATCCGGTAGCCCAACCCCTCCTGCGCACCGATGAGTTCGGCGGCGACCACGGTGGCCCAGGACGCGCCGAGGCCGATCCGCATGCCGACGAGGATGAACGGCGTGGACGCCGGCACGACCACCTTGGCGAAGATGACGCGGTCCGAGGCGCCCAGCACCCTGGCTGCGTTGATCAGGGTCTTGTCCACGTCGACGACGCCCTGGAAGGAGGCCACGACGCAGGCCATGAACGAGGCCAGGTAGATCACGGCGATCTTCGGCACCTCGCCGATCCCGAGGAGCACCACGGCGAGCGGGATCAGCGCGAGCGGCGGGATGGTGCGGAAGAACTGGATATACGGCTCGACCACGGCGCGCACCGCCGGATACCAGCCCATGAGGAAGCCGACCGGGACCGCCACGACCACGCCGAGTGCGTAGCCGATGAAGACCCGGCGCAGGCTGGCGGCCGTATCGGAGGCCAGCGTGCCGTCGGCGATCATGGTGCCCGCCTTGCTGGCCACCGCCGCCGGCGTGGGCAGGTTCTCGACCAGTCCAAGGGCGGCCACGACGGCCCAGACGGCGATACCCGCCACGAGGGCCAGGCCGCCCAGGACCAGCGGCCGGACGGTACGACGTGTTTGCTGCTGCCGCTGCTGCTCAGGAGCGGCTGTCTTGTCGAGAGGGGTGATCACAGCCATGGGTTCCTCACTGGTGGACTCATGCGTTCTCCTCGGAGACGGGCTGCGGGTAGTGGGTGAGCAGGGGGGTTTCATGGAGTACGAGGGCGATGCCGCCCAGGGCGCTGCCGGCCTCGCCGAGCGTGGCGCGCCGTACGTCCACGTGGTGGCAGGCCAGCGGCATCAGGTGCTGTCGCAGGGCCTGTTCGACCGGTGCGAGCAGGGCGTCGCCGGCCTGGGCCAGTTCGCCGCCGACGACGATCACGCCGGGGCCGACGGCGTGACAGACCGCGGCGAGGACTTGGCCGACCTCACTGCCGACGCGGGCAAGGACTTCCAGTGCGGGCCGGTCGGCCGCTGTCGCTGAGGCCAGGAAGTCCGCAGGACTGTCCGCCCGGCCGCCCGCCTCCCGGTACCGGCGCAGGACCGCGTCGAGCGAGGCGCGCGTTTCCAGGCAGCCGGTCTTGCCGCACTCGCACCGCTCGCCGGCCGGGTCCACGGTGATGTGTCCGAACTCGCCGGACAGTCCGTACCTGCCCCGGTGCAGCGCGCCGCCCACGACGAGCCCGCCGCCCACGCCGTGCGACAGCCGCAGGTAGAGCACGTCGCCACTGTCCGCCGCCGCGCCCCACACCGCTTCGGCGAGTGCGGCGAGGCGGGTGTTGTTGTCGAGCAGCACCGGCACCCCGAACCGCTTGCGCAGCAGGTCCGGCAGGCCGTCGATGCCCTGCGCGTGGGCGCTCTCGCTGCCGGGGTCGGTGGTCGGACCGACCACGCCGACGCCGATCGCGCGGAGCGCGCCGAGGTGGACGGCCTGGGCCCGCCCTGAGCCGCCGTCCCCGGCCTCGACCTCGGCCGGCGCACGGGTCGTCAGCGAGTCGAGCAGCCGTACGGCGATGTCCACCCGCTCGGGCCAGGACAGCTCCCCGGTATGCCCCTCGCTGGCCGAACCGACCACTTCGTGGGCGAGGTTGACCGCGGCGACATGCACGGCACGGCGCGCGAAGTCGATGCCCACCGCCTCCCCAGCGGCCGGGTTGAGGCTGAGCTTCTCCACCGGGCGCCCCCGCTTGCGCGCCTCGACGTACGGAGTGCCGGCGACCACCGCACCGCTGGTCACCAGGCCGGCGACGATGTCGTAGAGCGTGGTGCGGGAGAGCCCGCTGCGGGTGCCCAGCTCGGCACGGCTCAGCGGACCGTACTTGCGGAGCAGCTCGAGAACGGATTGCTCATGGCTGCGCCGGAGCCGGGTCAGCGGGCCGTCGTGTGGATGCATGGGATGCATGCCGGACAGCATGTGAGCACCGAATTATTTCGTCAATGAGTCGGCTCAAAATCGCCAGAATATTTTTCCGGGCTGTTGACGAAATACCGCGGCCGTTCGCATCCTGGGCGTCATGCCGTCCCCCGGGCGGCCCGACGAGGGAGGACTTGGCTGATGACCGACAACATGAACCGGCCGCCCATCGGCCGCAGGGCCCTGCTGGCAGGCGCCGGCACCCTGGGAGTGGCGGCGGCCCTGCCCACAACAACCTCCGCAACGGCGGACCGGGCGACGCGACGCTTAGAAGGCGGGGCGTCCCCGGAGAACTGGCCCGACCTCGCGCCGTACGGCCTCGCCGACACCCGCCCCGACCTCTGGCCGCGCGACGACAACTCCTTCGTCCTGCCGCTCGAACTGCGCCCCCGGGACGAGGAGCGCGGCCGGGTCTGGATGCGGGACACCTACGTCAACTGCTTCGTCGTGGACGGCAGTCCGCTCTACGTCGCCACGGGCACCACCCGGGCACCTGGGCCCGACCCGTCCGCTTCGTGGAACGACGGCATCTTCGTGTGGGTGTCCCGGTCGCTGCGCGGACCGTGGCGCCTCGCCGACACGACCGGCATCCGTCCCGGCGCCGACAAGGGCAAGGTGTGGTCGCCCGAGTTCGCGGGCGAGAACCGGCCCGGGCGTACGGTCGTCGCGCCCTGGCAGCAGTACTGGCACGACGAGGAGTTCGGCAAGCGCGGCAACGTGTGGGCGCCGGAGGTGCACCACGTCCGCGGCCGCTGGTACATCGTCGCGTGCATGGGTGACCATTCGCGCAAGGTCGGCTCGTTCCTGCTGGTGAGCGAGGGCGGGGTCGCGGGTCCGTACCGGCTCGCCGAGGGCAACCTCGACAAGCCGTTCGGCGAACCGGTCGCCGGCGGGCCGCCGTTCATCGAGCCCGGCGCGTACCACCACATCGACGGCAGCATCTACGCCGAGGGCGACGACGCGTGGCTCGTGCTGCACAACGACCTGTACGCCACGTTCCGAGACGACATGGAGGACGTCGTCCCAACGACGAACCTCCCGAGGTTCCGGCAGTCGCCCTACCCTGAGGAGCCGTACCTCGAAGGCGCGTACGTCTTCAAGCACGGCGGCAAGTACTACCTCCTCCACGCCGCCTGGAACCGCTCGTCCGACGCCGACGACGGCACCACGCGCTACGCCTACGACCGGCCGGGCACCGGCCGCACGCAGTGCCAGTACGACGCGGTCGTCGCCGTCGCGGACCGCTTCGAGGGCCCGTACTCGCGGAGGTGGACGGCGGGCGTCGGCGCGGGCCACAACAACTTCTTCAGCGACCACGAGGGCGCGCTCTGGGCCACATTCTTCCGCAACCCGAAGGCCGGGTACTGGTCCCACCCGTCCCGCGTCGCGGACGCCGCCGTCCCCGGTGTCGTACGCCTGGAATGGACGGGGCCCGAGGGCAACCGGCTCTACGTCCGCCGCAGGCAGAACCGACCGGCCGGCGACTGACCGTGCAGGCACTGATCGACATCGACACCCGGCACCCCTGTGGCCGCATCGAGCGCGACATCTACGGCCACTTCCTGGAGTCGGCGTTCTTCGGCAACATCGAGGGCGGGGTCCTCGACGAGGGCTCACCGCTGTCCGAGCCGGGCCCCGGCGTACGGGCCGGCTTCCGCGAGGACGTGCTCGCTCTGTGCCGCGAGCTCGGCATCCCCAACGTCCGCTGGCCCGGCGGCAACTTCACCTCCCCGTACCACTGGGAGGACGGCATCGGGGACCGCTCCACGCGCCCGCGGCGGCTCGAACTGGCCTGGGGCAGGGAGGAGTCGAACCGCTTCGGCACCGACGAGTTCCTGGCCTGGTGCGCGGACGTCGGGGCCGCGCCGTTCCTGGTGCACGGCTGCCGCAGCGTGGACGACGCGGTGCGCTGGGTGGAGTACACCAACTACGCGGGCGACACCGCCTACACCCGCCGCCGCAAGGAAAACGGCCACCCGCAGCCGTACGGCGTGCGCTACTGGGGCATCGGCAACGAGCCCTACGGACCGTGGCAGATGGGCCACCGCCCGGCGACCGAGTACGCCGCCGCGGCCCGCGAGCACGCCCGCTTCATGCGCCTGGTCGATCCCGGGATCAGGCTGATCGCCTGCGGCAGCCCCTGGCAGCAGGAGGAATGGACGCGGCCCGTGCTCCAGCGGGCGGGCTCGCTGATCGACTACCTCTCGCTGCACCTCTACGGGGCCACCACGCACCCGTACACCGCCAGGGCCGGTGACGACGACTACGAGGCCGTCGTCGCCCAGCCGCTGTACTTCGAGCAGCGCATCCAGGACTACGCCCACCTGGTGGTCGAACTCTCCGCCGAGGCAGGCCTGGAGCGCCCTCCGGCGCTCGCGCTGGACGAGTGGAACATCCGCCACCTGGAGCCCGCCGACTGGCCCGAGCCGGCGCCCGGCGCCGACGGCGGCACCGCGCCGCGGGAGCTGCCGGACGGCTCGGGCGAGCCGCGGCCGCGGCGGCTGCGGGTCGACCGCTACAGCTCACGCACCTTGGCCGACGCGCTGTTCTACGCGGGCGTCTTCCACACCCTGCACCAGACGGTCTCCCTGCCGGCGCCGGTGACGATGGCCAACACGGTCAATCTGGTCAACGCCAACGGGCTGCTCGAAGTCCGCCCGGGCGGAGTGGTGAAGTCGGCTTCGTACCACGTGTGGGACCTGTACCAGAACCACACCGGACCGGTGGCGCTGCCGACCGCGGTCGAGGGTCCGGCCCGTACCGCGGCCGTACGTCAGGGCGACAACGGGGAGGGCGACGGCGCGTTCGCGACCCGGCCCGGCGTCGTGCCGTACCTCGACGCGAGTGCCACGCTGTCGGCCGACGGCCGCCGCCTCCACCTGGCCGTCGTCAACCGCCGCCGGGACACGGCGATTCGCACCCGCATCGTGCGGGACGGCCGCACCGGCGCCGTCCCGGCGGTGGCCGAGGTGCGCGATCTGGGCGCGGACGTGGACGACCTGCTCGCCGCCAACAGCCTGAGCGCTCCGGACGTCGTCGCCGTCCGCCATCGCCCGGTCGTGGAGACGCCGGACGGTCGCTACGACTTCCCGGCGCACTCCGTCACCGTGCTGGCCTTCGACCTGACGTGAGACTCGGGTGGCACGTGCCACCCGAGGTCGCCGGCATCTCGCGGGAGGCTCCGGCCGCCGTATCAGCGGCAGCAGTTCGCCGCCCCTATGCGCCGTCGGGCTCACCCGCTGTGATCACCGGGCGCGGTTCGCCGCTCTCGACGATGCGCTGTACGAGCCGCTGTCTCAGCTCCGCCCTTACGTCGTCGTAGGCCGGGTCGGCCACGAGGTTGGTCAGTTCGTGCGGGTCGGAGTGCAGGTCGTAGAGGTAGGCGTCCTGGTAGCGGTCGGCGCGCGGGTCGTTCCAGGGGTCGGCGTCCGGGGCGGTCGCGGCGTACTTCCAGCGGTCCGTACGCAGGGCTCGGCCGACCTCCGATTCGCTGATCTGGATCAGGACCTCCTGCGGCCAGTCGGGGTCCGAGCCGTGCAACAGCGGCAGCAGGGAGCGCCCTTGCATCTGCGGGGGTACGGGCAGGCCCGCCGCCTGCAACAGGGTGGGGGGCAGGTCGACGTGGCCGACCAGTTCCGGCAGGCGTACGCCGCCGCGCAGGCCCGGTCCGCGCAGCACGGTGGGCACGCGTACGGAGGCGTCGTGGACGCTGCGCTTGTACTCGCTGTTGCGCGTCTTGAAGTGGCAGCCGTGGTCGGAGGTGAAGAGGATGACGGTGTCGTCCAGCTCCCCGCGCCGCTGGAGGACGGAGACGACGCGGTCGAGCACCTCGTCCAGCCGGCGCACCATTCCGTAGTAACCGGGCAGGTGCTGCGCCCAGTTGCCGCCGCCGAGGGCCGCGAGGTCGGAGGGCACCCAGGGGGCGTCGTAGCGGTCGCTGTAGCCGGTCGGAGCCGGATAGTCGTCGCGGGAGTTCTGGTGGTGCGGCTCCAGGAACGACAGGAAGAGGAAGAACGGCCGGTCCCGATCACCGTCCCCGTCCCCGTCCCACTCCCGCTCCCGCTCGCGCTCGCGCTCGATGAAGTCGATCGCGGCGGTGCCGAGCGCGTCGGCGCGGTAGCCGTCGAAGTGGTGCGGGGTGCCGTCGCCGTCGTACAGCGTGGTCTCGTACGCGTCCGAGGTGAACTCCAGCAGGTTGGCGGCGAGCCAGTACTCGTAGCCGGCCCGGTCCTCCTCCGGCACCGGGCCCGCCGTACGGCCGCCGGCGAGGTGCCACTTGCCGATGTAGCCGGTCGCGTAGCCCGCGTCCCGGAACGCGCGGGCCAGGGTCGGGGTGTCCCGCGGGAGAGGGAGGCCGTTGCGGAAGACCCCGGTGGTGGTCGGGTACTGCCCGGTCTGGAGGCTGGCGCGCGAGGGCGCGCAGACGGGCTGACAGGTGAAGGAACGGTCCACGCTCACGCCGTCCGCGGCGAGCCGGTCGAGGGCCGGGGTGAGGCCCAGGGGATTCCCGTGCAGGCCGGTGGTGTCCCAGCGTTGCTGGTCGGTGAAGAAGACGAGGACGTTCGGACGGCGCGTGGGCGTGGGCGTGGCGGGCCCGGAGAGGGAATCGCCGAGTGTCATGGTGCGTGGTCCGTTTCGGTGTGACGTCGGTGGTGAAGTGATCCGGTGGTGAAGGGGGCCCTTCATTCATGACGCGCGTTCATGACGTACCCCGGCCGGTCACGAGGTGGTCCGGTCGCTCATGACGCGCCCCGGCCGATCACGAAGTGGCCCGGCCCTTCCGGCCCTTCATCAGCGACCCTGGATCACTCGCCGGATCCCCCTCCGCCCCACCCCGCGTCTCCGACAGCAGCCACGCCGATACGAACGAAATCGCGCCGACAACGGCCAGCAGCACCCCCACCGGCCAGCTCCCCCCGGCCCCCGCGACCAGGGCCGTCGCGATGGCCGGGACGAAACCGGCCACCATCGCCGAGCCCTGCGTCGCGATCCCGAGTGCCGAGTAACGCACGCGAGCCCCGAATAACTCCGCGAAGTACGCGCCTTGGATGCTGGACATGCACACCGCACCGCCAAGTCCCGCCAGGGCCATCGCACTCCACGCGGCGGCGGTCGATCCCTCGTCGACCAGGGCGAGATACGGGAAACCCGAAGCCGCGACGAACGCCGCGCCGGTCAGGTACAGCGGCTTACGGCCGATCCGGTCCGATACGGCGCCCGCCACGGGCATCAGCAGGAGCCCGAGGACGTTGTAGAGGACCACGCCGACGAGCGCGACGTACTGCGGGTAGCCACGGGTGGTGGTGGCGTACGCGATGATGAACGGCTGGTAGACCTGCGAACTGCAGGCCTCGCCCAGTCGCGCACCGAAGGCGAGCGCGGTCGTACGCGGGTACTTGCGCAGCGTCGTGGCAAGGGGCGCCTTCTCCCGCGCACCGGCGGACTTGACCCGCTCGAAGTCCGGGGTCTCCTGGATGGTCCGGCGTACGAGCAGGCCCGCGACCATCAGCACGATGCTCAGCAGGAACGGCACCCGCCAGCCCCAGCTCAGGAACTCGTCCTCCGGCAGCAGGGCGAACAGGCTCACGAGGCCGATGGCCATCAGGTACCCCACGGGGCCGCCGGCCTGCGGAATGCTGCCCCAGAATCCGCGGCGGTGACGCGGGGCGTGCTCGACGGCGAGCAGCGAGGCGCCGGCCCATTCGCCGCCCAGACCGAGGCCCTGGGCCATGCGCAGCGTGACCAGCAGCACCGGCGCCCAGATGCCGATGGCCCGGTAGTCGGGCAGCAGACCGATCAGGAAGGTGCACGTCCCGATGATGAGCATGGTCGCCACCAGGGATTTCTTACGGCCAACGCGGTCACCGAGGTGCCCGAAGAGCAGCGCACCCACCGGTCGCAGGACGAAGCCCACACCGAAGGTGGCCAGTGAGGCGAGGGTGCCGAGCACGGGGCTGACGTCGGGGAAGAACAGCTTGTTGAAGACGAGGGCGGCGGAGAGTCCGTACAGGTTGAAGTCGTACCACTCCAGTGCGGCGCCGGAGAGGCTGGCGGCGATCACCTGTCGCATGGGCTGCGCGGGTGGTGCGTCGCGGTCTCCGGCTAACTCGGCGTCCCCGGCGGGTGCGGCATCCGCGGGGACATGGTCGTCGGCCATGGCGGTGCGCTCCGATCGGCGTTGATGCGAGCGGTTGCGGGCGCGAACCTTTCCAGCGGAACGATCAGGCTTCCAGCCGGTGCGCGCCAGGGTCAAGACCGCATGCCGGATGCCACTCGCGACCGCAACCCCACGACCCCGTACCACCAACTCCGCGGCCCCCACCCGTACATGACAGATGTCATGAGGGCCCATGACAGACCGCACTCCCAACTGCCCCGGCTCGCCGGGAGCCTGGAGTACATGGACGCAGTCATCGAAACCGCCGGTCTGCGGCGGCGCTATCAGGGCTTCGAGGCCGTACGAGGCGTCGACCTCACGGTCGCCCAGGGCGAGCTCTTCGCTCTCCTCGGGACCAACGGGGCCGGCAAGACCTCCACCCTGGAACTCCTGGAGGGTCAGGCCGTCCCCGCCGCCGGAACCGTCCGCGTGCTCGGCCGCGATCCGTACCGCGAACGCGCCGACGTCCGGCCCCGTATCGGGGTGATGCTCCAAGAGGGCGGCTTCCCCACGGAGTTGACGGTCATGGAGACCGTACGCATGTGGGCGGGCTGCACCAGCGGGGCCCGGCCGGCGGCGGAAGCGCTGGAGCTGACCGGGCTGTCCGGGCGGGGGTCGGTACGGGTCAAACAGCTCTCCGGCGGCGAACGGCGTCGGCTCGACCTCTCGCTGGCGCTGCTGGGGCGGCCGGAGGTGCTCTTCCTCGACGAGCCGACCACCGGCCTGGACGCGCAGTCCCGTCACGACACCTGGGACCTGGTCCGCGAGCTGAAGGAACAGGGCACGACGGTGCTGCTCACCACGCACTATCTGGAGGAGGTGGAGGTGCTGGCCGACCGGCTGGCGATCATGCACGGGGGGATGATCGCCACGTCCGGCACGGTGGCCGACGTGGTCGCCGAACGGCCCTCCCGGATCAGCTTCGAGCTGCCCCTCGACCGCTTCCTGGGCGATCTGCCGCCGCTCGCCGCACTGGGCGTGACAGCGCACCAGCAGTCCGGCCGGACGGTCCACCTGGAGACCGGTGATCTGCAACAGACCGCTACCGCACTGCTGTTGTGGGCCCGCGACGAGGGCGTGGAGCTGCGCGGCCTCGACGCCCGGTCGGCGACGTTGGAGGAGGCGTTCATGGAGATCGCCAAGGGCCTGGAGAACACGGGCATGGAGAACGGCAAGGGTCTCGCGGGAGCGGCCCCGGAGCGCGAGGGGACACGACGATGACACCAATAGCCCGTACCGCACAAGCGCCCTCGGCCACGTCCACGGCCTCGACCCCACAGGCCACCACCACCGCCGCGGCCCGCATGATCGCCCTCGGCCGCGCCGAGCTGACGCTGCTGCTGCGCAGCAAGGCGTCCATGGTCAACGCGGTGATCCTGCCCAGCGTGGTGGCCTTCGCGATGCGCGGCATGGTCAACGGCCTCGACCTGGACGGCACCGGCCTCTCGGTGGCCACCGTCATGCTGCCCGCCGCGCTGGCCAACGCGCTGTTCTTCGCCGTCTACACGAACCTGGTCGGCGTGTACGTCGTACGCCGCGAAGGCCTCGTACTGAAGCGGCTGCGCACCGGCGAACTGCGCGACTGGGAGATCCTCACCGGCGGCGCACTCCCGGCCCTCATGCTGGTACTCGTACAGTCCGTACTGCTCGGGGCCGGGATGACCGTGTTCCTGGACGCGGAAGCACCGGCCGCCTGGCACCTGGTGATGGCCGGCCTGCTCATCGGCGTGGCGATGCTGGTCGCCGCGGCGGCACTGACCGCGGCGTTCACCCGGACCGCGGAGAGCGCGCAACTGACGTTCCTGCCCTTCCTGTTGGTGACCATGTCCGCCTCCGGGGTCTTCGCGCCCCGCGAGGTGCTGCCGGACTCGGTGGCCGACGTCGCCGCCTGGCTGCCGTTCTCACCGGTCATGGACCTGCTGCGAGGCGGCTGGACAGGAGACCTGGGCGCGATGGAACAGCTCCGGGCGGCGCTGGTCGCCTTGGCGTGGACGGCCGTTGCCGTGTACGGCGTGCACCGGCGCTTCCGATGGGAGCCGCGCCACTGAGCGACACCTGCAGGTAAACCGCCAGGCCTACGGCCCGACCGGCACATGCCCCGCGAAGGCATGCACGGCCCGGGCCGAAAGCCGTTCCCCAGCAGCAGTTGAAGGTCCGCTCCCGAGACGCGCACGTACGACGCCCGTGACGGCAGAATGACGCCCACCGGCAGGCCGTACCACGCCCGTGACCAACTGCCCGGCGCCATCCGGCCGTTGGGCGTACGAGACTTACGCGGCGTACGAGGCTACGAGGACGTACGAGGAGAGGACGACGTGAGCGAGAACCAGCCCGACGGCACGGAGACCCCACGCATCGACACGACGACGGCGCACAACGCCCGCGTATGGAACTACTGGCAGGGCGGCAAGGACAACTACCCCGTCGACGAGCAGGTGGGTGACCACGTCGCCGGGATGATCCCCGTCATCCGCGACATCGCCCGCGCCGACCGGGCGTTCCTGAGCCGTGCGGTGCGTTTCCTGGCCGAGGAGCGCGGCGTACGCCAGTTCCTCGACATCGGCACCGGGCTGCCCGCCCTGGAGAACACCCATGAGATCGCCCAGCGGATCGCACCCGAGTCGCGGATCGTGTACGTCGACAACGACCCCATCGTGCTCTCGCACGCCCGCGCCCTGCTGACCAGCACCTCGGAAGGCTCCACCGACTACATCGACGCCGATGTACACGACCCGGACGCCATCCTCCGCATCACGGGCGACACCCTCGACTTCACCAAGCCCGTCGCCCTGATGCTGCTCGGCATCCTCAACTTCGTCCTCGACGACACCGAGGCCCGGTCCATAGCGCACCGCCTCGTGGCGGCACTCGCCCCCGGCAGCTTCCTCGTCCTGACCCACCCCACCACGGAGCCCGAACTCGGCGGCGACCTCCAACTGGAAGCGATGGCCTTCTGGAACGCCAACGCCAAGCCGCCGGTCACGGCCCGCAGCAAGGACGAGATCGCCACGTACTTCGACGGCCTTACGTTCCTGGATCCAGGCCTCGTCTCCTGCTCACGGTGGCGCCCGGAGCCCGGAAGGGAAACCGGGCTCGTTCCCCAACTGGGAGCCGTGGCGGAGAAAGCCTGAGCTCAGGGCGTTCCCGTCGGTCCGTTCATGGTCGGTGGCAGCGAGGGGGCGAGGGTGGGAATGGGACTTGAGCCGGAGCCGGAGGTGGGCGGAGGCGACGAGGCGGCAGGGCCACCCGGAGGGGTCGCGCCGGTGGGCTCGGGGCTGGAGGGCTCGGGGCTGGAGAACTCGGGGCTGGAGGGCTCAGGCGACGGCTCCGACGGAGCGGACGGGGCAGACGGATCCGCCGAGTTGGGCGGAGTGGACCGGTCAGGCGGGGCAGCGGGGCTGGTCGCGGGAGGCGGTGCCATCGGGGGCGTAGGCGACTCGGGCCCGCCGGAGGACCGCAGCAGCGGCACAGCGACGAGAGCGGCGACCGCGCACGTGAGACCGGCCCCGGCCGCAGCCCGCAGCAGCCGACGGCGGGCCGCACCACGCCGGATCGCCTCGTAACGGCCAGGGGGCGGGGCGAGATGCTCGGAGGGCGGCCGGAGAATCACCGCGAGAGGATCGTCGCCGTCGAACTCCGGGCTGCCATCGTCAAAGCGTGTGGTCAAAGCTTCTCCTCAGATGGGCACGGAGCAGTTCGCGAGCGGCATGAAGATCGGCCTTGACGGTTCCTTCCTTTCGCCCGGTCACCAGGGCCACCTCCCGGACCGGCATGTCGGCGTAGTAGTGCAACAGGATCGGTACGCGCAGCCGCTCCGGCAACGACTGCACCAGTAACCGAACCGTGGGGTCGGCCTGCTCGACCGGCGCCCGAACGGCGGCTTCCGAGGTGGCCCGGCGCACAGCTCTCCGCTCGCGTTCCATTTTGCGCCAGTGGTCCCGCACAAGATTGGCCGCGGTGACGTACAGAAACCCACGAGGCTCCTCGACGGAGGCCCACCGCCCCCACAGCCGAGTGAACGCCTCGGAGGCAATCTCATGAGCCGTCTCGTCATCATCAACAAGCCGCCGGCACCAGCCGGCAAGCCGCGGATAGAGGGCAGCAAACAGCTCGGAAGCCGCCGCATCACGGGACCGTTTCAACGCTCTCCAGGTTCGTCGGAACACTCGAAGGGAAGGAGCCTGAGTCGGTGGCCTAGGTTCCACCGGCTCAGGGAAGCGCCCCACCCACCCGCGGTAGGCAGGGGGCCGGGGGCGCACCCCCCCGTTTCGGGAAGGGGCAGGGCTGGGGTCAACCACTCGCGGAGCGCAACGCACCAAAAACGATCACGTTGTCCCGATACCAGTCCCCGCGACGCGGCCCCCCGCACGTGATGAGCCGCAGCTCCGGCCGCGACACGTCCCCGTACACGTCATCCGCAGGAAACTCCGCCTTGGCAACCGTCCGCACCTCGGTAACCCCGAACTCCGCAGCGCTGCCGTTCTCCAGCCGCACCACAATCCCCTCCCCCCGACGCAAC
>NZ_JAAKZX010000104.1 GCF_011045025.1 Streptomyces ureilyticus
CAGAAGGATCATGCAGACCGTCGTCAGGCCGACCGCGGCGCCGAAGCTGATGAAGCCCGCGTACCAGGGATGTCCGGTGGCCTTGAAGGCGTCGGCGAGAGACGGCGACGGGGAACCAGGAGATGGGGAGCCAGGAGATGGGGAGCCAGGCGACGGCGTCGGGGACGCGCCCGGCCGGTTCTCCTCCGGCAGGTGGCGGCTGACCTCCGCCGTGGTCAGGCCCAGGCCGCCCAGCTTGATCTCGTCCCAGGCCTGGAGGCGGCGGGTCTCACGGTCCAGGTACAGGACTGAGGTCTCGATCGGGTCGGGGTACTTGTTCTGCAGCGCGCGCAGCCCGCTTCCGCCCGTCGAGCCTTCGATGCGCAGGCGCGTGCCGTACTTCATGACCTCCATCTCCGGATGGTGGAGGTGGCCCGCCAGGACGAGCGGCACCGTGCCGTCCACCTCGCGCGCGGCGTCCGGGTTGTGCGCGATGGCGATGTCCACGGGCGTACCCGCCGTCTCCTGGTCACGGATCGCGGAGGCCAGACGGGCGCCCGCCAGCTCCTCCGAGGCGGTCACCTCCTTGGAGCGGTCGGGGGTGAACTGTGGGTCGCCCATACCCGCGAACCGCAGTCCCGCGACGGACACGGCCCGCCCGTCGTCCAGTACGTGCACGTTCTTCATGCGCTCCAGATACGCCTGCGTCTCCCGCGAATCGTGATTGCCGCGCACCCATACGTACGGAGCGCCCAGATTGGCGGCCGGGTCCAGGAAGCCGTTCTCCGCCGCGGAGCCGTGGTCCATGGTGTCGCCGGAGTCGACGATCACATTGATCTTGTACTGCTTCACCAGCGAGGCGATGATCTTCCAGCTCGCCGGATTGAGATGGATGTCGGAGACGTGCAGGACACGGATGGTGGAGGGATCGGGGGCGTACGCGGGAAGCGTGGACGTGGCGTCGTACAGCTTCGTCACGTTCGTGACCAGGCGCGCCAACTCCTTCTGGTAGACGTCGAATTCGCTGACGATGCTGCGGGCGTTGCCGACCACCGAGGGGGCGGAGGACAGCAGTCCTGAGAACTTCGGCTCCAGGACCGACTTGGGGTTCCACGTCGCGAAAGCCGTTGCCCCCGAGGCCGCCAGGAGGGTGAGGGCCAGGCCGCCGGCCGCCAGGGCGCGGCGCGGGCGGCGGTAGACGGCGAGACCGAGGGCGGTGGCCCCGGAGACGACGGCGACTGAGGAGCGTACGGCCAGGTCGAGCGTGCCGTCGCCGACGTCGCTGGTGACCTCGTCCTGGAGGCCGGAGAGCCGTTCGGGGTGGTCGACGAGGGCCTGGGAGCGGACGGGGTCGAGCTGGTCCACGTCGACGTCGAGGCGGATCGGCGCGACATGGCTGCGCAGTTCGAGGGCGCCGAGCGGCGAGACGTTGATCTTCGTGCCGCCGGTGAAGGAGGGGCGCAGGGTCATGGTGGTGTCCATGGGGCCGACCGGAGCGCGTACGTTTCCCACGATCAGCAGGCCCAGCCACGCCCCCATCAGGACGACGGCGATGAGTCCGAGAGCTCGGGTGTACGGGTGCGGCTGGTGGACGAGTTCGATGACCGGGTGGGTGTGGCGAGCGCGATAGTGGCGTACGAGCGCACGTGGAGCCTTTCGTACGCGGTGCAGAGCGGCGGCGGGGACGCGGGCCATTGGTCCCGTATGCCCAAGTCCGAGGCCCGCTATGCCGCCCGATCGGGTCCTCGTACGGCTCTCGCGGGTGACGTCCGTACCCGACAATGGCTCTGTGCTGGAGATGACGCGCGAGGAGTTCGAGGAACTGGTCTCCGAGGCCCTGGACCGGATCCCGCCGGAGCTGACACGGCTGATGGACAACGTGGCGGTGTTCGTCGAAGACGAACCGCCGAGCGACGATCCCGAGCTGCTCGGGCTGTACGAGGGGACTCCGCTGACGGACCGCGGTGAGTGGTACGCCGGTGTGCTGCCGGACCGGATCACCATCTACCGGGGGCCGACGCTGCGGATGTGCGAGTCGCGCGAGGACGTCGTGGCCGAAACGGAAGTGACGGTGGTTCACGAGATCGCCCACCACTTCGGGATCGACGACGCGCGGCTGCACGCCCTCGGGTACGGATGAGGCCCGTACGTACGAGGCTTGTCTGTACGAGGCTCGTACGTGCGGCTTCGCGTACGGACGCGGATAGGGATGAGATCCGTACCGTACGACTGTTGAAACCTGTTCTTCGGGCGGCGTGTCCTCTTGCGGGCGGCGGGAGTTGGGCAGGGGGACTGCTCGTCCCCGCCCCGGAGGTGGCTGCCCGTGCGCGCCATGTACGTACCTGTCCGTCTGGCCGCCGTGGCCCTGGCCGTCACGGCGACGGCCGGCTGTATGAACGTCAGCAATGACGACGACGATGCGAGCAGTGCCAGGCCGTCGCACTCCGCGGGCCAGCGGGGCGGTGCGGCGCCCGACGGCGGTTCGGCGGTGACGGGCGGCGGCGGTGGCTCCGGGCTCGGCGGGGCTGGTGACGAAGAACACGGCTCGGCGGAGCCCGGTGCGTCGACGTCGGGCGGCGGTGGCGAAGGCGGGGACGGGGACGTGTCGGCAGCGCCGACGCGGGACGCCGCCGGCGACCCATCGTCGCCGTCCGAGCCGGGGCAGAAGAAGCCGAAACCGCAGGTCCCCGGGCCGACCAAGGCGCATCCCACCCCGACCCGTACGAATCCCCAGCCGAAACCGCCGAAGCAGTCGCCCACGCCGTCGCCCACCCCGACCACCGCGGAGCCGTCCTCCTCGGCCCACCCGGAACCCACGACGCAGCTCGCGCAGCGGGAGCCGGCGCCGCAGGCGGGCGTAAGCGGCTGACCAGGTACGACGGTGGCCGGCCTGGGCTACGCGACCAGGGTCGGGCCGGGGCTGTCGGGCCGATTTGCCTTGAGGGTCGGAGGGTGCGTATCTTGGTAGATCGTTTGATCCCATTTGCCCGGCGCCAATGCAGAGCGCGCCGTGTGGCGCGTACTCTCCCTTGCCGTGGCTGGACCGCATTGAGGCGGTCGATTTGCGAACACGGAGTTGACGGGCGCGTGCCGACGAGACTCCGGAAGGTTTCGCATTCGCATGTCCATTTCCAGTACTGATCACATCGTCGTGCCCGAGAACGAGGCCGTCGAAGTGCCCGAGGCCGCCGCGGCCGAGGCCCCCACGACCCCCGAGGCCCCCGAGGTCACCTTCGGCGACCTGGGTCTGCCCGACGGCATCGTGCGCAAGCTCGCGCAGAACGGCGTGACCACCCCCTTCCCGATCCAGGCCGCGACCATCCCGGACGCCCTGGCCGGCAAGGACATCCTCGGCCGTGGCCGCACCGGCTCCGGCAAGACCCTCTCCTTCGGTCTGCCGCTGCTCGCGCAGCTGTCCGGCGGTCACACCGAGAAGAAGAAGCCCCGCGGCGTCATCCTCACCCCGACCCGTGAGCTCGCGATGCAGGTCGCGGACGCCCTCCAGCCGTACGGCGATGTGCTCGGCCTGAAGATGAAGGTCGTCTGCGGCGGTACGTCGATGGGCAACCAGATCTACGCCCTCGAGCGTGGCGTCGACATCCTCGTCGCCACCCCGGGCCGCCTGCGCGACATCATCAGCCGCGGCGCCTGCTCTCTGGAGAATGTCCAGGTCGCCGTGATCGACGAGGCCGACCAGATGTCCGACCTGGGCTTCCTGCCCGAGGTCACCGAACTCCTCGACCAGGTCCCGCCCGGCGGCCAGCGCATGCTGTTCTCGGCCACGATGGAGAACGAGATCTCCACGCTGGTCAAGCGCTACCTGAGCAACCCGGTCACGCACGAGGTCGACGCCGCCCAGGGCGCGGTGACGACCATGTCGCACCACATCCTCATCGTGAAGCCCAAGGACAAGGCGCCGGTCACCGCCGCGATCGCCTCCCGCAAGGGCCGCACGATCATCTTCGTACGTACGCAGCTGGGCGCCGACCGTATCGCCGAGCAGCTCCGTGACGCGGGCGTGAAGGCCGACGCGCTGCACGGCGGTATGACGCAGGGCGCGCGGACGCGGACGCTGGCCGACTTCAAGGACGGTTACGTCAACGCGCTCGTCGCCACCGACGTCGCCGCCCGCGGCATCCACGTCGACGGCATCGACCTGGTCCTGAACGTCGACCCGGCCGGTGACCACAAGGACTACCTGCACCGCTCCGGCCGTACGGCCCGCGCGGGCCGCTCCGGCACGGTCGTGTCGCTGTCCCTGCCGCACCAGCGGCGGCAGATCTTCCGTCAGATGGAGGACGCGGGCGTCGACGCCTCGCGCCACATCATCCAGGGCGGTGCCGCCTTCGACCCGGAGGTCGCGGAGATCACCGGCGCCCGGTCGATGACCGAGGTGCAGGCCGAGTCCGCGGGCAACGCCGCTCAGCAGGCCGAGCGCGAGGTCGCCCAGCTCACCAAGCAGCTGGAGCGCGCGCAGCGGCGTGCCACCGAGCTGCGCGAGGAGGCCGACCGCCTGCTCGCCCGCGCCGCGCGCGAGCGGGGCGACGACCCGGAGGCCGCGCTCGCCGAGGCCGCCGCCGTCGTGGAGGCCGCCGCGGCCGAGGCCGCGCTTGCCGCCGCCGTGCCGGAGCAGGCGTCCGCGCCGGCGTACGAGCAGCCGCGTCAGCGTCGTGACGAGCGGGGCAGCTACGAGCGCCGGGACCGTCGTGACGGTGAGCGTGGCGGTTTCCGTCGCGATGACCGCCGGGACGACCGGCGTGACGGTGACCGTGGTGGGTTCCGCCGTGATGAGCGTCGTGATGGTGACCGTGGTGGTTTCCGTCGGGATGACCGTCCGTCAGGTGGTTCCGGTGGCTTCCGCCGCGACGACCGGCGTGACGGCGACCGTCCCTCCGGGGGTTTCCGCCGGGACGACCGTCCCTCCGGGCACCGGGGCAGCGACCGCCCGTTCAACCGCGACCGTCAGGGCGACCGTCCCTCGGGCGGCTTCCGTTCCGGCGGCCACGACCGCCCGTACGGCCGTCGTGACGACCACCGTGGCGCGGGCTCCGGCTCCGGCACTGGTTCATCGTTTGGCCGCCGCGACGACAAGCCGCGCTGGAAGCGCAACGGCTGACCCGATCTGCCGCTGACAGGGCCCGGACGACTTCGGTCGTCCGGGCCCTGCGGCGTTCGCGGGTCGCAAGCGAGCCGACCGACCGGCGGAGGCGGCCACGTGGGCCCGGACCGTCGCCCATTTTTAGCCAAACCGAGCTCATCCGTGGCGCATGTCACACCCCCGGCGAGGGAAACGCTCGGGACATGACAACACCGTCCCCGCCCTCCGGCGCGAGCGACCCCTCCGTCGGGCGGCCGGCGCCGACCGCCCCCGCATCGGTCACCGCGCCAGCCGTCTCCGACGAGGAACGGCTGGCACAGCTCGGCTACACCCAGGTCCTCGCCCGCCGCATGTCCGCGTTCTCCAACTACGCGGTCTCGTTCACGATCATCTCCGTGCTGTCCGGGTGCATGACCCTGTACCTGTTCGGCATGAACACCGGCGGCCCCGCCGTGATGATGTGGGGCTGGGCGGCGGTCGGCCTGATGACGCTGTTCGTCGGCCTCGCGATGGCCGAGATCTGTTCGGCGTACCCGACCTCAGCGGGCCTGTACTTCTGGTCGCACCGGCTGGCACCGAAGCGAACGGCCGCCGCCTGGGCCTGGTTCACGGGCTGGTTCAACGTCCTCGGCCAGGTCGCGGTGACCGCCGGGATCGACTTCGGCGCGGCCTCGTTCCTGGGCGCGTACCTCAATCTGCAGTTCGACTTCGAGGTCACACCCGGCCGTACGATCCTGCTCTTCGCCGGGATCCTCATCCTGCACGGCCTCCTCAACACCTTCGGCGTACGCATCGTCGGCCTGCTCAACAGCGTCAGCGTGTGGTGGCACGTGCTGGGCGTCGCGGTCATCGTGGGCGCGCTCACCTTCGCCCCGGACAGCCACCAGTCGGCGTCCTTCGTGTTCACGGAGTTCGTGAACAACACGGGGTGGGGCAGCAGCCTGTACGTCGTCCTCCTCGGCCTGCTGATGGCGCAGTACACCTTCACCGGGTACGACGCCTCCGCGCACATGACGGAGGAGACGCGCGACGCGTCCACGGCGGGCCCGAAGGGCATCGTGCAGTCGATCTGGACGTCGTGGATAGCGGGCTTCGTACTCCTGCTGGGCTTCACCTTCGCCATCCAGTCGTACAGCGGTGCCCTCGAGTCCCCGACGGGTGTGCCGCCCGCGCAGATCCTCCTCGACGCGCTCGGCGCGACGGCGGGCAAGCTGCTCCTGCTGGTCATCATCGGCGCCCAGCTGTTCTGCGGCATGGCGTCCGTGACCGCCAACTCCCGCATGGTCTACGCCTTTTCGCGCGACGGGGCGTTGCCCTTCTCACACGTCTGGCACACGGTCAGCCCGCGCACCCGCACGCCTGTCGCGGCCGTGTGGCTGGCGGCGCTGGGAGCGCTGGTGCTCGGACTGCCGTACCTGATCAACGTGACCGCGTACGCGGCGGTGACCTCGATCGCCGTGATCGGCCTCTACATCGCGTACGTCATCCCGACCCTGCTCCGGCTCCGCAAGGGCGACGGCTTCGAACGCGGACCGTGGCATCTGGGCCGCTGGTCGGGCCCGATCGGCGTAATCGCGGTGGCCTGGGTCGTCGTCATCACGATCCTCTTCATGCTCCCCCAGGTCTCCCCGGTCACCTGGGAAACCTTCAACTACGCCCCCATCGCCGTCCTCGTAGTCCTGGGCTTCGCCGCCACCTGGTGGTACGCCTCGGCCCGCCACTGGTTCCTCAACCCCGACCACGAACGCACCCGAGCCCGAGAAGCGGCCCGCGCGAACGCCCCGGAACCGGTAGATCCCTGACGCTTCACCCCACCCACCGTGGCCGGGACCCCGATACCCGATCGGAGACCCGGCCACGTCCGGCTATGCTCGGGGGAGCAACATCGCCAGGGCCCTTAGCTCAATTGGCAGAGCAGTGGACTTTTAATCCATTGGTTGTGGGTTCGAGTCCCACAGGGCCTACCGGAAACGGAAGAGGGAAACGCCCTCTGACCTGCTACGCAGCGTCTGGGTCGGCTTCGGCTGGCTCGGGCGCTGCTTCGTTTTCAAGCCACTGCGTGAGCGATGCGTGAGCGGATGTGCCCGTGGCCTGCGGATCGATTGCGGTCGGGGCGGACGAATCGGCGGCTGCCGGACGCGACCGGGGGATCAGCTTCGCTGCCTTCTCGGCGATTTCACGGTCCAGCTCAGGGAGCAGGCTTGTGTACGTGTCCGAGGTCAGCGTGATGGTGGAGTGCCGCAGCGTCTCCTTCACCGAGTGGATGCCGCCGCCGCCTCCGTGCGTGAGCGTCGCGGAGACGTGGCGGAGGTCCCGCAGGGTGACGGGCGGCAAGTCGGTCGTGGAGAGGATGCGGCGGAACGTTTCCGAGACTGTCTCGGGGTGGAGCCAGGAGCCGTCTTCCTTCGTGAAGACCTTGCCCGTGTTCTGCCAGGCGCTGCTCCACTTCGCACCACCCGCCAGCAGGCCATCCGAGCACGAGCAACGCGTGAGACGATCTTCGGAAGCTAACCCCCTGGGCAGACCGCGTCGGCTATCTGGAACGGCGGTTCATCCATGCCGCGACCAGGGCGCCGGACAGGTTGTGCCAGACCGAAAAGACCGCTGCTGGGAGAGCTGCAAGTGGGGCGAAGTACGTTGCGGCCAGGGAGGCGGCGAGCCCGGAGTTCTGCATGCCAACCTCGAAGGCCATCGCCCGGCTCGCGGCGGGTTCCAGCTTGGCGAGTCTGCCCGCTCCATAGCCGAGGACCAAGCCGAGGCCGTTGTGTAGCACCACGGCGAGCAGGACTACAGCCGCCGCGTCCTTGAGCGCGGAGGCACTTGCGGCCACGACTATCAGGACGATCACCCCGACGGTCACGGCAGACAGCCAAGGGAGAGCGGGCAGGCAGCGTCGCACCAGTCCGCTGGCCAGTCGCCGTACCAGCAGGCCGGCTACCGCGGGGACCAGCACGGTCTTGAGGATGTCGACGACCATAGGGGCGGCCTCGACGTCGAGTAGGTGTCCTGCCAGCAGCAGGACCAGGTATGGCGTGATGAGGGGGGCGAGGATCGTGGAAACCGTTGCTACAGACATCGACAGCGCGACGTCTCCCCTGGCCAGGAAGGTCACCACGTTGGACGCAGTGCCGCTCGGCGCGCATCCGACGAGGATCACCCCCACGGCCAGTTGGGGGGACAGGTTCAGCAGATGGGCGATTGCCCAGCCGAGGCCCGGCATGATCACGTAATGGGCAACCAGGCCGAGGCCCACGATCCAGGGTCGTCTGACGACGCTGTGGAAGTCCTGCGAGGTCATCGTCAGCCCCATGCAGAACATGATCAGGCCGAGCAAGTAGGGGATCGCGGGCTTGCCTTCGGCGAACGATGACGGCATGGCCAAGCCGAGGCCACCCGCAGCGAGCACAAGCAGTGGGAAGACGGTGACGGCACGCCTGGCCGTCTGATCGGCCTGGGCGACAATCTCCGTGGGCAGCCCGGTCGTTGCCGCGACGGCCGGAGCACTTTGGTCCTGCGGGTGATCCATGGTCGGTGTGCCTCCTGTTTCCGCGTCCGGCGTCGTGTCCGTCACTTGTGGTAACGCCCCAGGAAATGCCCGATCCGGGTGATGGCTGTAGTGAGGTCGTCAGCGCCGGGCAAAGTGAGGAGACGGAAGTGGTCGGGGCGTGGCCAGTTGAAACCGGTTCCGCGTACGACCAACACCTTCTCCTCTCGTAGCAGGTCAAAGGCGAGCTGGCCGTCGTCCTCCACGGGGTAGACGGTCGGCTCGAGGCGCGGGAAGGCGTAGAGGGCACCCTTCGGTTTGACGCATGACACTCCTGGAATCGCGTTAAGCAATTCCCATGCGAGATCGCGCTGTTCGGCAAGGCGTCCGGCGGGCAGCACTAGGTCGTCGATGCTGTGGTCGGCGTCGAGCGCAATGCGGATGGCGTGCTGCGCTGGAACGTTGGGGCACAGCCGCACAGCGGCGAGCAAGGACAGTCCCGCCAGGTAGTCCTTCGCGTGCTGCTTCGGGCCGGATATGGCGAGCCAGCCGGAGCGGAGACCGGCTAATCGGTACGCCTTGGACAGGCCGCTGAAGGTTAGGCAGAGGACATCGGGGGCGATCGCGGCGGCACAGTGGTGGAGGGCGTCGTCGTAGACGATCCGGTCGTAGATCTCGTCCGCGAACACGATCAGGTGGTGCCGTCGCGCGAGGTCGAGCACGGCCTCGAGCACGTCTCGGGGATACACGGCACCGGTCGGGTTGTTCGGATTGATCAGGACGACGGCGCGGGTCCGGTCGGTGACTTTTGCGGTCATGTCCGCGAGGTCTGGGTACCAGTCGGACTCCTCGTCGCACAGGTAGTGCACGGCTTTGCCACTGGCCAGCGTCGTGGCGGCTGTCCACAGGGGGAAGTCCGGTGCGGGGATCAGTACCTCGTCCCCGTCATCCAGTAGGGCTTGCGTCGCCATACAGATCAGTTCGGAGACACCGTTGCCCAGATAGACATCGTCGGCAGTGACGTCGGGCACGCCTCGGCGGGCGTAGTAGTCGGCTACGGACAGTCGGGCGGGCACGATGCCTTGAGGGGCGCTGTATCCCTGCGATTCCGGCAGGTGGGCGATGACGTCTTGGAGGACGTTGTCGGCGGCGCGGAGACCGAACATCGCCGGGTCACCGGTGTTCAGCCGCATCACGGGGTTCCCTGCGGTCTCCAGGGCATCGGCGTGTTCGAGCATCGGTCCGCGTATTTCGTAGCCGACGCGGGTCAGCCTGCCCGACTTCTTGAATTCCATAAGAATGCTCCCGGAAGCGATCGTCAGGTGGAGGGCGTTGTAGCCGAGCGGCTGATGTGAGCGGCGGCCTGGCGCAGGACGGAGATTAGGTCCGGCTCACCGTCCCGGGCGTTCGGCAGCGGAATCCCGGTGCTGGGACCGTAGATGGCCAGGGCCGTCGGGCTCGGAGTTCCGGGGATGGGAACGGCGAGGCCGCGTATCCCGATCTCCGACTCCTGGTCGTCGACCGCGTAACCGGTCTTGCGTACCGCAACCAGATGCTTGAGGAGGGCCGCGGGACCGGTTCGGGTGAACGGTGTCCGCTTCGGTAGTGGTCCCCGTTCGAGGATCTGCTGCACCCGTTGCGTAGGCAATTGCGCCAGAAGGACCTTCCCGGCCGCGGCACAGTGCGGATCGATCTCATGGCCGGCCCCGGCGGAAGTGCGCACGGGGCGGTCGGGAAGGACTTCATGAGTCTGGGTTACTGTGTCTCCGGCCAGCAGTGCCAGGCTCGCTGTCGCCCCGGTGGTCCGCGCAACGTGCTGCAGGTGGGGGCGGCTGTGTATGCCAATCCTCTGCGTGGCGGCCTCGCCGAGGCGGATCAGCCGGGGAGCAAGGGCGTATCGGCGGTCAGTGTCCTGGCGCACGTACCCGCGCTCTACCAGGGAGTGGAGCAGCCGGTGGGTGGTGGGCAGTGAGAGCCCGGCGGACGTGGCCAGACCGCTGATCGTGCTGGTTCCGCCTGCAGCGGCCAGGAGGTCCAGCAGGTGCAGGGCCCGGTCAACAGCCTGAACTGGGGCATGCCGTAATCGCGACGTTGTGTGATCCATAGCCAGGGTCTCGTGCTGTCAGATGAGGAACTTGACGCTGACGCTGACGATCAAAGCGCCCACCACGGCGAGGAAGATACGGCGAACAAAGGCGGCGCCTCGCCGTACGGCCAGGGTGGCTCCCAGGACACCGCCGACGATGTTGCAGACCGCCATGACGAGGCCGAGTCCCCACAGGACCTTGCCCGCGGGGATGAAGAAGACGAGCGCACCGATGTTGGTGGCCACGTTGACGACCTTCGAGGTGGCGGACGCGCTGAGGAAGGAATAGCCGACGAGCCCTACCAGCAGGAAGACCAGGAAGGATCCGGTTCCTGGCGGGCCCAGGCCGTCCCAGAAGCCGATCGCCGCACCACCCAATGCCATGACCGTCATTTGCGTACGGCGGTCGAATCGGGGCGCCTCGATGACCCCGAGGTCGGGCTTGCGCAGCGTGTAGACGACAACGAGCGCGAGGGCAATGAGCACGACGACGTTGAGTGCGCTGGCCGGCAGCGCCGATGCGCACGCTGCGCCTGCCACCGCTGCTGGGAAGGTGGCCGCCGACATGCGCACGATCGCGCCCCAGTCCATCGACGTCTTGCGTGAATAGGTGTAGGCCGCCGCCGATGTGCCGACGGCTCCGACGATCTTGCTGGTGGCCAGGGAGTAGATGATGCTGCCGCCCGGCATGATCACGATCATGGCCGGTAGCTGGATCAGACCTCCTCCACCGACGATCGCGTCGACGGCTCCTGCCAGCAGCGCTGCCGCGCACAAGAAGAGCAGGGCAGTCAGCGATATTCCGCCGAAGTCAGCCCAGTCCAGTGATGTCATCGAGTCCCGTTCTGCTTGCCCCGCCTCGGTGCGGGTGTGATCAGTTCATCAGCACATGGGGTTCGAGGGTCCAGGAGGCCGGTGGTGCCGACCTCCTGGACCCTCAGGTTTCCCGGCTCCGAATTACGCGGCAGCGGAACCCTTGACCTGGTCGGCGAGCGCCAGCAGCCGCTCGGCGACCGTACGGATCGCCGTCTCGTCGAGACCGAGTCGGGTGACCGCGCGGAAGCTCGTTGCCGTCCACTCGGCCAGCAGGACTCCCTTATCGGCTGCCGCCCGTACGAACGCTGCCGCCGACAGTCCGGTGCTCGAGACGTCCACCACGAGGATGTTCGTCTGCACGGTGTCAGGCTCGACTCCGAACGCTGGGTGATCAGACAGCAGCTTGCACAGCAACCGTGCGTGGTGGTGGTCCTCGGTCATGCGCTCGACGTTGTGCTGGAGCGCATACAGGGCGGCGGCTGCCACCACCCCTGATTGGTGCATCCCTCCGCCGTACGACATGCGGTGGGCGGCCGCCTTCTCGATGAGGTCGGCGGGGCCAACCAGGATGCTGCCGAACGGTGCCGCGAGCCCCTTCGCGAAGCACATCGAGACGGTGTCTGCGGTGTCGGCGAACTCGGCGAGCGACGACCCCGAGGCAACACTCGCGTTCGCCAACCGTGCACCGTCAATGTGCGTGGCGAGCCCCGCGGTAAGCGTGTCATGGCGCAGGGCGCGCAAGCTGTCGAGGGAGACCACGCGCCCGCTGTGGAAGTTGACGGTGTTCTCCAGGCAGACCAGCGCCGGAGCGGAACACTGCGGTGCCCGCTTCTTGCGCTGCAGGGCGAACCGCAGCAGTTCCGGGGTGAGAACGCCGTCGGGGCTGTCGACGGTGTTCAGAGCCACTCCGGCGAGGCCGGCGCTGGCAGCGCTCTCGTAGAAGTTGATGTGGTACTTGGTGTCAGTGATGATCTCGTCTCCGGGGGCCGTGTGGACGCGGAGGGCGAGTTGGTTGCTGAGCGTGCCGCTTGTGGTGAAGAGAGCCGCCTCCTTCCCGAACAGCTCGGCGCAGTGCTGCTCCAGCCGCCCGGTGGTGGGGTCGCCGCCGTAGAGGTCGTCGCCGACTTCAGCCTCGGCCATGGCCTTGCGCATCTCGGGGGTCAGCAGACTCAGGGTGTCGCTGCGCATGTCGATCTGGGTGGGCGCGGGCATGGTGCCTCCATGGTGTGCCGATGGGTGGGGGAGTCGCTCAGGCTCAGATGCTGCTGGAGGGTGCGATGTGGTAGCCGTCCACCGGAAACCGGTGGCACAGGTCTGCGACGGCGTCCTGGGCGGCCCTCCGCACGCCCGCGTCGAGCCGGTACTCCCTGTCACCCACAGCGGTGACATTGGTCAGCACTGAGTCGACGAGTTCCGCACAGATCTCCATCTCGGGTGTGCCCATGCCCCGTTGGGACAGGATGTTGGTGCCCAGGCGCAGCCCGCTGGCGATGAGGGGGGACTTGGTGTCACCTGGGATCCGGTTCTTGTTCGCTAGGATTCCGCAGGACTCCAGCGCCTCTTCGGCGACCAGCCCGGTTAGACCGCTACGCGAGACGTCCAGCAGGACCATGTGGTTGTCGGTGCCGCCCGTGAGCACGTGATGACCGAGACGGGCGAGGCTCGTCGACAGGGCACGGGCGTTGGACGCGATGCGGGCGCCGAGTTCCTTGAACGCCGGCTGCGTCACCAAGTCGAGGGCCCGCGCCTTGGCCGCGATGGCTGAGGGGCTGGGCGTTCCCTGGGATCGCGGGAAAACGCCCCGCTGCATCAGCGTCGCCAGAGCGGTCTTGCCATCGGGGCCAAGCGTGTCCCAGTCGCGGCCAATCAGGATCAGCCCGCCGCGCGGTCCGCCGAGCTGCTTGTAGGTACTGGTCGTCGTGATGTGCGCGAGGTCGATTGGGCTTGGGTGCTGCCCGGCCGCCACGAGGCCGGCGATGTGGGAGATGTCCGCCAGGAGGTAGGCGCCGACCTCGTCGGCCACTGCTCGAAACCGTGCGTAGTCGATGGTCCGGGGATACGCACTCGCTCCCGCGATGATCAGCTTGGGGCGATGCCGACGGGCAAGGTCGGCGACCTGGTCGTAGTCGATGATCCCCTGAGCATCCAGTCCGTATCGCAGGGCCTGGAAGTAACGGCCGGTCACCGACGCGGAGGAACCGTGCGTGAGATGGCCGCCGGCATCCAGGTCGAGGCCCAGGATCGTGTCACCAGGGCGGAGCAGGCTGAACAGCACGCTCATGTTGGCGGAGGAACACGAATGCGGCTGCACGTTCGCGTACATCGCTCCGAAGGCTGCCTTCGCCCTCTCCACAGCCAGTTCCTCTACGCCGTCAAAGGCAGCGGTACCGGGGTGATAGCGGGACTTCACGTACCCCTCTACGGTTACGTTGCCCAACACGGATCCCGCTGCCGACAGGACGGACGGATCGGCCAGGCTCGCGTAGGCGACCATGGCCAGCGTGTCCCGCTGGTAGGCGACCTCCTGGTCCAGCAACTCCGTCAACGCAGGGTCGTGTAAGCGTAGTTGCCGGTTGCCTTCGGTCAGAACAGCCGCGTGCTCTCCCATCCTGGTGATGTCCGGAGAGAGTTGCTTTGTGGTGCTGTTGATGTTGCCCACTCCTCGATCCATCGCGGTCATGACACGTGCGTGGCTGCGTTGCGACCGAGCAGACGCAGGAACTCCAGGGTCCGCTCGGGGTGGTACCAGGTGTGCATGGCGTGGCCCCGCCCACGCAGTTCGGCCAGCACAGCCGATGCAACGCTCGGGGCCTGGGCGAAGCCTCCGCTGTTGTGACCGCCGGTGACGATGCACCGGCCGCCCCGCTCCGCTGCCAGGGCATGGAAGATCCCCAGGCACGACGGCGTCCACGGGCGCACGCAGAAGCGAGGAGGGGTTGGGGCGTCCGGTGAAACACCGGCCTCGGCGTACGCATCCGGCAGCAACTGCCCTGCGGTTTCGTGCAGAGCACGCGACAGTAGGAGTAACTGCCCAGTGCTCGGGGGCTCCTGGCTGGTGCCCAGATGGCCGTAGCCCGCTCCGAGACGGATCACCGGCCGCCCTGCCGCATCGATTCCGGGGACGACGTTCACGCCCTCAACCGCGCCTGGCGAGGCGAAGCCGCGGCGTGTCACTTTCAGCGGCCAGTCCAGCCTTGGTGAGACGTTCGGCAGTGTCAGCCACACGCCGGCTACCCGGGCGATCCTGCTGGCGAGCCCGAGGCTCCGCAGAAGGTGCGGCTCAGCCGACGCGCCGGGGGAGAAGACGTAGTGACGCGCCCTGACCAGGTCTCCGGAAACCTCGAGCCCGGTTACTTCACCGTCCGCGTTCTTGCGGACGGCGGTGACCCGATGGTTCCAGCGGAACGTCCCGCCGCGCCGCTCGATGCGCTCGATGAGCCCGGCGGCAAGCCGCTGGACCTGCACTGAGAATCCGACTACCTCCACGACATGGCGCACATGACCGCGTGCGTATGCCGAGCCCAGCGCCGGCAGTTCGTCACGTAATTCCGACGCCGTGAGCGCCCTTTTGAACGAACCGATGCTTTTCTCGTCCTCGATTCCCTGCCTGAACTGCTCATCGGTGCCATAGGCGCGGTAAAGACGCTTACGCAAACCCGATTCGGAGAATAGTAGCGGATCTCGGTGCATCATCTCTGTCCACTGCGGCAGGCTCTGTTGGTTGAAGGCGATGATTTCCGTGTCATGCTTCCTTCTGAGCCAGGAAGGAATTCCTTCAAATTCCGCGCGCCAGGATCGGTCTTCGGTGTTCAGATCCTCGAGTGAACGAGAAAGCCAGCCGCCGTCGGAAACGCTGCGGCGATAAGACAGATTCTCACTCTCAGTCAGGCCGCGGTAGTGGTGGTTGCGCGTCTCGTTCAGCGAGAATATTCGGGCGTCATCCCCGCCGTACGTAGTTCCGTAAGACTGCCACGGAGCGCCACTGACCGGGTGGGGCCCGGCATCAATCAACTCGACTTCCCAGCCGCCGTCGAGCAGCGCTGCCGCGGTGACGAGGTTCACGATTCCCGCTCCGACGAGTACCACGCGACCCTCGGCGCCCAGGGCAGCAGGCTGTGGTGGCGGCTCTGGTGCGGGAAGGCGCCGCTTGGTTGCGGCAGCCCATGTCTCCTCAAGGGCCGACAGCAGTTCCACCGCGGCCTCGGATGTGACGTGCTGGGAGGTGAGTGCCACTTCAACACCGTGCATCTTTGTCGGCTGGACCCGGTCCGGGTCCTCCTTTGCCGCCAGGACGAGTAATCGGCGGTCGTCAGGTGCGGACTTTCGCCATGCGGTGAGAACGGGGGCTGGTGGAACTGTGTTCACGAGCAGGAACTGCGGTTGCAGCTCAATGAGCCCAGCCGCGAGCGCTTCACTGCCGGCGCTCTCCAGGCGAGGGCGATAGCGAATGTCGCCATGGGTGGACTTAAACGACTCGTCATCGACCAACGGGCATGCGATTAGCATTTTGGTGCCCAATTCCCTGTCCCTTCATGCACCGGTCTTGGGTGCACTTCACGTCCGGCGGGAAGCCGGGTTCGCGGGTAAGCGATTTCTCAAGCGGTGTTGAAACGCTAACAGCCGCCTCTTCGAGCGGTCCAGTGGGAGTTTATCGCCCGGGTGATCTAGTGAAGATTTCTCGCCTCGGCTGAGCGTGGCCTGAACATGTGTGTACTTGACAACCAGTCAACCAAGGGTGAAGAGATGGCTACCTGCGACGATGTGGATGCATGAGTCCATGTAACCTGCCGGTAACGAGCTGCGGGTCGACGGTTTCCGGTCGCAAATTGTTCGGCGAGGCGCAATCTGGCTGGCGCGAAGCCGCCCCCTTAAGCGCCATTTTTCTCATATTTTGAGATGGCTATCGAGGGTGCTTTTCGGGGCGATTCGGGTTTCCACTCGCAGAACGCGTGCTCCACTCACCGCCCGTTTCCTGGTTTCCTGACAGCCTTCGACGATGTGCGCGAGCGACTCGTCGGCCGAGCCCTGCTGGTATGGGCCCAGCTGTAGAGGCGCCCCCTTGCTGTTGCAGCGAAGGGCCTCGCCGTGAGAGCCGTATACCGCCACCGAGCCCACAGGGTCCGGCAAGCGGTTCTGGGAGGAGATCGCCCTGGCTGTCGGTCCGGACCAGGGCATCGCCGTTTCCCTTCCCCTGTTGAGGGGTTGATGCTGACAACCAGCCGCACCCCTGCTGTGGCCGGGATGCTGCCGGATCGGCGCGCGGGATGGAGCTGCACTTCAACGTGTACGAGGCGTTCGGCGACCGGAGCGCGGGGGGACGACTCCGGCTGCCGTGTCGAAGCCATCAATTCGTGCACCGGAACTGTCTCCCCGGTGCTGCCGTTCCGCTCCCGCGGGCGATCATGGCCGATAAAACGGTGGTCCTCCTCTGAACTTGATGTTTAATCCCGGCGAGACGCGATCTCACCGGGTTAAAACGAGTTGAACGTCAGGCTCAGGGTGACGCCATTCGGGAAGAGGGGGCAGGGGCTTGTGGGCGAGCGCTCAGGAGGCGTGTGTCGGACGCGAGTTCACCGGGACGGAGCCTGGGCGGCTCACGCTGCCGGTGGCGACGGAGATGCCGCACTTGTGGTTCGTGAGCACCACGGTTTCGGTTCTCGACCACCAGGTGCTGGACAGCCGGGAACGGGCGAAGGCGGAGGGCCTAACCCGGGACGGTCGCAGACGGGAGTACGTGGTAGCGCACACCGCGCTGCGCCTGCTCCTGGGCAGGTACCTGCGACAGCCTCCTGCAGAAATCCGGCTGGTCCGGCACGGCTGTCCCTCGTGTGGGAAGCCGCACGGCAGGCCAGCGGTACACGGAGATCCGGTGCACTTCTCGCTGAGTCATAGCGGCGGAGGGGTCCTGTTGGCGTTCGCCGCCTCACCGGTCGGCGTGGATCTGCAGAGGGTGCCGAACCTCAAGGTGGCCGACCGCGTCGCGGATTTGCTGACCGCGGAAGAGCGACAGGAGTTGGCGGCCCACGACGTGCTGACGCGGCCGACGGCGTTCGCCCGGGTGTGGACCCGCAAAGAGGCGTATCTCAAAGGGCTCGGAATGGGACTGGGACGGGCGCCGTCCCTCGACTACCTCGGAGCGGGCGAGGCGCCAGTCTCGCCTGCGGGGTGGTGTGTCCGTGACGTCACGGCAGGAAGTGGTTACGCCGCCGCGGTCGCCGTGCGGCTGGAGGAGGTGGACACCATCTGATCGCCACCCGCAGGACTCCTCAGGCACACGGACCGCTCTTGGCGGACTGCGGGCCGCGATCGGCTCGGACTGGGACCAATGGAGTCGCCCATTCCCCCTCCGAGTCAGACGGACACCGTTCTTGCCGTACCGGCGATCCGGTGTGCTGGACGGCACCGATGTCCTTGGGCTGAGGCGAGCAGGTGGGCGGCGGATGCCGCGCAAGGTCGTCCGAGCGAGAGGGCTTCACGAATTGGCCGCCTTCGCACCGGGCCATGGCTGGTGATGGGCTCGACAAGAGGTGGAAAGCAGATCAATATGGTGGGCCGTTGTGGCGGCGAGGTCCACTTGGGAGGGCTGTTGAGCGGCGTTCGGGCTGACCTGGTCGCGATTGTCGGCATGGCGGGGCGGTTCCCGCAGGCGCCGGATCTGGACGCGTTTTGGGAACTGCTGATCACGGGTGGCGACGCTGTGGGATCGGTGCCGCGGGAGCGGTGGGACCCGGAGGAGGTGCTCGACCCGACCCGTGAGATCCAAGCGGTTGGGGGATTCCTCGATGGGGTGGACCAGTTCGACGCGGAGTTCTTCGGAATCTCGCCGCGTGAGGCGGAGGTGCTGGATCCGCAGCAGCGGCTGATGCTGGAGACGGTCTGGCGGGCGTTGGAGGACGCTGGCGAGGTGGCCGGTGAGCTGCGCGGATCGCACACCGGGGTCTACGTCGGCGGGCTCTGGCATGACTACGAGTTGCTGCGCAAGGACGGCGGCGCAGGCGCAACGCAGCACAGCATCGTCGGCAACTCTCTCGACATTCTCTCGTCCCGGGTGTCCTATTTCTTCGGGCTGACCGGGCCCAGTCTGACCGTCGAGAGTAGTTGTTCGTCCTCCTTGGTTGCTCTGCACCAAGCTTGCCAGGCGCTGCGGCACGGCGAAGTCGACGCGGCGCTGGTCGGCGGATCGAATCTGATGCTAACGCCCGAGGTCACGGTAGGACTCACACATTTCGGAGGTCTTTCGCCGACTGGGCGCTGTCACGCCTTCGGGGCGGGCGCAGACGGTTTCGTGCGCGGCGAGGGCGTCGCCGCGGTGTACCTGAAGACGCTGGACCGGGCCCTCCGCGATGGCGATCGGGTGCGCGCGGTGGTCGTCGCGAGTGCGGTCAACAACGATGGCGGCGGGGAAAGCCTCGTTACGCCGAATCCGTCCGCTCAGCGCGACTTGCTCCAGCGCGTGTACGGATCGGGCACGGTGCCGCTGGAAAAGCTCGCGTACGTCGAGGCGCACGGCACCGGCACCAGCCGCGGCGACACCGCCGAGGCAGGGGCGCTAGGGGAGGTGCTGGGTATAGCCAGCACGGGCCGCAAGCTGCACATCGGTTCAGTGAAGACCAACATCGGCCATCTCGAACCGGCAGCGGGGCTGGCAGGGCTCATCAAGGCCGTGCTGGCGCTGGAACATGGCGTCGTCCCGCCGAGCCTGCATGCTGAGGAGCTGAACCCGGCGATCGATTTTGACGGGCTGAATCTTGCCGTCGCCCGCGAATCGCTGGCTCTGGCGCCGGACAGCCACATCGGCGTCAACTCGTTCGGTTGGGGCGGGACGAATGCGCACGCCGTCGTGACCAGGCCGCCCTCGGCGGCGGAACCGGAGCCTACAGCCTCTGACGAGCCGTTTTTGCTGCCGCTCAGCGCACACAATGCGCAGGCGCTGTCGCAGCGTGCGACGGACGTGCTGGAGCGGTTGGACGCCGGAGCGCCTGCGCGGGAGACGGGGCAGGTATTGGCGTGGTACCGCGACCACTTCCCGGAGCGACGCGCGCTGATCGGCCCCGAGCTGATCGAAGTGGCGGCGGGCCGGGCGCGGCAGGTGGGAAAGGTCGCCTTAGTTTTCCCAGGGCAGGGCGCGCAGTGGACAGGCATGGGTGCCGGCCTGTACGGGCATAACGCGGCCTTCACCCGCGCGATGGACCGGTGTGCGGAGGCGTTATCCCAGCAGGTTCCCTGGGACGTACGAGATCTCGTCACAGGCGGGGAGGACCCGTCCGGAGTGGACCAGGTGCAGCCCGCATTGTGGGCCACGTCAGTGTCTCTCGCGGCGGCGTGGGCGGACGCGGGCGTGCGGCCCGACGTCGTGGTGGGCCACAGCCAGGGCGAGATCGCCGCTGCGACGGTCGCCGGAGCACTGTCACCGGAGGATGCCGCTCTAGTGGTGAGCAGGCGCAGCGGAATCCTGCGGCAGGTCGCCGGACAGGGTCGGATGCTCGCAGTGGACCTTGATCTGGACGGCGCGAAGCGGGCACTTCAAGGCTTTGAGGGACTGGTCGAACTGGCGGTGCACAACGGGCCGCGGTCCTGCGTGCTGGCCGGTGACGCAGACTCGGTATTGCTGCTCAAGGAGATTCTCGAAGCCGACGACGTGTTCTGCCGCTTGGTCGACGTCGACTACGGATCGCACAGCCCGCAGATCGACGCCATCGTACCGACGATCCGCGAGGCACTTGCGTCGGTGAGTCCCCGGCCGGGGAACACGCCTCTGCTGTCCACAGTGGATCTGACGGGGCTCGACGGCACGGAGATGGACGCCGGATATTGGGCGGCCAACCTGCGGAACCGGGTTCGTTTCGCAGAGGCGGTGGAGAAGCTTCTCGACGACGGTGTGACGCACATCATCGAAGTCAGCCCCCACCCGGGGCTCGGCACCGCGCTTCGACAGATCGGCGACGGCCGTGACGAACCACCGGTTGTGCTGGGTACGCTGCGCCGCGGCGAAGGCGGACACGCCGACCTGCTCAGGGCCTTCGGCGAGGCGTACGTCTCCGGGCTGAACGCCTGGGGGCCGCGTCCGGCGCGGCGTCCTTCGGTGACCTTGCCGCCGTACCCGTTCCAGCGCGAGCGGTTCTGGACGGAGTCGCGGCGGAGCACGGGGGCAAAGGGCGGCCGTCTGGCATTGCCGTTGTCGCCGTCGACGGCGAACGGCGTATGGGAAGGCGCTGTCGATCTGGCCTTAGAGGCGCATCCCTGGTTGACCGATCATCGTGTGCACGACGCTGTTGTCTTCCCGGCTGGCGGCTATCTCGCGCTGATGCAGAGCGCGCTGAGCGATCGTGCTGACGCACCGCTGGTGTTGCGGGACATCGACTTGCCCGCGGTGTTGGCGTTGGGTGACGAGCCGCTGAAGCTTGCTGCGACGTGGCGCCCCGGTGCGGGCTCGGCGGGCGTGGTGTCGTTGGCATCTGGTGAAGAGACTGGGTGGACGCGGCATTGCCGCGCACTGACGTCCTGGGGCGCGCCCGTCGAGTTATGCAGGTTCCCGGAGTACATGCTCAACAAGAACGTCCTCAACGCTGACGACTTCTACCGGCGCTGTGCACAGCGGAATCTGTCGTATGGCAAGGCTTTCCGGTCTGTGACCGGTGGTCATGTCGCTGAGGACGAGGCACTGGTCTCACTGGAGCTGCCCGCGGGAAGTCCGTCCGGAGCCGCGGTGGGAGCGCTGCATCCGGTGCTGTGGGACGGAATTCTGCAAGCGGCTCTCGCAGCGGGTGACGGCCCTTCGGTGCCGGTCGCGATCCGCTCGGCAGCGGTGACGGCGACCGGTGCGCGCCAGTTATGGGTCCACTCGCGGCGAGTGGGCAGTGGTTTCGACCTCGCGGTGTTCGACGCCAGTCGCGCGCCGGTCGGGCGTCTCGAGGGGGTGGTGCTGGCCGATCTGCCGACGAGCACAGCGCAGGTCGACATCGCTCAGAACGTCTACCGGATGAGCTTCGAGCGGCAGGAGCGGCAGACAGGCGACCTTGGCACGGTGGTCTCCTGCGGGCGGGCGGGCGTGCTGCCGGACGCGCTCGGGCCGGAAGATCTGGCCAGTGCGGACACTGTGGTTTTCTTCGCCCCTGAACAGGGGCGGGCGGGGCTGGTGGAGCTGACGAACCTGATTCGTCGCTGCCTTGACGAAAACCCTTCTGCCAGGCTGACCGTGGTAGTCCGAGACGGCGCTCCTTCATCCGGGCTGTACGTGGGCTTCATAGCCGCGGTGCAGGCGGAGTATCCGCAGCTCAGCGCACGGCTGATTGAGACCGACGCGCTTTCGCCGGCCCTGGTGGACGAGCTCGCGGCCACCGAGGACAGGGTTGTCCTGCGCGGCAATGAACGCTTTGTCGGACGGCGCAGCCACGGCGGCGCCTCGGAGACACCCGCACCGTGGCGGAACAGTCGTCGGGCGCAGTCGTTCCGCCAAGGCATTGCACGACCGGGCAGCCTTGACTCGCTGTGCCGGTGGCCACTGGACCGGCCGGCGCTCGCCGACGGGCACGTGGAGGTTGCCGTCGACGCTGCGTCGCTCAACTTCATCGACGTGATGAAGGCGATGGGCGTCTACCCGGACAGCTCGCCGGACCGAGAGCTGCTGGGCCTCGACTGCGCTGGCACGGTGACCGCCGTTGGGCCGGGGGTGAGCGGGATTTCCGCCGGGGATCGGGTGGTCGCCTGCGGGTTTGGCACGCTCGCCTCGCAGGTCACCGTCGATGCGCGGCACGTCGTGCCGCTCCCGGGTGGGCTGAGTGCGCCCGAGGCTGCGGCGCTGCCGATGGTGCTGGTCACGGCCTGGTACTCGCTCGTCCACGTGGCCAGGATCGAGCCGGGCGAGACGGTGCTCATCCATTCGGCCACAGGCGGCCTCGGCCTGGCGGCCCTGCAGGTCGCACGGATGTCGGGTGCGAACGTGATCGCCACGGCGGGTACCGAGGAGAAGCGCCGGTACCTGCGCGGGTTGGGGGTGGAGCACGTCTTCGACTCACGTGGCCTCGACTGGGCCGCGGGCGTGCGCGCTGCGACGGCTGGTCGTGGTGTGGACATCGTGCTCAATTCGCTGGCGGGTGCCGCTATTCCGCTCGGCATGGAGGCACTGGCTGAGGATGGCCGATTCGTAGAAGTGGGCAAGCGGGACATCTACGCCGAGACCTCCGTCGACCTCGGAGCGTTCAGGAAATCGGTCACCTTTGCCGCAGTGGACATCGCCGGACTGCTGCGACGTCGCCCGCAGCGGTTCGCGTCGGTACTCAACACCGTCTGGGAGCTGCTGGAGGCGCGGAAACTCAAGCCAATGCCGGTGCGGGAGTGGGAGTTCGCCGATGCCGAAGAGGCGTTCCGCACCATGTCGCGGGGTGAGCACATCGGCAAGATCGTGCTCACTAACCCAGCCGGCTGTGCCACCGTGACGCCCAAGCCGTTGCCGGATGGTCGCTTCCGTTCCGAGGGCACCTACCTGATCACTGGCGGCCTCGGCGCGCTGGGTATGTCGCTGGCGGAGTTCCTGGTGTCTTGCGGAGCCGGTGCGGTCGCACTGCTCGGACGGTCCGAGCCGAGCGATCCCGACCGGATCGAAGCGTTGCGCGCCACTGGAGTCCGGGTCGGTGTGTGGTCTGCCGACGTTGCCGACGAGCAGCGCATGCGGACAGTGCTGGACGAGATCCGGACGACCTTGCCGCCACTGCGTGGTGTCTTCCACGCGGCGGGCATCCTCGACGATGCCACCCTGCAGAACCTCGATGCTGCTCGGATCGAGCGTGTACTGCGGCCGAAGGCGGACGGTGCCCGCGTGCTGCATGAACTCACCGCCGACGACGGGCTGGATCTGTTTGTGCTGTTTTCGTCCGCCGCCGCGTTCGTCGGCACGGCGGGCCAAGCCGCTTACGCCGCGGCCAACAGTTGTCTCGACGCACTCGCGCTGGAGCGCCGTCGAGCCGGACAGCCCGGCTTGAGCGTGCAGTGGGGGCCGGTTTCCGACGTCGGACTCGCGGCGCGTGACGCGGGCCGCGGTGACCGGCTCGCCGACCGCGGCATGCGGAGTGTGACTGTCGAAGAGTGCTGGCAGGCGCTGAGGCGGTTCATCGAGACGGACGAGGCCCTGGTCGCCTACGTCGCACTCGACCCTCAGCGGTGGATCGAGACTTACCCCGCCACCGCCTCCCTGTCCAGCTGGCGGTCACTTGCGACCATGGACAGGTCCGCAGCGGACACGGGGTTGCGGAATGTGACTGCGGAGCAACGGCGGGGACTGGTGGAGAACATGGTCCGCCGTGACGCTGCGATGGTGCTGCGCATCGACCCGGACAAGCTGGCCCGCGATGTCCCGCTCAAGTCGCTCGGCCTCGATTCGCTGATGTCGCTGGAGCTACGCAACAAGCTGGAGGCTTCGCTGGGTTTGCGTCTGAGCCCGACGCTGCTGTGGAAGTACGGCAGCCTGTCACGTCTCGGCGCCGCGCTGTCAGACCTGTTCGATATGGAGGAGGCGGGCGCACATGGGTGATCGCCCGATCCTCACCCTCGACGAGACCCGCCTCTTGCTGGCGGAGTACCTACCAGATGAACACGGGTTTGACATCGCCGAGGTCGCGCCGGACGGCCTGGTGTTCACGGCCGATCCAGCGAGCTTGTCGACCCGCCCTGGCGGCACGGTCTCCGGCCCGGCCATCTTTGCCTTCGCGGACGTGGCGGCGTATCTGGCCGTCAGCGCCTACCTGGGCAAGACACCGTCAGCGATGCTGACGTCCAGCAGCATCACCTTCCTGGAGGCTGCCGAGCCGGGGGAGCTGCGCGCCCGCATCGAAGCCGTGCGAATCGGCCGTCGGACAGCTGTGTTCACAGCACGCGTCGAGGATGAGCCGGGGCGCCTGGTCGCTCTGGCAACCCTGCACTTCTCCTTTCCCGGTAGGAGGAGGGAGCTGTGATGCTCAGGTATCGCCGACACCGAGCGGGCGGATGGAATAGGTGACCTTCTCCCAGGGATACGTCGGCAGCGAAAGCACCGCGCGGGCCGGCGCCTCACTCGGGACGGCTTCCGCTGAGTCCAGCATCCGCATGCGTGGGTCCTCGGTGCCGTTCCCCAGCGCCGTCAGGGCGTCGCGGGCTTCCTGCGCACTGTCCGCCTTGATCCAGGCGGCGAACCGAAGACGGGTGCGTCCATGGGTCGCGGTGTACACGAAGGCCGGGTAGTCGGCTTCGGAAAGCCTTACCGCGTAACGAATCGCAAGTGCGCGCAGAGCCGACTCCGTGTGAGCAGACACCAGGAAACCGCTCGCAGTGGCCGGGCTCATCACCCGCTCGAAAGAGTCGGAGGAAGAGAGCACGACGTGGGCGTTGGTGCCGCTCATGCCGAATGAACTGACGGCCGCACACCGGCCTGCCGACGAATCCCAGGGCACCGTCTCCGTAGGCACGGTCATGCCGCTGTCACCGAGCTCGATCCGTGGGTTGAGCGTTTCGAACTGTGCCTGCTGTGGAATTCGCCGTTTCTCCAGGCACAACACGGCTTTGATGAGCCCGAGTACACCCGCGGCGGCCTCGGCGTGCCCGAGGTTCGCCTTCACGGACCCGACGTGCCACGTCCTTCTCGGACTACCCAAAGCCGTCCGGGCTGCTTCCAGCTCGATCGGGTCGCCCAGCGGAGTTCCGGTGCCGTGGGCTTCCAGATAGCCGATGTCGGCGGCTGTCAGCCCGGCGGAAGCCAGCACAGACTCGATCAGTCGCGTCTGCGCCAGTACGTTCGGTGCGGTGAAGCCGGAGGACTGCCCATCCTGGTTGACGCCGGTGCCCTCGATCACAGCGAGGATTCGGTCTCCGTCGCGCTCCGCGTCGGCCAACCGCTTCAGCACCACCGCGCCGCAGCCTTCGCCGCGGACGAAGCCGTTGGCCCGCGCGTCGAACGGGCGACAGCGGCCGTCCGGTGACAGCGCTTCCGTGCGCTGGATTTCCGCAGTCGAGCGCGGCGCGAGCACGAGGCTCACACCACCGGCCAGGGCCACGTCGCAGTCACCCGCGGCCAGCGCGCGGCAGGCCGTGTGCAGGGCGACCAAGGAGGACGAACAGGCTGTGTCAATCGCCATCGTCGGGCCCTGGAAGCCCAGTGTGTAGGCGATCCGGCCCGCGGCGAAGCAGTGGCCATTGCCGATGAGCCAGGACGAGCTCGGCTCGCCGTCGGCCCACAACCGGTAGTCCTGGCTGGTGATGCCGACGAACACGCCGGTCGACTCCGCAACGCTCGCGGGAGGGATGGCCGCGTCCTCGAACGCCTCCCACACCACTTCGAGCAGCAGACGGTGCTGCGGGTCGAGGCTCCTCGCCTCCCGAGGGGAGATCCCGAAGAACTTCGCGTCAAAATCGAGCACGTCTTTCAGATATCCGCCGCGGGAAAGCAAGCCGTCCCAGTCGTCAGCGAACGTGCGGCGGCGATGCTCGGGGAGCTCGTTGGTGAGGTCGCGGCCCTCTGCCAGGGCCTGCCAGTACGCCTCGCGGTCAGCGATTCCGCCGGGCGCGCGCAGCCCTGTGCCAATGATGGCGACACGCTGCGTAGCGCGCAACGCCTCCAGTTGTCCTCGCAGCGACTGGATCGTCTCCATGGCCCGGCGTAGCGGGCCTGAGGCTGTGTCGTCGTCCGAAGTTGATGACATCGATCATGACGCTAACAGTTCTGTGGATCTCTCAGTCCTGACCGTGTTGCACTTTGAGACACGTTCGGGCTCCAACTCGTCGAGCCGCAGCAGCGATTGCTGTGTTTCCCCGGAGTCGGCCAGTCATTCTGTCGAGGAGATCCCGCCGGGTAGCGGCGTGCTGACCTCCGCATATCGAAGATCGTCACTCTTTTCCAAAGGGGCGAAACCTGATTGGCGGAAAAATATAGGTGTGCTATGAAACCTGGTGTTGCCGGTCCTTGCTATGGCAATGTTTCAGCTCGTGAGCCTGGGGGGTTTGAGGCACGCTTCGGGGGATTGGGTCGTCCGTCGGCGTGTGCCGCGCTCCCGCTGCTTCCCGTCTTGTCTCTGTCCGTAATGAGAAGGTGAGGTCGCCAATGACGGTCGCGGTGTTAGACGACGAAGAAGTTGTGGTGCGCACTCCGGAGGAATTCCACCGGATGCCCCGTGACTACCAGAAGATGCTGATCAGTCAGATCACCATCAATACCGAGGGTGAGCTTTCCGGCGGGGACGACTACGCGCTGATGTTCCTGCCACTGGCGCCGACCTCGGAGGAGCGTCAGGTGTGCGCCGAGCGCGCCGCCGAGGAGTACGACCACTACAAGATCGGCAAACGTATCCTCGCCAACCTCGGCGTCGACACAACCCACATGGAGACTCAGCCGCTCTCCGAGCGAATGCTGTTCGCTGATGAGCGCATGCACACCTGCACCACATGGGCCGAGCGCGGCATCTACTCCTACATCGGCGAGGAGACCGCGATGGTGATGCTGCGCGAGTTCGCCGAGAGCAGCTATAAGCCCTGGGCCGAGGCCGTCCGCACGATCATCCTGGACGAGAAGATCCACATCGCGCACGGCGCCCGAGTCTGCCGCAACCTCGCCGACACCGACGAGGGCCGAGAGCAGCTCCAGGCCGCGCTCGACCGGCTGTGGCCGATGTTCGTCGGCATTTTCGGCAGCGCCAACACCAAGCGCTCAAAGCTGGCCGTGCGCTATGGCCTGCGCAAGACCACCAACGGCGAAGCCATCGAACTGTGGCGGGAGAAGGTCGCATCCCGCATCACCAACCTGGGCCTGCACGTCCCCGAATAAGCCGCGGAGGCAGTCATGGCCATACCTGTGCTCATCACTCCGCGCCCGCCGTCCCGTGCCGAGTCAAAGGCCCGCCTGCGCGAGCTGTTGGCTGACCGGCCCGATCTGGCCGCGCGACTGAAGACTGTCCGCGACGTGGGCCGCCGAGTGCGCGGTTGTGAGGTGCACCTCACAACCGCCTGCAACATTCGCTGCAAGGGCTGTTGGTACTTTGAGGGCGGCTTCGACACCGCAGTCAAGGAGACCTCGGACCCGGGGTTGATCCGCGCGTTCGCGGAGAAGCTGGCCGCAGACGGCGTTACTCAGGCCACGCTGATCGGCGGCGAACCGACCATCGTGCTCGATCGAGTGCGCCCGTTCGTGGAGACGCTGCCATATATCACCATCTCCACCAACGGCTTGCGCCCGCTTCCCCGCGAGGGCTACGAGCACGTCGCCATCGGCATCAGTCTGTTCGGAGGCGGGCCGCTCGACGACGCGCTTCGCGCGCACCGGCCGAACGGCTCATCGTTCACGGGGCTGTTTGAGAAGGCGCTCAAGCACTACCGCGACGACCCCCGCGTCACATTCGTCTTCGCGCTGTCGGAAGAGGGGCTGCGCTACGTCGAGTCGACGGTGCGGGCGATTCGCGACAACGGCAACCAGGTGACATTCAATTTCTACAGCGAGCACGGCTCGGACCACCCGCTGCGGATCGAGAACGAGAAGCGCACCCTTGCCGAAGCCCTGCGCGTCAAGGAGCTGTACCCGGACACCGTGGTCAGCCACCCGTACTTCATCGAGGCGCTGATCACCGGCCGCGGCCATTGGGGCGGCCAGTTCGGCTACGACGTCTGCCCAAGCATCAGCGTCGACATGCCCGAGCACGAGCAGCGGGTGAACAACGGCAATCCGGTGCTGGACGGCTTCGCCGTCTACGGCGCGGACTACGAGACGCTGCAGTTCTGCTGCACCTCCGGCGACTGCGGCGGCTGCCGCGACAGCCAGGCCGTCTACAGCTGGCTGATGGTCAGCCTCAACTGGTTCCTCGATAGCACGCAGCGCCTGGAGACCTGGATGGACCTGGCCGAGAGCTACTGGCGCCAGTGGTACTGGTCACAGCGCCACTCCCCGAACTTCAGTCGTTAACCATCAGCAGCGCACAAGGAGCGATCATGCCCGCAACCGTATCCACCGAGGCCGTCCTGGACCTCATCCGTACCGAGCTCATCGACTCTGGGGTCGAGGAGGAGACCATCACGCCCGAGGCCAAGTTCGATGACCTCGATATCGACTCGCTCGACGCGGCCGAGCTGATGGCCACGATCAAACGAAAGTTCCACATCACCATCCCGCGCGCCGAGCTGGCCGACGTCACGGTGGGTCAGCTCGCTGCGAACGTAGCGGAAAAGGCCGGCCTTTGACGCTTCCGGTAGCGGTCACCGGTGTCGGCTCGGTCACCCCGCTCGGCGTTGGGGCGGCCGTCCTGGCCTCCCGGCTTGTCGCCGGCGAAACCGCTCTGGTGGGCGGAGACGGGCGCTGCGTGGAGTTCGACGCGGGGGAGTTCCTCACCCGGCGGGAGAGCAGGCGCAACGCCCGTTTCGCGCAACTCGCGCTCGTCGCGGCCGACGAGGCTGTCCACCAGGCCGGGTGGTCCAACGGGCTTCCCTATCCTCCGGAGGAGATCCTGTGCATCGTCGGCACTGGTCTGGGCGGCGCCCCAGAAAGTCCGCAGGGAACTGACGCGACGCCGTTGACGGTGCCGCTGATGATGGCCAACAGCGCCGCAGCGAGTCTGTGTACGCGCTATGGCATCCGCGGCGAATCCTTCGCGACGTCGGGAGCCTGTGCCGCTGGCGCGCAGGCGATCGGCGTCGCGATGGGCGCGATCCGGCGAGGGGAAGCGGCTGCGGCGGTTGTCGGCGGGGCCGAGGCCGCGTCGGTGCCGCTCATCTGCGAGTCCTTTGCGCAAGCGGGGGCGCTGTCCCCGACCGGCCGCTGTGTCCCGTTCGGCGCGGACCGCGACGGCTTCGTGATGGGCGAGGGTGCGGGAATCCTCGTCCTGGAAAGCGTAGCGGGCGCTCGCGCACGCGGCGCGGAGATCCTCGGTCTTGTGATGGGCTACGGCGCGAGCTCCGACGCGCACCATGTCACCGCGCCGTCGCCTGACGGAGTCCCCGCCGCACAGGCGATGCGCCGCGCGTTGGCCGACGCGGGCGTCGCGCCCGAAGACCTCTGCTACATCAACACGCACGGCACCGGGACGCCGCTGAACGACGAGGCGGAGATCCGCTCGCTGCGCCTGGCGCTGGGCGACGCCCTGGCGTCGATTCCCCTGTCCTCCACCAAGGCCGCGACCGGGCACCTGTTCGGCGCGGGTGGCGCGGTGGAGTCCATCATCACCTTGGCCGCGCTGCGCGGCGGAACCGCCCCGCCGACGTACGGACTGTCCGAACCGGACCGACGGCTCGGCGAACTCGATCACGTGCTGTCCGCCCGTGCGCTCAAGCCGGGCCCGAGTGGTGTGATCGGGCTGTCGGACTCGCTGGGTTTCGGCGGGCACAACTCCGTCCTTGTGCTGGGAGCGCCATGACCGGATTGGATTTCAAGGGCCGCCGTTACCTCGTGACCGGCGTGATGAACCAGGAATCGATCGCCTGGCACGTCGCGGCTGCACTCCAGAGGGAGGGCGCTGAGATCGTGCTCAGCTCGTTCGGCCGCGCGGCGCGGATCACCCGCAAGTCAGCGGCGCTGCTTCCAACCACCCCGGACGTACTCGATCTCGACGTCACCGACGAGGCGTGTTTCGCCGCCGTCTCGGCGGAACTGGGCCGACGGTGGGGTGCGCTCGACGGTGTCCTGCATAGCGTCGCCCATGCACCTGCCGACGCCGTGGGTGGCGCGTTCCTCAGCACACCCGCGGACAGCGCGCTCCAGGGCTTCCAGGTCTCGACGTACTCGCTCCAGCGCCTCGCGGCCTCGCTCGCGCCACTGCTGACCGCGGGCGAGCACGGCGGCAGTGTGGTGGGGATCACCGTCGACAGTGCGCGCACCCTGCCTGGCTACGACTGGATGGGCGTGTTCAAGGCATCGCTGGAGGCGGTCGCCCGCTACCTGGCACTGCACTTGGGACCGCTGGGCGTACGGGTCAACCTGGTCTCCTCTGGGCCGCTGGAGACGCTGTCCGCACGCGGGGTGAGCACGTTCGACGCGCTGGCCGAACACTATGAGTCCTGGGCGCCGTTGGGTTGGGACCGCACCGATCCGGAGCAAGTCGTCGGCGCAGTACTGTTTCTGCTTTCCGACCTGGCCACGCGTACCACCGGCCAGGTGCTGCACGCCGACGGCGGCCTGCACGCCGTCGTGGGCGGTATAGGCGAGCCTCCGCGCCGGCCCTCCGGTGAGTAACGGCCACTAACATAGTGGGCTGGCCCCGTTGGGCGGCGTCTGCCCTTTCAGGAAAACCGCGTCGGCGTTAGGAATTGGCTATGAGTACTGGCTTCCCCTTGTCCCGGACGACGAAGCCCGTGCCCGAAGCCGAGCGCGCAGCGATTCTCGCCGCACCGGGGTTCGGTCGGTACTTCACGGACCACATGGCCTCAGCCGTGTGGACGCTGGATGGCGGCTGGCACGACAGCAAGGTTGGCCCGCTTGAGCCGTTCACATTGCATCCCAGCGCCGCCGTGTTGCACTACGCGCAGGAGATCTTCGAGGGACTGAAGGCGTATCGCCATGCCGACGGCAGCGTCTGGCTGTTCCGCCCGGAGGCTAATGCCCGCCGCTTCGCCCGGTCCGCCAAGCGGCTGGCGCTCCCAGAGCTGCCGAAGGAGGACTTCCTCGCTAGCGTCGAGGAGCTGATCCGCGCTGACGAACCGTGGGTTCCGAGGTCTACCGGCGAGGAGAGCCTCTACCTTCGGCCGTTCATGTTCGCCTCCGAGGCATTCCTCGGAGTGCGGCCCGCCGCACGGGTCATCTACTCGGTGATCGCGAGCCCGGCGGGCCCGTACTTCGCCTCCGGCGTCACCGGGGTCACTCTGTGGGTGAGCAGCAAGTACACGCGTTCGGCCAGGGGCGGTACCGGTGCGGCCAAGTGCGGGGGCAACTACGCCGCGAGCCTGGCCGCGCAGATCGAGGCCGAGCAGCACGGTTGCGACCAGGTGATGTACCTGGACAGCGCGGGAGAGGGCGATCTGGAGGAGTCAGGCACGATGAACCTGTGCCTGATCACCTCGGACGGTCGGCTCGTTACGCCCGCGCTCGGCACCATCCTGGAGGGCGTCACCCGCGACACCATTCTCGCGCTGGCCGCCGACTTCGGCCTGACCCCGGTGGAACGGTCGGTCAGCCTGAACGAACTACGCTCTGGGGCCGCCGACGGCAGCATCACCGAGGTGTTTGCCGCGGGCACGGCAGCGGTGGTCACACCAATCGTCGGCTTCAGGGGCGACGGCTACGAGTTCACCATCGGCAACGGCGCGCCAGGCAAGCAGACCGTGGCGCTGCGGGAACATGTGCTGGACATCCAGTACGGCCGTGCGGAGGACAAGCATGGCTGGATGCGGCGCGTGCTCTGAAGTCGGCAGGCGAGTACCGCATCAACCAGCTCGCGGTCGATGATCTGCGTTCAACTCGCCCAGATGGCTGGGCGCGTACACATCCGGGACTGCCGCTCTGGCCTGGATGCTGACAGACTTTTGCGACAACGGGACCTCCGGATTACTCGTCCCGGGCTCGACATCACGGGGACTACCGGAGGTCCCGCAGTCTTGGCAGGGCGCGGACAGCCCATACGCAATGGTGTTGAATCAGGCGGACACTATCGCGGTAGGTGCGCGAATGCCCTGTTCAACAGCCTGTCCGTGCGTGAGCGATGCGTGAGCGGACGGCGTGGCACAAGCCATCCCGGAGCAGAGCCTGTAGGACCCAGTACTTGCCTTGACCAGGTGGTTCCGGACACCGAAAAACCATCCGGAACCAGCCAGCAAGCTTTGGACAGGACTTTTAATCCATTGGTTGTGGGTTCGAGTCCCACAGGGCCTACGGTTCGCAGGCGGGCTGCATGCCCTCAGTCCTGCTCCGCAGCGCCCGGGCCGGTTTCGGCCGACTCGGGCGCTGCTTCGTTTTCGGGCCCCTCCCGGCTGCACCGTGGCAACTGCCGCAACGCTCGCGCCACGAGGAGATCCCAGATCCACGCCACCCGACCCGGACGTGGATCTGTGGAGTACCCGGAGCCGCCCAACTCGCCCGCCGCGCACGCGAAGCGTCGGCCTAAGCTGCTCACCCACCGGCCGACGAAGGGCGTAAGCGTGACTCAGCCGACCACCGGCGACCAGCCCGAAGCCCTCCCGC
>NZ_JAAKZX010000105.1 GCF_011045025.1 Streptomyces ureilyticus
GCCCCCGGACCCCCGGTCCTCAAACGCCGGACGGGCTGATTGTTCGCGGCCCCGGCCGAATTCCGCAGCGGAGATTCCGCCGCCCAGGCGGAACTTTGCAGCGCAGGCCCGCATCAATCAGCCCGTCTGGGGGCACCTCCCAGCGGTAGCTGGGGGAGTTTGAGGACGAGGCCCCGCCGATGCGGGGTCGGGGCGCAGCCCCCAGCGGGGCCCGGGGCTGGCCCCGGGATGGGACGGGTAAGGGCGGCGGGGGTGAAACCCCCTACGCCGCCGACCCCCGCTCCTGCTCAGCCTCATCCCGCACCGCCAACCTCCGCAACATCTCCAACACCCTGTCGCGAGACTCGTCCGCCGCGTCGATCGCCTCCATGCACTGCCAGTACATCGCCTCCTCATCCGCCGCCGACGCGATGCCCACGAGGGCGATGCCCACCTCCCCAAGGAGGCCGCCGAGGTCGACGAGGGCCCGGCGGGCATCGCCGAGTTCCGTCAACTGCGCGGCACGCAGGGTGCCGCCTCTCGGCAGGGGCACGTCCAGGACGCCGCAGCCTCTGGCCGCCAGCTCGGTCAACCCCACTGCCTCGCCCCGTAATTCGGGAGGGCCGAGCATCGCCAGGCGACTGCCTATCGCCTGGGCGAGGGCCTGTGCCTGGCAGGCCTCCGCCATGATGCCCCGCGCGTCCTCACTTCCCATCAGGGCACATCTGCTCGCACCGATGAGCCGCACCGCGTCCATGCGCTGTCCTCGTCTGTCCCGACGCGCTCTTCACACGCCTGCCCGAACTCCGCCTGCCACTACCCAGAGTGAACCCCCTTGGGTCAAAAGGCCAGAGGAAGCCGGAAATCTGTGGACAATAATTCGACTGTGGACAACTCAATGACTCCGGAGAGTGATGAGAGAGAGGTTATGACTCCTCTGCCGGAAACCTCTCCTCATTCCGGTCGATCTTCGCGGACAGTGCCGCGAGGGGATCGATGTCGAGCACCTCGCACAGCTGCAGCAAGTACGCCAGGACGTCCGCGACTTCGTCCGTCACGCGGGGCGCCTTCGTCGGGTCGGACATCACCCGGACCGACTCCTCCGGCGTCAACCACTGGAAGATCTCGACGAGTTCGGAGGCCTCGACGCTGAGCGCGGCGACCAGGTTCTTCGGGGTGTGGTACTGCTGCCAGTTCCGCGCCGCCGCGAACTCGGCCAGTCTGCGCTGGAGCTGGGCCACATCAAGTCCGGTCACGGCTCAGGTGTACCACCGTGGCCCCGTCCACGCCCGAGGCCCAGGACGCGTCGCTCACGGCCCCGACCAGCCGGATGTGCCCGCGCTCGCACATCCGCGCCGCCAGCCGTACGAGTTGGTCCCGCTGGCGCCCGTCCAGATCGCGGTCGAAGCCGTCGGCCAGAACCGTGAGGGTCTGGAGCGCCTCGGGCACCTCCCCCGCCGTGTCGACCTCCAGCACACCCGGCCCGGTGAGCAGCACCAGGGCCAGGGCCAGGTACCTCAACTGCCCGTCCCCCAGCAGTCCCAGTGGCGTCCGCAGCCCGTCGCCCCGGTCCAGCACCGCCCGGACCGCCGGTGACGCCCGGACGGCTCGGACGGCCTGGACCGCCGCCCGAGCCGTCGGCACCGTGACCGATCCCTGTCCGGCGCCGAACGGCACATGCTCAGCCAGTACGTCCACGACCCGGCCCGCACACCCGTCCCGTACCGCCGCCACCAGCAGCCCGTGCCGCCGTCCGCACTCCGACCGCGTACGCCACAGCACCTCGGCGAGGTTGTCGCAGCCGGGGAGCAGGCGTCCAGCGCCGAGCGGCACCGGCGCGCGCATGTGCCGGGGTACCGGGTCGCAGGCGAAGACGGAGCGCAGGGCGACCACCATCTGCTCGGCGGCGGCGAGGACTTGGCGCTGGCCGTCCGTCCGGCCGGACACGCGCAGCGGCAGCAGCGCGGTGCCGAGCCGGTCGTCGGGGAGCGGAGCTCGGGTCACGGGGGACGAGCCCGCCGTGTGCCAGGCGGCCTGCACGGTGGGACGGTTCGGGTCGCGCAGGGCCGTCTCCAGCAGGGTTACTCCGCCGGTCGTCAACCGCTCGCCGGCGATGCGGAGTTCGGGCTCGGCCTGCACCGCGAGGTCGAGCCGTACGACTCCCGCGGGGCCGTCGACCGTACAGCCGATGCGGAAACCACGTCGCCGTCCGGCGTCGGGCCGGGCCCGTTCGGGAACGCAGGCGGCAGGATCCGGGAACACCTCGGCCAGCGACGCCCCGCCACCCAGCCGCGCCAGCGCCTCGTAAGCCCGCAGCGCACTGCTCTTGCCGCTGCCGCTGGGCCCCGCGAAGAGGGTCAGCGGGCCGAGCGGGAACTCCGCGCGCCGGTGTGTGGCGAAGGCCGAGAGCCGCAGCGCGGTGACGCTCGGCCGCCGCTCCCGGCAGGCCGCCCCGCCACAAGCGGCGTCGGCGGCAGGCACGGCATCGGCATCCGCGGCGGCGCTCTGGGATGGCACGGTCATATGCGGACCGTAGGCTTCCGGCGGGCTGCCGAACCGTTCCGCCCGGCAGACCTTCCTACGATCGAGGGATCAGCAGGTCAAGCACGTGATCGTCAGGCGCCGGGGATTCCCGCGCCCTCCATCAGACCGGCCACTTCGGTGCCCGGCGGGGTGAGCAGGAACACGTTCCGCTCGACGCGGTGCATGCCGCTCGCCAGGCCGAAGACCACGCCCGTACTGAAGTCCAGTACGCGCTTGGCGACGTCCGGTTCGGCGCTGGTGAGGTCGAGGAGGACCGGGACACCGGCCATCAGCGTCTCGGCGACCTCGCGCGCGTCACCGAAGACATTGACGCGGAGCACGACGAAACGGCGGCGTGGTTCGGTGTCCGCATCGGGTATCGACCGGTGGTCGACCGCCGAAGGCCAGGCGTCGCGGCCGCGCAGCGGGACGACCTGGGCAAGCCCTTCCCACTGTTCATCGGTGACGTCGTAGCCGTTCACCGGCTCCCCCCGACCTGACTCGTACTGATTGCCTGCACCGGGCAATTCTTGCGCATGCTCACCCGTTCGGCCCAACAGCGACACGGTCCGCGACCCGGTCGTGCCGCACATCACGTTTCCAGCGCCGGTCGGCGGTCAGTCATTAAACGCTCAAGCACCGGGCTGCGTATCAACTAGCGCCGGGCTCCGCATCAAACACGGGACAGCCCGCCGGACACCGACCAGAAGGGGCCCGCCGTGGCCGCACAGAGCCCTGAGAGCAGCAGCACACAGGTGCGGACGGTGTGCTCGTACTGCGGCGTCGGCTGCGGAATGGTCCTCGACATCGGGAGGGGCCCCGACGGGCGGCGAACGGTCCTGAAGGCGTCCGGCGACAAGGCGCACCCCGCGAACTTCGGACGGCTGTGCTCCAAAGGCACGACCACGGCCGACATGCTCGCCGCGCCCGGGCGGCTCGGCACCGCCCTCGTACGGGACGAGCGCGGTGCGGAGCCGGTGCCCGCGCCCGTGGACGCGGCGATCGCCGAGACCGCGCGGCGGCTGCGCGCGATCATCGACGAGCACGGTCCGGACGCCTTCGCCCTCTACGTCTCCGGGCAGCTGAGCCTGGAAGCCCAATATCTGGCGAACAAGCTGGCCAAGGGTTTCGTAGGGACGAACCAGATCGAGTCGAACTCCCGGCTCTGCATGGCGAGCGCGGGCGCCGGCTACCAGCTGTCCCTGGGCGCCGACGGCCCGCCCGGCTCGTACCAGGACTTCGAGAAGGCCGACGTCTTCTTGGTCATCGGCTCGAACACGGCCGACTGCCATCCGATTCTCTTCCTGCGGATGAGGGACCGCGTCAAGGCGGGCGCGAAGCTCATCGTCGTCGATCCGCGGCGTACCGCCACCGCCGAGAAGGCCGACCTGTACCTGCAGATCAAGCCGGGTACGGATCTCGCCCTGCTGAACGGGCTGTTGCACCTCCTGTACGAGAACGGCCACACCGACCCCGTCTTCATCGCCGCGCACACCGAGGGCTGGGAGGCGATGCCCGGCTTCCTCGCCGACTATCCGCCTGCCACCGTCGCCGAGATCACCGGGATCCCGGAGGCCGACATCCGCGAAGCCGCCTCGCTGATCGGCCGGGCGGGCGAGTGGATGAGCCTGTGGACCATGGGCCTCAACCAGTCCACGCACGGCACATGGAACACCAACGCCCTGGTCAACCTGCATCTCGCGACCGGTGCCATCTGCCGCCCGGGCTCTGGCCCCTTCTCGCTCACCGGGCAGCCGAACGCCATGGGCGGCCGCGAAATGGGCTACATGGGGCCGGGTCTGCCGGGGCAGCGGTCCGTTCTCGTCGACGAGGACCGTGCCTTCGTCGAGGAGCTGTGGGAGCTGCCCCCGGACACGCTCCGGAAGGACGGCGTCGGGCGGGGCACCGTCGAGATGTTCCGGAAGATGGCGGACGGCGCGATCAAAGCCTGCTGGATCATCTGCACCAACCCCGTCGCCTCGGTCGCCCATCGCAGGACCGTCATCGAAGGGCTGGAGGCCGCAGAGTTCGTCGTCACGCAGGACGTCTTCGCCGAGACCGAGACCAACGCGTACGCCGATGTCGTACTCCCCGGCGCCCTGTGGACGGAGACCGAAGGCGTCCTCATCAACAGCGAACGCAATCTCACCCTCGCCTCGCCCGCCACGGACCCGCCCGGCGAGGCACTCGCGGACTGGCGGATCATCGCGCGGGTGGCCTGCGAGATGGGGTACGAGAAGGGGTTCTCGTACGAGAGCGCGGAGGACGTCTTCGAGGAAATCAAGCGCGCCTGGAACCCGAGGACCGGGTGGGATCTGCGCGGCGTCACGTACGAGCGGCTTCGGACGGGGTCGGTGCAGTGGCCGGCCGCGCGGGAGGAGGGACCGGACCGGAATCCGATCCGGTACGTGGACGGGGACGGGAAGCTCTCCTTTCCCACGGCGAGCGGGCGGGCGGTGTTCCACGCCCGGCCGCACATCCCGGCCGCCGAGATGCCCGACGACGACTTCCCCTTCGTACTGAACACCGGGCGGCTGCAGCACCAGTGGCACACGCTGACCAAGACGGGGAAGGTGGCCAAGCTCAACAAGCTCAACCCCCGGCCGTTCGTGGAGCTGCATCCGCAGGACGCCCGGGAGTTGGGCATCGGCGACGGTGACGCGGTCGAAGTCGCCTCACGGCGCGGGCGGGCCGTGCTGCCCGCCGTGGTGACGGACCGGGTCCGGCCGGGGTCCTGCTTCGCGCCCTTCCACTGGAACGATCTCTTCGGGGACTGCCTGAGCATCAACGCGGTGACCAGTGACGCGGTCGATCCGGTGTCGTTCCAGCCGGAGTTGAAGGTGTGCGCGGTGGGGTTGTCGAAGGCTTCCTCTCCTCCGCCGCCCCTGCCGTGATCCCCCGGCCGGGATCACAGGGCCACGACCGTCGTCTCCGTCGCCTTGATGCTCGTCCATACCGGCACCCCGTCCGCGAGGCCTAGTTCGGTGGCGGCCTGTGGGGTGATCTCCGCGATCACGTCCGGTGCCCGGTCGGAGGTGATGAGTACGCGCAGTCTGCTGCCGGTGGCGGTGATCTCGCGGACCGTGCCGGGCCAGACGTTGCGGGGGCTGCCGCTGGGTCTGTCCCGATGGACGGCGACCGCTTCGGGGGCGATGATCGCGAGGGCCTCCGTGCCCGTCGGCAGCGGGTCCGCGATCACCAACCGTCCTCCGCCGTCGGCGAGTTGGAGACCATCGGCGGTCGCCGTGCCGGGCCAGGCGTTGCGGCCGAGCATGCGGGCCACCCACGGTGAGCGGGGATGCCGGGTGACCTCGGCGGGCGGGGCGTCCTGGACGGCGCGGCCCTCGTCGAGTACGAGTACGCGGTCGGCGAGCGACACCGCCTCTACGGGGTCGTGGGTGACGATCAGGCAGACCCCGCCGAAGCCTTCGAGGTGACGGCGCAGGGTGTGCCGTACCTGGGCGCGGGTGGTCTGGTCGAGTGCGGCGAGCGGTTCGTCGAGGAGGAGGAGCCGGGGGCGTACGGCCAAGGCCCTTGCCAGGGCGACCCGCCCGGCCTGGCCGCCGGAGAGCTGGGCCGGTTTACGGTGCGCGAGGTGGCCCACCGCGAGCCGGTCGAGCCAGTCCTGCGCGACGCGGCGGGCCTCGGCGCGCGGTACGCCGTGGGCGCGGGGGCCGTACGCCGTGTTGGCGAGTGCGGTCAGATGCGGGAAGAGCGCGCCGTCCTGCGGGACCCAGGCGACTGCCCTGCGGTGCGGGGGCAGCGGGGTGACGTCGGTGTTGCCGAGGCGCAGAGCGGCGTGGGCGCGGGGGGTCAGGCCGAGCAGGGCTCGCAGCAGGGTGGTCTTGCCCGCACCGTTGGGGCCGACCACGGCGATGGTGGTGCCGGGGGCCGCGTCCAGGACGAGCTGAGTGAAACCGGTGACTTCGGCGTGCAGGGACCAGCGTTCACGGTCCGGGGCGGCGTCCTTGTACACAGCGGGGGTGTCCGCGGGTGAACTCCCCTCGTCCGCAGGCGGCTTGGGCGGATACGGGCGGGCGCTGCCCGGCGTACCCGTGAAGCGGCCGCGCAGGGCGACGAGGACCGCCATGGCGATGGCGAGCAGCAGCAGCGAGACGGAGGTCGCGGCCTGCGGGTTCTCCTGGAGCAGCAGGTACACCTGGAGGGGCAGGGTCTGCGTCGAGCCCGGAAGGTTGCCCGCGAAGGTGATGGTGGCGCCGAACTCGCCGAGGGCGCGGGCCCAGGTCAGCGCGGCTCCGGCGACGAGTCCGGGGGCCACCATGGGCAGCGTCACCGTGCGGAAGACCCGTAGCGGCGAGGCGCCCAGGGAGGCGGCGGTCTCCTCGTAACGCGGCCGGAGTCCGGCGATCGCCCCTTCGAGGCTGATCACCAGGAAGGGCATCGAGACGAACGTGGCGGCGACGACCGCGCCCGAGGTGTGGAACGGCAGCGTGATGCCGAAGGTGTCCTCCAGCCAGGGCCCGAGCAGCCCGCGCCGACCGAAGGCGAGCAGCAGCGCGACGCCGCCGACGGTGGGCGGGAGCACCATCGGCAGCAGGACGAGCGAACGGACGAGGGCCTTGCCGGGGAACGGTACGCGCGCCAGCAGCCAGGCCAGCGGAACGCCGAGGACGAGCGACAGGCCCAGCGACCAGAAGGAGACGACGAGGGAGAGCTTCAGCGCCTCGCTGGTGCCCGGGCTGGTCAGATGCCCGCCCAGCTCGCCCCAGTCGGTACGGGCGAGGACGCCTGCCAGCGGGAGGAGCAGGAAGGCGATGGCGAGCAGGGCGGGGAGGGCGAGGGTGAGGGGCGTACGGGAGGAGCGGGTGCGGCTGATCGCGGGGCCCCGCTCGGCGCGGCCGACAACTCTCATGACTGGCTACGGCTCATCAACTGGTCACGGCTCATCACATGGTCACGGCTTCTCGAAGCCCGCGGTGCGGAAGATCTGCTGGGCCTGCGGCGAGGACAGCCACTTCACGAAGGCCGTGGCCGCCGCGGAGTGCTGTGACTCCTTGAGGGTGGCGGCGGGGTAGGAGGCGATGGCGTTCTGGTCGTCGGGGATGGTGATCGCGTCGGTCTTGTCGGGTGCCGTGGCCACGTCGGTCTTGTAGACGATGCCCGCGTCCGCCTCGCCGAGTTCGACCTTGCTGAGCACGGCGCGGACGCTGGGCTCCTCGGAGACCGGTTTCACCGTGATGTTCCGGTCGGCCAGGACTTGCCTGCTGTACCGGCCGACCGGCACCTCGGGTGCCGCGAGTACGACCTTTGTCTTGCTGTCCGCGAGGTCCTCAAGGCCCGCGATCTTCTTCGGGTTTCCCGCGCCCACGGCGATGACCAGGCGGTTCTTGGCGATAACGGTCGGCATGCCGGTGTCGGCCTTCAGCCCGTCCATCGTCTGGGTGTCGGCCGTGACGAGTACGTCGGCGGGGGCGCCCTGCTTCACCTGCGCGGCCAGTTCCTGCGATCCGGCGAAGGAGAAGGTCAGCTGCGTACCCGGGTGCGCCTTCTCGTAAGCCGCGCCTGCGCCCTTGAAGACGTCGGTCAGGGAGGAGGCGGCCACGACGGTGAGGTCGGCCGAGTCCGAACTACCGGCTGTCTGCTCGGTGTTGGCATCGTCGCCGCAGGCGGCGAGCGAGCCGAACAGGGCGGCGGCGGCGAGTACGGCGGCGGCGCGGCGCCCCGGGCGGAGGAGGGACATGCCGTGGGGCTCCTTGCGAGGGCGAGGGGAGGCGCCGGGGGCCGTCGCCTGCGAGTGATCAGGCACGGTCGATGTGCACATTGGTCGACTTCACGCGGGAGGTGGCCTGCATACCGACCTCCAGGCCCAGCTCCTCGACGGCCTCTCGGGTCAGCAGGGAGACCAGACGGTGCGGGCCCGCCTGTATCTCGACCTGGGCCGCGACATCGCCCAGCTTGACGGCGGTGACGATGCCGGGGAACGCGTTGCGCGCCGAGGTGTACGGGTGCTCTTCCTCACCGGTGCCGCTCTGCGCGAGCTCGACGGAGAACGCGGCCAGATCACGCCCGTCGACGAGGCGACGGCCGCCTTCGTCGCGGTGCGTCGCGATGCGGCCGGCGTCCGCCCAGCGGCGCGCGGTGTCGGCACTGACACCGAGCAGCCGGGCCGCCTGCCCGATGGTGTAGGACTGCATGTGCGCCAGATTAAGCCGTTCCGCCTAGCATCTGCAATGCCTTGCTGGATCAGAACCCAGCAAGTGCCAGCCTCTCCCGTTGCTTCTAGTCGATCATGTCCAGGTCCGGCGGCACGAGGGTGGTCGATTCGACCAGGCCCCTGAGGAGGTTGTGCAGGAGGTTGTTGTCGGTGGGTGCTCCGGAGTCCTTGTCGTGTATCAGCGGATAGGGGAAGCCACCGTCGTGGAGGCGCTTGCGGACCTCCGTGATCTTGTGCTCGATGCGGCGGTCGGTCCAGTGGTCGTCCGGTCGCAGACACTCCAGCAGGCGGGCGGCCCGCCGGTAGGACAGAGGGCGCGGGCCGTCCTCGTACAACAGGTAGTGCTGGCCGATCACGACCAGCAGCAGCCGTTCCTCCTCGGACAGCGGCCAGATGTGCGGCTTCAGGGTGCTCGCCTGGCGGCGCGGTACGAGGCCGGGGGCGTCGTGGCTCGTCACATACAGCTCGACCAGGTGCTCCCGGTAGCCCGAGCCCCTCACGAACAGCGGGGTGTAGCCGGGTGCGAGGGGGATGGGTTCGGTGCTGGTGTGCATCAGGCGGCCGTGCGGCAGGCGGACGAGTTGCTGTCCGGTGTTGCGCAGCCACCATTGGCTTGCGCGGTACGTGAGTTCGCCGTGCCGGCGGCTGACCCGCAGGTCGTCCTCGCCCACCGCGAGGTCCACGTCAGGGTCCTCGCCGCGGCCGAAGCAGATCGTCAGGCCCGGTCGTGGCGGGACCCTGATGCCGCCGGTCAGTGAGCGCGCGTGCAGGGTGCCTGGACTGGCCTCGGCGACACCGCGCGCCAGACTCGCGAGCTGGTCCATGGTGGCCTCCATCTGTGTTCTCGGTGTCGGGGAGTCGGTCGGGTGGGGTGCGCGTCCCCCTCCGCCGCGCACCCCGGCGCCAGTGTGCCCGCGGGCATACGGGACCGGTCCCCGGCGATGTCGTTCCACGGCGTCCACGGCTACTATCGCCCCCATCGATCGATCGCCAGGAAACCTGATGATTGGCCTCGACAAGAACTCGACGAGGAACAGTCCTGGAACGGAGCCGTATGTCCCTCTTGGCCAGGCCGGCGGTGGCCTCCTTCGCCGCGAAGACCATGCAGCGTCTGCTCGGACTCGCGAGCCGGCGCTCCAGTGGGCGGGGTTCCGCGGCCTCGTGGCGTGCACGGCTTCCCGAGTTTCCGCGCGACGTCCGCGAGTTGACGGTACCGACGTCCATAGCTCGGGCCCCGGTCGTGGTGTACATGCCCAGGGTCGAGGATGGCGTACTCCCGCCGGTCCACGTCAACTTCCATGGCGGTGGATACGTGCTGCCGGGGGCGGAGATGGACGACGCGCTGTGCCGTTACCTCGCCGCGGAGGCGGGCGTGGCCGTGGTCAACGTGGATTACGCGGTCGCCCCACAGCACCCGTTCCCCGCCCCGCCGAAGCAGGCGTACGAGGTCGTCCGCTGGGTGGCGGCGCACGGCGGCGAACACGGCTGGGACGGCAGCCGTCTCACCGTGGGCGGGCAGAGCGCCGGCGGCGGTCTCGCGGCGGCGGTGGCGCGTCAGGCCCTTGGGGCCGGTGGGCCCGCGATCGCGCTCCAGGTCCTCCACTATCCGCCGCTCGACCTCGCGACGAGCGCCAAGGACAAGAAGGCCGCCATCGACAAGCCGACGCTGCGCCCGTGGATGGCCGCGATCTTCGACAGCGCGTACGTGCCGGACCCGGACCGACGCACCGACCGCCTGGTCTCTCCGGCCAACCCGGCGGACACCGCGGACCTCACGGGTATCGCCCCGGCGCTCGTCATCACCCCCGAGTACGACCTCCTGCGCGCAGAGGGCGAGCGGTACGCCACGCGACTGGACAAGGCCGGCGCACTGGCCGAGCACCGCCTCGTCCCCGCCGCCGACCACGGCTACGACCTCAACGACGCCGAGGCCGCCCGGCCGGTCTACGCATTGATCGCGGACCATGTGCGGCGGGCCGTCAACGCGTAGGAAGCGGTGAGGAGTTGGGCTCGCGTCGTCAGTCCACCGGTGGCGTGCCGTGCGTGTGGAAGGACTCGATGGTCTTCAGGCCCCAGGCCTGGCCCTTCTTCCGCTCTTCCTCGGTCCAGGTGATCAGGGGCCAGTCCGGGGCGAGGACCAGCCGGGTGAGCGGGTTGCACAGTTCGACCCGGTTGCCGCCCGGCTCGTAGACGTACAGGAAGAACGTCTGCTGGATGGCGTGCTTGTGCGGGCCCGTCTCGATGAACACGCCCGTGTCCAGGGCGAGATCGGCGGCGCGGAGGATGTCCTCGCGGGTGTCGGTGGCGAACGCGATGTGGTGCAGGCGGCCGCGGGAGCCGGTCCAGTCCTCGGTGTAGACGACGTCGTACGACTTGCTGGTGAACGTCAGCCACTTCGCGGCGATCCTGCCGGTGTCGAGCCGGATCTGCTCGGTCGGGCGGGCGCCGAGGACGTGTTGCTGGAAGTCGGCGTTCGCGGCGACGTCGGCGGCGAGGTAGTTGACGTGATCGAGACGGCGTACGGCCACGCCGTGGCCCGGCTTGGCCTGGGGCTGGTTCTTCAGGCCCGGCTTGAGGGCCTCAGGGGCCTGGTACCACTCGGACTCCCAGTACAGGGCGATCTCGTGGCCGTCGGGATCGGTGGTGACGTAGAGCGGGCCGAGGCCGGGCTCGTCCTCGGTCCAGCGGCCCTCGTGGCCCGCGGACGCCAACTCCTTGACCCGGCGCTGCAGGGCCTCCTCGCTGGAGGTGCGCAGCGCGGTGCGGCGGATGCCGGAGGTCTCGTGCGCGGTGAGGACCAGACTGTGGTGCTCGTAGTCGTCCCAGGTGCGCAGGCAGACGGAGTCGCCGCGTTCACCGTTGACGGTCAGGCCGAGGTAGTCGGTGAAGAAGGCCAGGCTGCGGTCCAGGTCGGGGGTGAGGAGTTCGACGTGTCCGACGTGGGCGATGTCTCCGAGGGGCGGTGTCATCGGGGCTCCTTGGAAAGGGAGTTGGTCAGGAACGGGACGCGATGCCGGCCGGGCGGGCGAAGACGGTGCCGTCGAAGATCTTCCGTGCGGTGCGTACGACAGCCGTCCGGCGAGCCACCGGGCGCGGGCCCCCGGCGTCGACGCCGGCCTCGATGTCGAGAAACCCGGTGGGGTGCTCGATCCTCAACCGCTCCCCCGCCGCCGGGAGTTCGGCAACGTCCTGGCCGACGCCGCCCTCGATCCGCAGCCCGGCGGCGACGCTCGCGGCGGCCAGGACGCCGATGGAGGTGTGGCAGCGGACCGGGAGGAAGGTGCGGGTCATCACCGCGCCGCCGTGTACGGGCGGGGCCAGCAGGCTGAGCTTGGGCACGGTGGTGCCCTCAACCTCGCCGAGGCCCATCAACGGGCCCGCCGCCAGGCGGATTTCACGGAGCCGGCCGCCGAGGGCCAGGTCCTTCTCCAGGTCCTCCGGGTCCTCGTAGCCGGTGATCTTCAGGGAGGAGGCGGCGATCAGTACGGTCGGCATGCCGTTGTCCACGCAGGTCACCGGGATGCCGGCGACGGTGTCGCGCACACTCCCGGTGGGCAGCAAGGGGCTGCCGTCCGGCGGGAACTCGATGACCACGGGAGCGGCGGTGCCCGGCACGCCGGAGACCTCGGCGGAGCCCGTGTAGTCGACACGTCCACCCGGGGCGGGGAAGGTCGCGATGGCCAGTCCCCCGGTGTTGAGCATGCGGATCCGTACGGACGTCTCGCCGTCCGCCGCGGCGACGAGCCCGCGCTCGACGGCGAAGGGGCCGACTCCGGCGAGCACGTTGCCGCAGTTCTGACGGTCGGACACCTCGCCAGTCTCGACGCCGACTTGGAGGAACAGGTAGTCGACGTCCACGGCGGGATCGGCCGAAGCCGACACCACGGCCACTTTGCTGGTCAGGGGGTGCGCGCCGCCGAGCCCGTCGATCTGGCGCGGATCGGGGCTGCCCATGACGCGGAGCAACAGGTCGTCGCGTACGGCGGGTTGGGAGGGAAGGTCACCGGCCAGGAAGTAGGCGCCCTTGGAGGTGCCGCCGCGCATCAGCATGCAGCGCACCTCGTCGGGCCCGCCGGTCGTCATCGCCGTCAATCTCCCTCGCGCAACGCGTCGATCACGCTCGCGAGGTGGGCGCGGGCGGCCGCGTCGGCCGCCTGGGGGTCCCGTGACCTGATCGCCTCGATCATGGCCAGGTGTTCGTTGACGGACTGCTGGGGGCGTCCGGGGCGCAGCGCGAGCTGGAAGCGGTGGCGCACCAGTTGGGCGTTGAGACGGTCCAGGAGTTCCCCGGCGACCTGCTGGCCGGAGAACTGGCGGATCTTGGCGTGCAGTTCTTGGTTGAGCCCGGAGTAGGTCATGGGTTCACCGTCGGCGACGGCCTTGCTCATCGCCGTGCCGAGGTCGGCCAGTTCGGTCAGCTGGTCGTCGGTGGCCTCGACGGCGGCCTTGGCCGCGCACAGCCCTTCGAGGACCATGCGGCACTCGGTGATGGCGACCGCTTCCTCGACCGTGACAAGGCGGACCCGTGAGCCGCGGTTGGGGATCCGCTCGACCAGCCCCTCGGCCGCCAGATCGATCAGTGCCGCGCGCACACTGGCCCGTGTCACACCGAACTGCTCGGCGAGTTCGTTCTCCACCAGCCGCTGGGCCGGTGACATCTCGCCGCGCAGGATCGCCTGCCGCAGCCGCGCCAGCGCGTGCTGCTTGGCTTGCTCTCCGCTGCTCGGCCTGGCCTCGTTCGCCACGGTCTCTCCCTGAGTGAGTGCCTGTCGACCGTAGAGGTAACCGAACAAGATTGTCAACGATTTCGTTTACGTTCAGCCCGTCCGGCCAAGCGGAAGCCTGATCGTGAACGTCGTCGAGCCCGGGCAGCTCGTCAGATCGAGGGTGCCGCCGTGGGCGCGGGCCAATGAGCGCGCGACCGCGAGGCCGAGACCGCTGCCTCCCCGGTCGCGGCTGCGGGCCTTGTCGACGCGGTAGAAGCGGTCGAAGACGCGGTGCTGGTCGGCGGCCGGGATGCCGGGTCCCGCGTCGGCGACCCGTACGACCGCCATGCCGGACTCGACGCATACCTCGGCCGACACCTTCGTCCCGGCCGGGGTGTGCACGGCGGCGTTGCAGAGCAGGTTGTCCAGCACCTGCCTCAGGCGCAGGGGGTCGAGGCGCAGCCGTACCGGGTCGGGAGGGACCGTGACGGTCAGCGGGTGGTCCGTCCGGCCCGCGCGGAACGCGTCGGCGGCCTGCTGCACCAGCTCCACCAGGTCCACCTCCTCCAGCCGCAGCGGCGCCTCCACATCGGCGGCGTCCAGGCGGGCGAGCAGCAGCAGGTCGTCCAGCAGTACGCCCATCCGCGCGGCCTCGGTGCGCAGCCGGGCCAGGTGCTTGTCCCGCTCCTCGGGATCGTTGGCCGCCGCATACTGGAACAGGTCGGCGTAGCCGCGGACCGACATCAGGGGCGTACGCAGCTCGTGCGAGGCGTCGGCGACGAAGCGGCGCAGCCGCTGTTCGACCTCCGTGCGGACGGCGAGCGAGTCGTCGATGTGCTCCAGCATCGTGTTGAACGCGGTGCGCAGCTCCTCGACCTCGGGGCCGCCGCTGCGCCCGTCGTGGCGTACCGGCAGCCGTGCCGAGTCGGTGAGGTCGTGCGAGGTGATGCCGCGCGCGGTGTGCGCCATGTCGCTGAGGGGCTTCAGGCCTCGCCGTAGCATTCCCCGGCCCGACACCACGAGGGCGAGAAGCGCGAGCCCGAAGGCGACGGCCTGGATCACGATCAACCGGCCCACCGTGTCGTCGATGCCGTCCATGGGCGCGGCGCTGACCAGGATGGTGCCGGGCTCGAACTCGCACGCGCGCAGCCGGTAGCTGCCTTTGCCCTGGAGATCGTCGGTGCGCAGGACCTCCGTGTCCGAGGACATCTGCGCCCGGGCCACGGCGGTGAAGCTGTCGACGTCCTTCGGCAGGTCGCCGGGGTCCTCGGGCTTGCGGAGGACGGGCTTGCCGCCCGACACGTCGTACACGGCGTAGAACCAGCTGTAGTACTTCTTTCCCGTGAGCGTGCCGTGTTCCTCGATGTTCTTGGACTGGGCGATCTGTCCCTGCGCCAGCTGCTCGTCGAGCTGCGTCGACAGGTAGTCCCGCATGTACGTCGTCAGCCCCGTACCGACGACCGCGAACACCATCAGGGACAGCACACCCAGGCCCAGCGCGAGCCGGGTGCCCAGGCGCAGCCTGCGGTAGGTCCCCTTCAGCCGGGCTATCACTCGGCGACCTGCCGCACCACGTACCCGACGCCCCGCACGGTGTGGATCAGCGGTGTCCGGCCGTCGGCGCCGTCGTCAGGCCCGTCGAGCTTGCGGCGCAGCCGGCTGACGACGAGCTCCACGACGTTGGAGCGGCCTCCGAAGCCGTACTCCCAGACATGGTCGAGTATCTGCGCCTTGGTCAGCACGGTCGGTGACTTGCGCATCAGGTAGCGGAGCACCTCGTACTCGGTCGGGGTGAGCGTGAGCAGCTTCTCGCCGCGCCGCACCTCGCGGGTGTCCTCGTCCATCGTCAGGTCGGCGACCTGGAGCACGGAGCGCTGGAAGCCGGGGCCCGCGCTGCGGCGCAGTACGGTGCGCAGCCTGGCCATGAGCTCCTCCACCGCGAACGGTTTGACCAGGTAGTCGTCGCCGCCCCGGGTGAGCCCCGCGATCCGGTCGGCGACGCCGTCGCGGGCGGTGAGGAACACGACGGGCACCATCGTCCCGGACAGCCGGAGCCGGTCCAGGACACCGAATCCGTCCAGGTCGGGGAGCATCAGGTCGAGCACCACGATGTCGGGATGGAACTCGGCGGCCTGGCGCAGCCCCTCCTCACCGGAGTACGCGGTGACCGCGTCCCAGCCCTCGTAGCGGGCGACGGTGGCGACCAGGTCGGCGATGGGCGGATCGTCGTCCACCACGAGAAGACGTACTTTTTCCACCCGCTCATAGTGCTTCACCTGTCGCCCGGCGCCCATAGCCGTCCGCCCTCCAGACTCACATCGATAAAAACTTGAAAGTTGTCAGACAGCTAAACGACAGCTCTCACCAGGCAGGCTCGGTATCCCCGGATCACTGATCGAGGAGTTGCCGTCCCGTGACGACTGTCCAGCACGTCAGACCCCCCACACCGGCGATACGTCCCAAGGTGGTGGCCCGCACCGGCCTGTACACCCTGCTGGCCGCGAACGTCGCGGTGGTGACCGCCTTCTTCTTCCAGTCCGGGCTCGCCTCGAACGCCCTCCTCCTGCTGGGGCGGCTGACCGGCCTGTACGCCGCCCTCCTCATGGCCTTCCAACTGCTGCTCGTCGCCCGGCTGCCCTGGCTCGACCACCGGATCGGCATGGACCGGCTGACCTCCTGGCACCGCTGGGTCGGCTTCGGTCTGCTGTGGTCGCTGCTGGGGCACGGCGTGTTCATCACCTTCGGCTACGCCCAGTCCTCGTCGATGGACCCGGTGAGCCAGCTCGTGGACCTCGCCGAGACCGTCGAGGGCGTACTGCGCGCCATCGTCGCCCTGGTGCTGATCATCGTCATCGGCGCGGTCTCGGCACGCTGGGCCCGGCGCCGGCTGGCGTACGAGACCTGGCACTTCATCCACCTCTACACATACGTCGCGGTGGTGCTGGCGTTCACGCACCAGGTCGCGGTGGGCACGACCTTCACGACGAACTCGACGGCCACGGCGTACTGGTACGCGCTGTGGGGCGTGGCGCTCGGCTCGGTCTTCGTGGGCCGGCTCGTACTGCCGCTGTGGCGCAACCTGCGGCACCAGCTGCGCGTCTCGGCCGTCGTCCCCGAGTCCGACAACGTCGTGTCGGTCTACATCACCGGCCGCGACCTGGACAAGCTGCCCGCGCGGGCCGGCCAGTTCTTCCTGTGGCGGTTCATGACCAAGGGCCGCTGGTGGCAGGCCAACCCCTTCTCGCTGTCCGCCGCCCCGGACGGCCGGAGCCTCAGGCTGACCGCGAAGGCGGCCGGCGACGGCACGAAGGCGCTGCGGCATCTGAAGGTCGGCACGCGGGTGTTCGCCGAGGGCCCGTACGGCGCCTTCACCACGATGCACCGGACCCGGCCCGACGCCCTGCTCATCGCGGGCGGCGTCGGCGTCACCCCGATCCGGGCCCTGCTGGAGGACCTGCACGGCCACGCCGCCGTCATCTACCGGGTGGCCACGGACCAGGACGCCGTGCTCTACGACGAACTGCGCGAACTGGCCCACGCCAAGGGCGCCCACCTGTTCCTGGTCAGCGGCCCGGCCACCCCGGACAAGCTGGCGCCGGCCGAACTGACCCGGCTCGTCCCGGACATCGCCGACCGGGACGTCTACGTCTGCGGCCCGCCCGGCATGACCGGCGCCGTCCTGCGCACCCTGCGCGACCTGGACGTGCCCAAGCAGCAGATCCACTTCGAACGCTTCAGCCTGGCCGGATAAGGGGAACGACACCATGAAGCGAGCACTTCCTGTCCTGGCCCTGAGCGTCGCGGCCCTGATCCCGGTCTGGCGTTACGCACCGTCGAGCGACACCTCGTCGTCGAGCACCGAGGTCGCGGCCCCGGCTTCGACGCCTTCCGCGGCTGCTTCGTCGGGCTCGGGCTCTTCGGGTTCCTCGGGCTCGGGGTCCTCCGGCTCGGGCACGTCGAACCAGGTCATCGCGGGGTCGACGCTCAACACCGAGAAGGGCCCTGTGCAGGTCGAGGTGACCTTCGAGGGCGACACGATCAGCTCCGTACGGATGCTGCAGCAGCCGAACCACCCGCAGACCGAGGCCGCCGTGCCGAAGCTGATCGAGGAGACCCTCGAGGCGCAGAGCGCCGACATCGACACGGTGTCCGGCGCCACGATCACCAGCGAGGGCTACGTCAAGTCCCTCCAGGCCGCGATCGACGTGAAGGGCTGAGGGGCTGAGCGTGCGCCGGGTCGAGCACATCATGGGGTTCCCGATCTCCGTACGGATGGACGAGGGAGAGGGGGACGCCGCCGAGGCCGCGGACCGGGCCTTCGCCTGGCTGCGCGAGGTCGACGAACGGTTCAGCCCCTTCAGGCCCGGCAGCGAGGTGTCGCGGCTCGACCGTGGTGAGCTCGAACTGAGCGAGGTGAGCCCGGAGTTGGCGGAGATCCTCGACCTGTGCGAGCGGTACCGGGTCGCGACCGGGGGCGCCTTCGACGTACGGCTGCCCGGTCGCGGCCTCGACCCCTGCGCCATGGTCAAGGGCTGGGCGGTGCAGCGGGCCGCGGACCTGGTGGCGGCGACCGGCGCGTCCCGGTTCTGCCTGAACGCCGGCGGCGACGTGGTCGCGGCCGGCGGTCCGTGGCGGGTGGGCGTACGGCACCCCGAGCAGCTCGACAAGCTGTGCACGGTCCTGGACGTGAACGACGGAGCCGTGGCGACCTCCGCACGCTACGAACGGGGCGACCACATCATCGACGGTCGCACCGGCCGCCCGGCCACGGGCCTCCTCAGCGTGACGGTCGTGGCCCCGTCCCTCACGCAGGCCGACGCCACGGCAACGGCGGCCTTCGCGATGGGCCCGGAGGGCATCGACTGGGCCGCCGCGCGAGACGACTGCGAGGTGTTCGCGGTGGACGCGGAACGGAAGGTGTTCCGCACGAGGGGGTTTCCAGTGACGGGGTGACGGGGCCGTGACGGGGATTGAGTACGACTCCGGGGCCTGAGTACGCCGCCTGGTCCTGAGTACGCGGCTGTGCGCGGCCTCAAGTGGACGCGTCCTCGCCGGGTGCGGCATCGCGTTCGGAGTCGGCGTCGAAGCTGGCGAAGTACGCGGCGGCCATGTCCTCGTCGGCGTGGCCCTGGGCGGCGGCGCGCTGCATGCGGGCGGCGCTCGCGGCGGCGACATCGAGGCGTACGCCGTGCTGCTCGCCCGCCTCGACGATCAGTCTGGCGTCCTTGGCGGCGGTCGCCACCGCGAACGCGGCCGGGGAGAGCTGATCGCCCAGGATGAGCCCGGCCTTGGCCCGCAGATACCCCATGTCGAGCGGGCCGCCGTCGATGACGTCGAAGAAACTCTGCGGGTCCACGCCCAGCGCCTGGGCCAGCGCGAGGACCTCACCGGTCGCCGCGGTGGCCGCGAGAACCCAGCTGTTCGCCACCAGCTTCAGCCGCGTCGCGCTGCCGGCCGCGCCGTCCTCACCGGTCCACACCGTACGGGCGCCGACCGCGTCGAAAACGGGAGCCACCGCGCCCCGGCCCTCGACCGGCCCCGCGGCCAGGACCTGCAGTTGGCCGGCCTCGGCGGGCTGCCGGGTGCCCAGCACGGGCGCGTCGTAGAAGACCAGCTCGTGGGCGCGGGCGAAGCCGGCCAGCTCGCCGACGCCCTCGATCCCGGCGGTGGTGGACTGCACCCAGGCCATGCCCGGACGCAGCGCGGGCGCCGCCTCGCGCATGACCTGCAGAGCGGCCGGCCCGTCGTACAGCATGGTCAGGACGACATCGGCACCGGTCACCGCCTCGGCGGGAGTACCGGCGATCTGCGCCCCATCGGCCGTGAGCGGCTCGGCCTTGGCGCGGGTGCGATTCCAGGCGCGGACGGTGTGCCCGGCTTTGACGAGGTTGCGGGCCATCGCGGCACCCATGATGCCCGTGCCCAGGACGCCCACGGTGAGCTGGTCGGTCATGACGTCAACTTCCCTGTATATACGGTGCGTTGGTCGTGGTCGGCCTTGGTCGGCCCTCTCCGGCCCTGTTCTGCTCAGCCGAGCCTCTTGAGCAGCTCGGCCGCGAGCGGGCCGGAAGAGGCCGGGTTCTGGCCGGTGACGAGGTTGCGGTCGGCCTCGATGTGCGGCGCCCACGGCTCTCCGACCTCGACCTTCAGCCCGGCCTCGGTGAGCCGGTCCTGGAGCAGCCACTGGGCCTTCTCCGCGGTGCCGGCCAGGCGTTCCTCGGCGTTCGTGAAGGCGGTGACCCGGTAACCGGCATATGCGTTGGCACCGTCGTCCTTCGTCGCAGCCAACAACGCGGCAGGCCCGTGGCACACCACGCCCACCAGCATGCCGCGCTCGACCGCCCGAGCTAGGAGCCGCCCGGAGTCGGCGTCGACCGCCAGGTCCTCCATCGGGCCGTGCCCGCCAGGGACGTACACCGCGTCGAAGTCATCGAGGCGTACATCGGCCAGCGCGACCGGACTACGAAACTCCGCGGCCCCCTCCACGACACCCCGAACCGCCGCCGCGTTCTCCGCGCCCCCGTTGGCCTCAGGGCTCAGGCTGGCGGAGTCGACGGGCGGGACGACACCGCCGGGCGTGGCCACGGTGATCTCGTGACCGGCGGCCTTGAACGCCCCGTAGGGGACGGTGGCCTCCTCGGCCCAGAAACCGGTGGGGTGCGTACTGCCGTCGGCCAGCGTCCACTGATCGGCGCCGGTCATCACGAAAAGTATCTTGGCCATGTCTGCTCCCTGGATGTTGCTGCCGGTTATTACTGACGACAGCCACGACGCTAGTCCCCAGCCGGCGGCCGCGACTCTGCGGGGCACTCCCGGCCCGTCAACTCGCGAACGCGGCGCGGGTCTCGATCGCGTGAACCCAGTCCCGCCTGGTTGGCCCCCTTCCGAGCCATCGGCATGGTCAACGGTATGGCGACCAAGAAGTACACCGTCACGCTCCCCGAAGAACTGGCCGAGGCCATCCGCGCCAAGGTGGGACACCGTGGGTTCAGCGGCTGTGTCACGCGCGCCATAGAGCGCCGGTGGGAGCACGACCGGCTCGGGGAAGCGGTCGCCTGGATGGAGAACTGGATGGAGAAGGAGTACGGCGCGGTCACCGAGGAGGAGCTGGCCGAGGCAGAAGCCGAGATCCGGGAGATCGAGCGTCAGCACGCGGAGCTGGCCCGCGCCCGGCGAGTGGCCGCCGGTGAGCCGGTCGAGGCGCCGCCCGAGCAGGGACAGCGGTGAACCGCAGCGCGAAGGGGGACGCTGTCTACTCGCTGGACTACGACGGCCAGTCCCAGTGGGTGCGCGACGAGTGCCGCACGGGTGTCCGGTTCACAGACGACCTTCAGCTCGGCATCAGCGCCATGGCCGCTTCCATATCGAGGCGCGCAACGTATGCACGTACGTCCCGGGCCATCGACGCGGCTCTTGCCGCCGTCGCCTTGCGCCAGCCGGGGCCGGTCACCGTCGTCACCGCCAACCGCGGACAGGTGCCAGGTGTCGCGATGCACCACGTACCGGTCCGTCGCGTCATAGCGTCATGACCAACAATTCGTTCCTCCCCTTCGAGCGAAACAGGTGCCACGACCAGCTCGCCTGCGCGAGCCTGCTCTCGCTCGCTCCGCAGGCTCGCGCATCATGACCCGCGCCACTTCTCCGGCCGCCATAATGGACCCATGTCCTCCAGCCCACAGCACGCCGCCCCCGCGCCGAGGGACCTCTCGGGCGCGGTCGCCGAGGACCTCGCGCTGTACCGGGAGAAGTTCCGGCGGCGCCTGCCGGAGTCGCTGGACGAGTTGCATGGCCCGACCCAGGGTGTCGTGGAGCTGCCGCTGCACATGGCCTGGTCCGGGATGACCTCGTACGACCTGGGCAAGCCCCGCCAGCGCATGGGCCTGTACCGCACCGTCCTGCACGAAGGCCTGCGCGAGGACCTGCCCCGCTACCTCAACCAGGACCTGCTCCTCCAGCTGTGGCCGGTGCTGCGCACCCTCGTCGGCCGCACCGTGCGCACCGTATGGGAAGACGCCTTCCCCCAGCTCGCCTCCCGCACCCGGGCGGCCGCGTGACGGACATGCCGGAGCTGCACACGCGGCTCATGGCGGATGTGATCGCGCTCGGCTCCCCGTATCCCCTGGTTCTCACCGGTGGATACGCCGTGCGGGCGCACCACCTCATCAACCGCCCCAGCCAGGACCTCGATGTCGCCACCGAGAACCCGGCGCCCATGGCCGACATCGCCGCCACGCTCCACGCCGGCCTGGAAGCCCGCGGCTGGCAGGTGCACGCGCTGGAGACCGCCCCGCTGTCCGCCCGCTTCACCGTGACCGACCCGGCCACCGGGCAGAACTGCGAGGTCGACATCCTCAAGGAGATCTTCTGGCGGCCGGTCGCCCAGAGCCCATACGGGCCCGTCCTCGCGGAGGAGGACGTGATCGGGACCAAGGTCCGCGCCCTGGCCGCCCGCGGAGCGCCCCGCGATCTGATCGACGTGTTCGCGGCCTCGCGACGCTGGTCCAATGCCGAGCTCGAGGAGTTCGGCCGCCGCCACGCCCGCGGCCGCTTCGAACGCGAGGATCTGCAGTCGAACCTCACAGGCGCCGAGTGGACCGACGACGAGGCGTTCGCCGCCTACGGCCTCGATGACGCCGCCATCACCGCTCTCCGCACCTGGGGCCGTGGAGTGGGCCGACGACCTCGCGACCCGTCTCCTCGAAGAGGCCAACGATCCGGACATCGACTGATCACTTCCGGATGAGGTCACATCTGAAGGCGATCAGAGCAAGAGCCAGAAGATGCACACAGATGGCGTCGAGACAGCCCAACCCACCGACGGCGTTCCGACGACCACCCATGACACGGGCAGGCAGCAACTTTACGGATCTTGTCGCTTCCTGCGGGCTGCCTGCCTAGCGCCGGTTTCTCGGCTCCTCCGTGACCGCGTCATCGGAGCGGTGGCTGGAGAGTCCCTCTCCGCGGTGAGCGGCCTGACAGCGTGCGGTTCGCGCGCCTCGATCCCCGCGGTCCCGGGGATGGGGTCGGTCTGTATTGGTGCGGGAGCGGAACGACGTGCAGTGTCCGGGACGGGCAGAATGTTCCGACGTTGCAACTCGGCGACGCTGACCAGCGGTGACATGAGAACACGGTCAAGCAGCTCATTCTGAGCCGACTGCAGCTCGACCAGATGCCACAGGACGGCCAGCACGTACTGGAGTTCCTCGCTCCAGGCAGGTAACCACCGCTCGGGCCGGATGCGGTCCAGCTCGCTGACGGCTCTGCGGGACGGCGGTCCTGTCCTGCGTTTCAACCAGCCGTCGAGAACGTTCTGTCCTCTGACTTGGTACTCCCGCATCTCTTGAGTCACCGGCCCAAACGCCTTGGCCGAAGTGGAGTTCGAGACGGTCGGGATCGTGGACGAAGTTCTCGGGCAATTCGTCCCTGCCGACCTGTCTCCGGTACGTGATCGCCGGCTGTGCGGTCGTCCAGACCTCCTGGGGCGTACCGGGCCTCCCCGCCACCGGGTCCACGAGCCTCTCTCCGAAGGTGGACGCCCATATCACCTTCCGCCCGATGTGCAGCGCCTCCGACCACAGCGCGGCATCGCCGGTGAGTGGTACGCGGACGCCGTTGGTGGTGAGTTCGTCGTCGAAGCGGGACCGGAAACCGGGGTGGGCCGTGATCGCGGCGATGTACGCGAGCAAGTCCTCGGCGGAGACAGCCAGACCGCCGAAGGAGTTACCAAGGTGCTGGAGAAGACCAGGGGTCACATTGGGGTGCCGTCCTTCTGCAGGAAGGGGAACACCCTGCCACCACCCCAGCCGGCGAAGTGATCCATATCCGGCATCAGCGCGGTGAACAGCGTGGCGGGGCCATCGCCGAAACGTCCGGAGTGATGCTCCACGATGTGTATCTGCCCCTCGGACCGGTTCTCCCACAGCTGTGGCGAGCATCTGTCGAGGACCCTGTTGTCCGGAATGATCCACTGCCGATCGAAGGGACGGAAGGCGAAAAGTACCGGTTCCGGGCACTCGGAGCCCGCCTCCAGCATTGACCGTGGTCGCTGTGCCGAGCCCGGGAGCGGCTTGACCTGTCGGTCGACGGTACGGCTCTGGGTCTCCCTGAACAAGGCACGCTTCTCGGTGATATCTGTCTCGGCGGTCAACCTCCGCCACCGGGAGCGCAGCATGTCGGAGTCCGGAGAGTAGACCCACGTCCGCTTCGGCAAGATACCGGGCACTGTCCATGGCAGCAGATCATTCAATGCGGGATAGGTATCCCATGCTCCCTGTGCCGCGGGCGTGAACGGGGCGTGGGCGTCCTGACGTACCGACCGCCACTGGTCACTGTCCGGCCCAAGAGCCTCAAGCTGCGTGTACTTGAGGCACGGACGGCGCGTTCGGTGACTGCTGGGAAACCAGGTGCGGGTGTACCTCAGACGGACCGCTGGAGGCAGCGCCGCTCACGGAACCATGACGAGGTTTCAGCACGGGGGCTGGCGAACCCGAAGGTCAGACGCCCTTCGCGGCAGGTTCAAGAATCGCCACGCACTCCACATGATGCATCATCGGTATGACGTCGGTCTGTGCCGGTTACGGAAAAAGCGCAGGTCACAGCAATCCCATCGATTCTCGCCCCGGCTTTTCGGCGTCCAGGTCAAACGAGTGTCACGGCCGACAGCCTGCGCTTGCTCCTTGGCGACCGCTCCCGCGGTGCGCGGGCTATTGCGTGTTCAAGCCGGTCGACGAGGAGGCGAGAAGGCCGACCGGACTCCACCGGCGCCATCCGTCGATGTGCCCAAATGTGTAGGTCGCCACGCCGTCTGGTGAGTGCGACTCCCAAGGCTCTCTGCAGCAACCGGACCGTGGTCTACACCAGCGATAGGCTCGAGGTCATTCCCCCCTGGTCTGAGGGCTGGCCATAGGGACACTCATCCCCAGTGTTCCTCCTGGTAGCGCAGGAGGTCATCGCCATGGAGTTGCTTGGTGGCGTTGCCGACCCGGACCCAAAAGTCGGTGGCGCCGCTGCCGCCCTTGGCGGGCTTGGCGAACACCGGCTTACCTGCCGCGGCAACGCTGATCTGACAGACGACATTGCCAGAAATCTCGGGGAAGTGTACGCGGACGGTGGTCGCCGTCGGGGTCGACAGGCTGCCGTCGAGGAGTTGGCGTACGAAGAGCTCATACCCGTCGACGTTGGCCTGCGACTCCAGAGTGGTGAGGTCGTTCTCGATGCCGAGGGCGGTTCCGTCGTCGGCGACACCGATGAACAGGTTTCCGCCCTCGCTGTTCAGGAAGCCGCAGACGGCCTTGACGATGTTGTGCCGTAGGGACTTGTCGGCCTGCCGGGTGTGCACGTTCCAGCGGGCGCTGGCCTTGAACTCGGTGCCCTGGGATTCGCCGGCGGCGATCATGTCGGCCGGGGTGGTTGGGAGGTACGCAGGGCGTTCCCCCGTGAGGGTTTCGAACGCTTCCCGCACGACCTTGGCGATCAGCTGGCGCCGCCGTTCCAGGAAGGTCAAATAGTCGAGCTGTTCCCAGCCGACCGGGAGCGCGTGCCACCGTACCTGCCGCTCGAGCACCTCCGGGTCCATTGCGCCCGTGATTCTCGGCCAGTAGTCATGTGGTGCGTCGGTGTTGGACAGCTCGTCTGCCGGCCACCTCACGTAGGCCATATTGGCGATGGCATTGACTTGGCGCCGGTCGGTGATACTCAGTCCGGCGAGCACCTTGCGGTGGAACAGGTTGTCCCGGTCGACAGCCTTGGCGGGTTGGACTGAGGGGTCCAGCAGATCACGGATTCGTTGGTCGCCGAAGAGCATTTCGGCGTCGAGGATGTTGAGCGCCGCCTGGTAGGCGAACAGCACGGGTGAACGCGACGAGGATGTGTCCAGCCGGTTCGGCAGGGAGATGTCCCAGTAGTCGCCGGTGAAGTTCGCTGCGATGATCCGGTCGAGTTCCGCGGTGAAGGCTCGGCCGTCACCTGGCGGCAGACTGCCGATCCGCCCCAGGTCAAACTCCATCTGTGATTCCGGCGAGTTGGAGTACCGACCGGTGGTGTGCGCCATGAAGAACCACCGTCCGATCACGGGACGGAGTTCATCGACCGTCAGTCCGAAGTCGTGGCGTCCGATCAGCCAGATCGTGTAGCTGTACAGCAGGGCGTTGTCGGAGGTGATCATCTTGCGACTGCGGAAGCCGGCCGCCGTGACGCACTGGAAGAACTCGTGCCAGCTCGTCAGGTCCAAGACCTTCGTGTGTGCTTGGGCGAGCCGGTCGAACTGCTCCTGCCGTCGAGCGGCGGTGACCTTGCCGGTTTCAAGGTCCTTTCCTCGTAGGACGCTATAGACGTGCTGCAGCCGGGCGCGCCGGAAGGCGACAGCAACGGCTACGCGCAGCAGTTGGTCCGGGCTGGGGTCAAGAAAAGCGTTTCGAGGGCTCGGACCGGGGAGTCCTGCGACCACCGCGCCGCGGCTGAAGTCTTCGAGCTGGCGGCGGCCCTTCTCCCAATGCACTGACATCAGGGTGAGGATGAAGTCGGACTGGTTGAGCTTCACGCCTTCGGAGTTGATGCGCACGAAGATGTCGGCGACCTGCTCCTCGTTGGCCGAAGCACCCAGCTCCACAACCTGGAAGCGGAACTCGTGCAGGTCCCGGACCCTGTCTACGCGTTCTTCGAGCACATCCTTGGCAGCGTCCGACAAGGGCTGGCCGCTGGCCTGTTCGAGCCGCTGGAAGAACTGCCGGACGGTGGGCTTGTAACCACCTTGGGCCCAGAGCGCGGTGATGTCCGGAATAAAGTGGGCGTCACGCTCGATCGCCGCGTCCGTGACCTCGAACGTCTGGTCCTCCGGGTGGAACGCGATACGAACGTTGATCTCGTCGAAAGACTTAGTGACGATCTTGCGCCCGGTGAGGACAGCGAACAGGGCGGTGAGCCGCTGCTGCCCGTCAACGACCAACAGCTGAGGTGCCCGATCACCGGCTTCCGTTCCGATCTGCCGCGTCCCCACCTCAGCGCCGGTCTCCCAGAACATCAGGGTGCCGATCGGGTAGCCCCGATACATCGAGTCGAAGAGATCGCGGGTCTTCGCCGCAGACCAGACGAACGGGCGTTGAATGTCTGGCAATCCGATACGACCGCCTTCGATGTTCTCGATCAGGTGCCGGAGCGTGTAACCAGTGTCGCGATACAAAGTGGGCGGCACAGCCGAGGGCTCCTAACGTCCGAGGGCAACTGGTCGGCGGAAGCGGTCATTTCGTGGGAACAGCGTCAGGTTAGCCTGCGTCACCCTGACCGAGCAGCACCGCTTCGGTCCGGTAGTGATGCGGCTGGCCAACTCGCTCACCACGGAGGAATACCGCAGGGCGGCAGACTGACCGCGGCGACGAGACCTCTTGACGCCCCGCACCGCCGCTGGGGAGGCGAAGCGGAACACACGTACGGGAGTCCCTGCCCGGGCGAATGGCCCGGTCCGCGCGGCCCGGGCCGGGGAGGTCCGGCACGTTGAGATTCCCGCTTCGAGCGTCATGCGAGCGTCGAAAATCTGACGAGACCTTGACGGCGCCCTCCGATGCAGCGCCTCCCCCATGAATGCGCAGGTCAGGAAGGTTGCGAGGGACGCCGTCCGCTCGAACCGCTGTACGGAGAGAAACAGGTCGAGCCCTCTACCCTGGCCACAAAACACCAGGTCAGGCACCCTTGTCAGCTGGCTCCAGGATCGCTACACACTCCACGTGCGACGTCATCGGAAACAGATCGAACGCCCGAAGCGTCCGCACCCGATACCCGCCCTCCCGGAAGTACCCCAAGTCCCGAGCCAACGCCGCCGGATCGCACGCCACGTACGCAATACGCCGCGCCCCCAGCCCCGTCAGAAGCCCGACCGTCTTCTTGCCGGCGCCCGCCCGCGGCGGGTCCAGGACGATCAAGTCGGCCTCGGTGATCCCGGTACGCGGCAGCACCGCCTCGACCTTGCCCTGTTCGATGCGGACGCGGTCGAAGGCGGCGAGGTTGTGCCGGGCGTCCTCCACCGCGCGCTTGCCGGTCTCGATGCCGAGTACCGCGCCCTTGTCGCCGAGGCGGTCGGCGAGGGCGCCCGCGAAGAGGCCGACGCCGCAGTACAGGTCGAGTGCCGTCTCGCCCTTGCGCGGCATCAGGCCCTGCATGACCGCCTTGACCAGAGTGTCCGCGGACTTCGGGTGGACCTGCCAGAAGCCGCCGCTGCCGACCCGGTACGTGCGGTCGTCCGCGCGCTCGCGCACGAAGGGGCGGCCGTGGACGCGGTGCACGCCCCCGTCCTTCTCCTCCACGCGCATGACCGACACCGGCCGGTCCAGCTCCACGATCGGCAGGCGGGCGCCGGGCCGTGGTGTGAGGATCACCTGGCGGTCCTGGGAGCCCGTCGCCGCGATCGCCTCGATCGACTCCATCCCGGACCAGTCGCGCTGCTCGATGCCCAGCTCGCTGACGCCCGGCGCGGCGATCATGCAGTGCTCGATCGGCTCGACCTCGTGCGAACGGTGCCGCCGCAGACCGGCGTGCCCGGAGTCGTCCACCGCGTACTGCACGCGCGTACGCCAGGCCGGCACCTCGCCGGCGGGCACCTTGTCGCCCTCGGCGGGCATCACCGTGCCGTCCCAGCCGGCCTCCTCGGGCGTCAGGTCCGCGAGCCGCTTCAGCTGCTCGGCGATCACCTCGCCCTTCATGCGCCGCTGCGCACCCGGCTTGGCGTGCTGCCAGTCGCAGCCGCCGCAGCGGCCGGGTCCGGCGTACGGGCAGGGCGCCTCGACCCGGTCCTTGGACGCCTCCAGGACGGTCACCGCGTCCGCGCGCAGGAAGCGCGAGTCCTCCTCGCCCTCCGTCACGCGCGCGACGACCCGCTCACCGGGCAGCGCGTGCCGGACGAACAGCACCTGCCCCTCTGACGTACGGGCGATGCAGTGCCCGCCGTGAGCGACAGGCCCGATCTCGACCTCGTACTCCTGCCCCACGAGCGACCCCGCCGGCGTTTTCTTCGGTTCTGCCTGCATGGCGGGGTGACTCCAGATGCGAAAAGAGGAACGGCCGGACAACAGCCCACCAGTCTACGTGGACGCCACCCGGCCGTTCGACACGAGTCCGTACGACTCCGTACGCCTCCGTCAGCCCTTGGGGGTGCTGGGCTCCTTGGGCCGTTGCTCCGCGGGACCGCGCCGCACGGCACCCGGCGCGTTCCACTCCTGCTGCTTCCGGGCCCGCCTCTTGGCCACCTCGGAGGACTCCAGCTGGTACGGCACGGATGTCACCATCACACCCGGTGTGAACAGCAGCCGTCCCTTGAGCCTGAGCGCGCTCTGGTTGTGCAGCAACTGCTCGTACCAGTGGCCGACCACGTACTCGGGGATGATCACGCTGACCGCGTCGCGCGGCGACTCCTTGCGCAGGTTCTTCACGTACTCGATGACCGGCCGCGTGATCTCGCGGTACGGGGAGTCGAGGACCTTCAGCGGTACGTCGATGCCGCGCCGTTCCCACTCCTCCCGCAGTGCCTTGGTCTCGGCCGGGTCGACGTTGACGCTGAGCGCCTCCAGGGTGTGCGAGCGCATCAGCTTGGCGTAGGCGAGGGCCCGCAGCGTCGGGCGGTGGATCTTGGAGATCAGGACCACGGAGTGGACGCGCGAGGGGCGTACGACGTCGTCGCTCGGCCCTTCCGGGGCGGCGATCTCCTCGGCGACGCGGTCGTAGTGCTTACGGATCGCGGACATGATCGCGTAGAAGATCACCATGCCGAGCAGCGCGACCCAGGCGCCGTGCGTGAACTTGGTGACGAGTACGACGACCAGCACGAGCCCGGTGAAGAAGGCGCCGAAGGTGTTGATCGCCCGGGATCGGTACATGCGGCGGCGTACGGCCTGGTCCCGCTCGGTGGCCAGGTGGCGGTTCCAGTGCCGGACCATGCCGGTCTGGCTGAGCGTGAAGGAGACGAAGACTCCGACGATGTAGAGCTGGATCAGCCGGGTCGAGTCGGCGCCGTAGACCCACACCAGCAGCCCGGCGGCGCCCGCGAGCAGCACGATGCCGTTGGAGAAGGCGAGGCGGTCGCCGCGGGTGTGCAGCTGACGGGGCAGATAGCGGTCCTGCGCGAGGATCGAGCCCAGCAGCGGGAAGCCGTTGTACGCGGTGTTGGCCGCCAGGAAGAGCACCAGCGCGGTGGCCGCGGCGAGCAGCACGAACATGAAGCTGCCGTCACCGAAGACGGCCTCGGCGACCTGCGAGATCACCGGGTTCTGGACGTAGTCGGCACCGACCGCGACGCCGTTCTCCAGCAGGTCGGTCGCCGGGTGCTCGGCCATGCGTACGTTCGACGCCATGGCCAGGCCGATGATGCCGCAGAACATGGTGACCGCGAGCAGGCCCATCATCGCCAGCGTGGTCCCGGCGTTCTTGGACTTGGGCTTGCGGAACGCCGGAACGCCGTTGCTGATCGCCTCGACGCCGGTGAGCGCCGCACAGCCGGAGGAGAAGGCCCGCAGCAGCAGGAAGACGAGCGCGAATCCCGCGAGCCCCTGCTGCTCCGCCTCGATCTCGAAGCCGGCGGTAGGCGCCCTCATCGTGTCGTCGAGGACCAGACCGCGGAAGGCGCCCCAGGCGATCATCGCGAAGACGCCCACCACGAAGACGTACGTCGGAACCGCGAAGAGCTTCCCGGACTCCCTGACCCCGCGCAGGTTCATCAGCGTGAGGAGCACGATGACGGCGATCGCGCACGGCACCTTGTTCTCGACCACGAAGGGGATCGCGGAACCGAGATTCTCGATGCCCGAGGAGATCGACACGGCGACGGTGAGCACATAGTCGACGAGCAGCGCGCTGGCCACGGTGAGACCGGCCTTGGGACCGAGGTTGGTGTTGGCCACCTCGTAGTCGCCGCCGCCGCTCGGGTACGCGTGCACGTTCTGCCGGTACGAAGCGACCACCGTGAACATCAGCACCACGACCGCGACCGCGATCCAGGGGCTGAAGTGGTAAGCCGACACGCCCGCGATGGACAGGACCAGCAGCACCTCGCCCGGCGCGTACGCCACGGAGGAGAGCGGATCGGAGGCGAACACCGGGAGGGCGATGCGCTTCGGCAGGAGCGTTTCTCCGAGCCGGTCGCTGCGCAGTGCACGCCCGATGAGGATCCGTTTGGGCAGGTCGGTCAGTTTGGACACGCTGAGGATCGTAAGCCGTCGGGGTATGGGGCGCCCACCCGCCACCCGACGTCTGCCCTACGAGTGAATTGAGAGATGAGTGATGCTGCGGGTTCCGGCACCGACGGCGTCCCCATGTCTATATGACAAAACCTCGCCGCCCACCCCTCCTGGAGACCTCATGACGCCAGCCACCGCGGAACTCATCGGTGCCGCCGCCGCACTCCTCGGGCTCGGTGTCCTGACCCTCGCCAGCGTCCGCAGCATCAGCCGCCGCTGATCACGACGGGGCCATGGGCGAGCATGCACAGGGGTGCCCTCAGCGGACCGTGCGTGTGTAGCTTGGGCATCGGTCTGAGACCCTGTTCGAGAGCTTGTTCAGCCTCAGCGGTAACTCCATGAGCAGTAACAATTGACATCGGAAGGACGGTCGTGCACATCGTCATCATGGGCTGCGGGAGAGTCGGTTCCGCTCTCGCCCAGACCCTGGAGCAACAGGGGCACACGGTCGCCGTGGTCGACCAGGACCCCACCGCCTTCCGACGACTGGGCTCCGGGTTCGGCGGCCGTCGTGTCACCGGAGTCGGCTTCGATCAGGACACCCTGCGCGAGGCGGGCATCGAGGAGGCGGGCGCCTTCGCCGCCGTCTCCAGCGGGGACAACTCGAACATCATCGCCGCCCGGGTGGCCCGCGAGATGTTCGGCATCGAGAACGTCGCGGCGCGCATCTACGACCCTCGCCGCGCCGAGGTCTACCAGCGGCTCGGCATCCCGACCGTCGCCACCGTCCGCTGGACCGCCGACCAGATGCTGCGCCGGCTGCTGCCTGCGGGGGCCGAGCCGCTGTGGCGCGACCCCACGGGCGGGGTGCAGCTCGCCGAGGTGCACGCCTCGACGGCGTGGGTGGGCCAGCGGATCAGCAAGCTCCAGGACGAGACCGGCGTACGCGTCGCCTTCCTCACCCGCCTTGGCGAGGCGATCCTGCCGAGCTCGCAGACGGTGCTGCAGGAGGGCGATCTGGTGCACGTGATGATGCGTACGGACGACGTGGACAAGGTCGAGGCGGCGTTCGCCAAGGGCCCTGACGAGGAGGGCGGTCACTGATGAGGGTCGCCATTGCCGGTGCCGGTGCGGTGGGCCGCTCGATCGCGGGCGAACTGCTGGAGAACGGGCACGAGATCCTGCTGATCGACAAGGCACCGACCGCGATCTCGGTCGAGCGCGTACCGCAGGCGGAGTGGCTGCTGGCCGACGCCTGCGAAATCACTTCGCTGGACGAGGCGGCGCTCCAGCGCTGCAACGTGGTGATCGCCGCGACGGGCGACGACAAGGTGAATCTGGTCGTCTCCCTGCTCGCGAAGACGGAGTACGGCGTTCCGCGCGTCGTCGCCCGCGTCAACAACCCCAAGAACGAGTGGCTGTTCAACGAGTCCTGGGGTGTGGACGTAGCCGTCTCGACCCCCCGCCTGATGTCGGCCCTGGTAGAGGAGGCGGTGAGCGTAGGCGACCTGGTCCGCCTCCTCCGCTTCAGCCACGGCGACGCCAACCTGGTAGAGCTGACGCTCCCCCCGGAGTCGGCCCTGGCAGGCACCCGGGTCGGCGACGTGGAATGGCCCGAGGACACATCCCTGGTCACCATCATCCGCGGCACCAGGGTCCTCACCCCGACGAGGGAGGACTCCTTGGAGGCGGGCGACGAGCTGCTGTTCGTGGCGGCTCAGGCCAGGGAGGAGCAGCTGGAGGATCTGCTGTCGGTGCGACGGGAGGATGCGGTCGGCTGATTTCCGGCGGTACGAGGATGGGGGGGCGCCCGGAGTACTCCGGGCGCCCCCCCATTCAGTGTTCTCCGGGCGCCCCCATGCAGCCCGTCCGGCGCTTTTTCAGGCCGCCCAGCGTTTTTTCAGCCCGTCCGGCGTTTGAGGACGAGGCCGTTCAGGCCGATGGGGGCCCAGGGGCGCAGCCCCGGCGGGGTCGGGGGCGAAGCCCCGAGGCCGGGACCAGGGGCGCAGCCCCAGCGGGGTCCGGGGCGAAGCCC
>NZ_JAAKZX010000106.1 GCF_011045025.1 Streptomyces ureilyticus
GCACACCCCACGCCCCGGACGGCGCGGTGCGCGTCGTCGCCCAGCCCTGACCCCGCTGACCCCGCTCCGAGGAGAGCCGATGCAACCCGAGACCGCGCCGCCACCACCCCCGCTCACCGTCGGCGTCGTCGGCGCCGGCACCATGGGCGTCGGGGTGGCCCAGTGCCTGGCCGCCGCAGGCCATGACGTGATCGTCGTCGACCCCGACCCCGGCGCCCTGGCCGACGGCCCCGCACGACTGCGCGAGGGCGCCCGGGCCGCCGTACTTCTGCGCAAGGCCCCGCGGGACGCGCCGGACCTGCTGCCCGCGCGCGTGCGCTGGACCGACGAGCTGCGGCAGCTCGGCGACGTGTCCTTCGTCGTCGAGTGCGCCCCGGAGCGCATCCCGCTCAAGGAGGAGCTCTTCCGCGACCTCGCCGCCGTCTGCCCGCCCGGCGCGGTCCTCGCCTCGTGCACCTCCGCCATCCCCGTCGACCGGCTCGCCGCACACACCGGCCGGCCCGAACAGGTCCTCGGCATGCACGTCATGAACCCCGCCTGGGCCAAGGACGCCGTCGAGGTCGTCCGCGGCCCGCGCACCGGCGCCCACACGCTCGACCGCGCCCTGGGCCTGCTGGCCGGGATGGGCAAACACGGCATCGTCGTCTCCGACGGCCCCGGATTCGTCTCCAACCGTGTCCTGATGGCCACCGTCAACGACGCCGCCGCGGTCGTCCAGGCGGGCACCGCCGACGCCGCGACCGTGGACCGGGTCTTCCAGGAGTGCTTCGGGCACGCCATGGGCCCGCTCGGCACCGCCGACCTCATCGGCCTCGACACCGTCGTCGACACGCTCGACGTGCTGCGCACCCTCACCGCGGACGCCCGCTTCACCCCCTGCGCGCTGCTCGCCGGGCTGGTCGCCGAGGGACGGCTCGGCCGCAAGACCGGGCAGGGCTTCCACACCTATCCGGGCGCGCGCAGGCACTCCGGCACCCCCGGCGCCGTGTCGTCACGCACGCGATAACGGCGCGATACGTGGCTCATATCAGGCGCCGGCACAGTGGATCCGACCTCGCTCGCAGCGCCGGTCAGCAACACGACAACCGACAGGGGTGACGACAGAAATGAGCATCGACGCCAGGACGATCGTGCACGGCATCCGCAGCGCCCGCTCACGCTGCTCGTCCACCTGCCACTCGGGCACAGCCCCGGCGCCGTACAAGCTGCCCTTCTGCCAATGGCCTGCTGCGGCAGTACTTCCCGAAGGGTGTGAACTTGTCGAAGTACGCCCGCAAGGACCTGGCCGCGGTAGCGGCTGAGCTGAACGCCAGGCCACGGAAAACGCTCGGCTGGGACAGTCCAGCCGAGCGCTTCTCCGAGTTGCTGAGGAACGAACCTGACACTCCCCGTGTCGCGGCAATGTGTTGAATCCGCCCGACTCCGGCGGGGCGGTTCGCTGTGCGCTCGGCTCAGACGGCGAGATGCGCCCCGCACGTCTGCGCCGGCCGGCAGGCCAGGGCATGCAGCCGCACCAGCTCCTGCCAGCGATAGCGCATCTCGCCCCAGTGACCGCGGCCCACCACTTCCAGCAGTTGGGCGTCCACCAGCGTCTCGATGAGGTCCTCGGCGTCCCTCTGGTCCATCTCCAGTGCCTCGGACGCGCTGGCGGCGCAGAAGTCGGGGCCGTCCAGACGACTCAGCCCGGTGTAGGCGACGGCCGCGGCGGGGTCGAGCTCGCCGAGGCTGCGGTCCAGCCGGGCGCGCAGCGAGTCCTCGCCGATGCTCAGCTCCGCGAGCCGGTCCGCCTGCCGCTCCAGACGCCGTACGAGGTCGTGCACCCGCCAGTGCTGCTTGGTCAGCAGCCGGGCACCGGCGGCGCGCAGCGCCAGCGGGGTGTTGCCGCACAGCCGCACCAGGTGCCGGGTGGTCTCCGGGGATTCCTCGGCCCTGGTGTCGCGCAGGACGCCGGCCAGCATCTCGCGCGACTCGTCGTCGGTCAGGGGACCGATGCGCAGCCGCAGCAGGCCCGGGTTCTGGAGGAGTTCGTCGAGCGTGGCCCGGCCGGTGATCAGCACCCGGCACTGGCCGTTGCCCGGCAGCAGCGGCCGCACCTGGGCGTAGGACGAGGCGTGGTCGAGGACCACCAGCAGGCGCCTGCCCTCCAGGGCCGAGCGGTACCGCTCGGCGGCCTCCGCCAGGTCCGTGGGCAGCGGGCCCTCGGCACCCAGGCTGCGCAGGAACTGGTGGAGCACGTCCAGCGGTTCGTGCTGCCGCAGGTCCGCGAAGAGCTGCCCGTCGGGGAACCGGTGCGCCGACCGATGGGCCCAGTTCACGGCGAGGCCGGTCTTGCCTATGCCAGGGCTTCCGGTGATATGCGCGATGGATGAGGAATTCTGCGTGGTCTGGACGAGGAGGGCATCATCCAGTAACCACTGCTCCCGGCTACGGCCGACGAAGTACGCGTCGCATTCCGGGAGCTGTTCCGGAGCACAGTTCTGTTTGCTGGTGTCTGCGACAGCAATGGCCGGACCGGCCGGCTCCGGAACGTCGTCCCGGAGGATCGCGTTATGCAACTCCTGGAGTTCTGTGCCGAGTTCCAACCCTATCTCCTCCACTGAATGGCGCATTCCGTCGCGGAAGGTGGTCAGGGCTTCCGCGCGCCGCCCGGAGCGGTACTGGGCGAGCATCAGGTAGTGGCGTAGCCGGTCGCGCAGCGGACAGGCGCTCACCAGGGCCTGAAGCTCCCCGAGTACGGCCTGGTGTTCGCCGAGTTGGAGCCGCAGCGCCATCTGCTGTTCGATGGTCAGCATCCGCTGCTCGTCCAGCCGGGCGGCCTCCGTCTCGGCGAAGGGTGCGTACACCCCGCCCAGCGCCGGTCCGCGCCACAGCGCCAGCGCGTCCCGCAGTGCTTCCGCCGCCTCGGCGGTGCGTCGCCCGGCGGCCAGCCGGACGCTGTCGGCGACCAGTCGCTCGAAGCGCACGGAGTCGAGCGAGTGGCCGGAGAGAGTGAGCATGTAGCCGGGCGTGGCGGTGACGATGGTCTCCCGGTCCCAGCCCGCGGTGCGGAAGGCCTTGCGCAGGGCGGCGATGCAGATGGCCACCTGGGTGCGGGCGGTGCTGGGCGGCTGCCCGTTCCAGACCTTCTCGATGAGCGAGTCGAAGGACACGACCTGGTTCGCCGACAGGAGCAGTGCCGAGAGGACCGCTCGCTGCCGCGGTCCGCCGATGGTGAGCGTGCGGCCCTTCATGCGCACTTCGAGCGGCCCGAGTATTCGGAACTCCAGGGTCACCCCGACGGTTTCTTCCGGGTCGGATATTTCAATGCTCTTCGCTCGATTTCTGGCCGCCGGTTCCCGCCGCTGTCCCTCGTCCTCCCGGGATATGGTGCTTGAGCGGAATTCCATGGTTAAGTGAGACCCCCGTGTCTGAAGTTCTGGTACTCATGCAGTGCCATTTTCTGCGGTCGACTCGGTCCAAGCAGGGTTCTCCCATCGCGGCTCGCGGGAAGTGGAGGGTCGGGGTCCGATTTTCGTTGTTGCGGCTCACGCGCGGCGTATCGGTGATGTCAAGATCGCGGCGGTCGGTGCCCAAGCCCGGTATGCCGCTCGCGGAAACGTCGATCGTCGCGTCAATGGGTCATCATCGGTCCCCCTGGCCTCTGTCGAATGATACGTATCCCTACCTGATTCGACACTCCACTTCGACATGTGTGGAACCCTGCCTTTCGGCAAGAGCGACGCGCAGTATTCCCCGCAACGGGACATGAACAGCGGTCCGATATGTGGTGGGTGAAGTCGTTGTATGGGCAAAGTCGCGCGCAACGTGCCTGGTGGCGACCGTAGGGGACTGGACCACTCGGGTGTGCGGGCGTCCGCGGCCGGGGTCCCCGCCGGCCTCGCTGGGGACCGGGATCACGGCACACAGGTCGGCCGGAAGACGACCATTCGGTTGGGTCTTCCCGCTGGCCGTGCGCCGCACGGTGCCCCGGCAGCAGCGCCACCGCGAGCGGCGCCGGCCCGAACTCGTGGCCGACCGTCCGTCTCATGTCCGCCGCCGGCCGCGCTCTGGCGTCCGGCACGAGCCGGCCCCGCACTTCATGGGCGACGACCGGAACCTCGCCCTCGCGTTCCGCGCGCCGGGTCGGCACGGTGAACGCGGCCCCGGGAAGCGCCGCCAACTCGGGGTGCGCGTATCACAGTTCGCCCTCGATGTCCTGGGGTGCACCGTGCGCCCGGAGACCAGCAGCGTCTCCTTGATCCGGCCGGTGACGAAGAGTTCGCCGTCCAGCAGGACGGCCCGGTCGCCCGTGCGCAGAGTGGCGCGGCTGCCCGGCGCCGGACGGGCGGGCGTCGAACGCCCGCTCGGTGGTGTCCGGGTCACCCCGTACCCGGAACGCCGAGCAGATCGCCTCGGAGAACGGGCGGAGCGTTCTGCGACGCCCGGTGGAGTGGCGAGCGAGGGCTACCCGTATGACGAGCTCGCAGAGGAGCTCCAGCAGAAGCTGAACACCGGACACGACCTGGTCGATCTGACGGCGGTCAAGGGCATCCTCGACGGGCTGTGGTCCTCCGACGCGGAATTGGAGAGGGTGGCTGAGGAGTCCACCGACACTTCCGGCATCGCGATTCAGGCCATCGTCGCGCGCCGTGAACTGGAGTTCCCTCAGCCCGACGAAGCGCTGCGCAAGAAGCTCAACGTCCATCACCTTGAATGGCTGAGCGAGGTACGTGACCTGCTCTGGGCCGAACGCCAGCTGATCTTCTACGGGCCGCCCGGAACGGGAAAGACCTACCTCGCGCAGGAGCTCGCCGAATTCCTGGGCGGCGGCCCCGAGCAGGTCAAGCTGGTCCAGTTCCATCCCAGTTACGCGTACGAGGACTTCTTCGAGGGGGTCAGGCCCCGGGAGGACCCGGACACCACACGAGGTCGCGTTCCGGCTGACCCCCGGCCCGCTGCGGGAACTGGCCGACCTCGCCGGGTCGGGAGGGCAATCGGCACATCCCTTACTTTCTGATCATCGACGAGATCAACCGCGCCAATCTGGCCAAGGTCTTCGGCGAGTTGTACTTCCTGCTGGAGTACCGCAAGAAGTCGGTTCGGTTGACCTATTCGGGCGAGGGCTTCGCCCTGCCCCGGAACCTGTTCATCATCGGCACGATGAACACCGCGGATCGTTCCATCGCACTGGTGGACGCGGCTATGCGACGGCGGTTCGCCTTCGTGGAACTTTCCCCGGGAACCGAGCCGACCAGTGGACTGCTGAGGCGCTGGCTGGAGGGCGAGGAGAAGGACACCGAGCCGGCCGATCTGCTGGACGCCCTCAACGCCCGCATCGACGAAGCCGACTTCCGGATCAGACCCTCGTACCTGATGAAGCCCGGCGTCTACCGGGAGGGCGGACTGGAACGCACTGAGGGGCAATGGTCTGGGGCTGGCTGGCTGGCTGGTCAGGGCGCTGGGCATTCAGGACGGCACCACGGATCTGGAGCTCTTCCACACCGATGCCGACGAACTGATCTTCTGCGAAGTCGCTGCGCGCCCACCGGGCGGGATCATCCCTCCGGTGATTGAGCACCAGTACGGGTTCAATATCGTCGAGACGCGGATACGCATCGACGCCGGCCTCGAATTCTCGCTGGGCCCGGCCATGAGCACGTGGAGCCCGGGAGTGACGGGCTTCATCGCGTGTTATCCAGATGCCAACCCGCCGCGGCCGATTGCGGCGCAGGACTTCCAGGCGCTGGGCATCGTGGAGCACATCGCCCACCACGATGCTGGTGACGGTAAGGGAGGGGTCATGCACTCAACCGACTTCCGGGACTCCTATGTCGTCAAAGCCCCTAATAGTGAGACCTTGATGCGGCGGATCGCGGCTGTCGAAGACGCACACAGGAGTTTGCAACCAGGCTGATAGGCACGTGGGATGCCCGTTTGGGCCGGGCGCTGGGGCGTCCCCGTCGTCACGGAAACGCGCAGGCGGTCCATCACGATCGCCGGCAGACCACCGGGCTGTGGAGCTGCGTGTCTGAATGTGGATGGTTGCGCTGATCACCATGCTGGTTACGATCGTGCGGATGCCGGGCCGGTGGTCCCTGCAGATCGGTGAGGGGGAGTTGTGGGGGGTGTGGACCGACGGTTTCGCTTGCTCGTGTCCGCCACCGCCGTCTCCGCCTACGGGAACTACCTGAATCTGATCGCGCTGAGCCTGTTCTCTTACGAAGTAACCGGAACCGCGTTCGGTGTCGGTGCGCTGATGGCGACACGGCTGGGCTCGGGTTTCCTGGCCGGGCTCGTTGCCGGGGCGTTGTCGGCCAGGGTGACCCGCCGGACAGTGATGATCTGCGCGGATGTCGCCCAGGGCATCGCCATGGGCGTACTGGCGCTCAGTGCCCCGCGCACACCACTGTGGCTGCTCGCCTGTGCGGTCGTGGTCCTGGGCGCGGGCAACACGTTCTTCTCCGTGGCCCTGCGCAGCGCGGTGCCGGTCATGGTCGGCCAGGAGGCACGTGCGCGCGCGAACGGGTTGCTGGTCACGGCGCGGTCCTCGGCGACGGTGCTCGGATTCGCCTCGGCGGCTCCGGTCGTAGCGTTCGGCGGCTACGCGCTCGCCTTCACCGTGAACGGCGTGAGTTTCGCCGTGTCCGCCGTGGCACTGCTGGCGCTGCGGCCCCGCACGGACGGTGAGAGAGACGACGTGCCGGCGGAGGCGGGCAGCCGCGAGGGCGCCGCATCCCGTTCACGTACGGGCTCCGGGTGGGGCGGTGTCGCGGGGCTCCCGGCCGTCCTGCTCGGCATGATCCTCCTCAGAGGCGTCGACGCCCTGGCGTCCGCCTCGCACAACGTCGCTCTGCCCGTCGTCGCGCACGACACCGCCCCGTCCGGGCCGGCGGTGTTCATGACCCAGTTCTGGGTCGCATGGGCGGTGGGCACCGTCCTGGCCCACCAGGTGCTCAAGCGCGGGAAGGGTGGGACGGCGTGGGGTGAGCGCGCGTTCGCCGTCGGCACCTGTGCGATGTCGCTGTCCTTCGTGGCGGCGTTCACCGGACCGCCGGCCTGGGTCCTGGTGGCCGTGGCCGTCTCCGCGGGATTCGCGGACGGCTGTACCGAGATCGTCTACACCTCACGTCTGCAGGCCGCGCCCGACCGGCAGCGCAGTCGGCTGTTCGGGCTGTCGGCCACCGCCGAACAGTCGGGCTTCGCGTTGGGCACGGTCGCCGCTGCGGCGGCTCTCGAGGCGTCGCCCGCCCTGGCCGTCGTGGGCGCCTTCCATGGTGCGGCGGTGTGCGGGGCCTTGGTTCTGCTGCTGTTCACCGTCGGTCGTCGCCGCATCGGTCGGCCGAAGCCGCCCCTGGGCGGACGACAGGGAGAAGGAAAGGACACGCATGGAACGCGTACGGGGCGAAGCTCTCTGCCGGGGGCCTGAGCCGAACCGCACGGAGGATGACGCGCGCGACGCACTCCGGGCGCTGCTGCGGGCGGCCGACTCGGCTTCGGACGCGGCTGTCGTCACCGTCGACGCGGACGGATCGTCGACCTCCCGGTCGTACCCCGAACTGCTGGACACGGCACGGCGATTACTCACAGGGCTGCGCGAGCGCGGGCTGCGCACCGGCGACGCGGTGGTGCTCTGCGGGCTGCCGCTCGCCGACTTCTTCCCTGCCTTCTGGGCCTGCGTGCTCGGCGGTGCCCGGCCCGTGGCGATCGCGGACCACCCGGCGCCGGGATCACCGGCCCTCGAACGCCTGCGGCATGCCTGCGCGTTGCTGGACCGGCCGCTGGTGCTGAGTGACGCCGACGGTGCGGTGGTGCTCACGGCCGTCGCTCCCGAACTGCGCGTCGCGGTCGCGCGGGACTGCCTGAGTGCGTCGCCCTCCGCTGACCACATCGAGCCGGAAGAGTCCGACACTGCCCTGTTGATGTTGTCGTCCGGAAGCACGGGAGTGCCCAAGGCCGCGCGGTTGACGCACGCCGGTCTGGCGGACTTTGCCGCGAGCTCGCGGCGGATCCTGGACGTCCGCCCCGGCGACACCATGGTGAACTGGCTGCCGGTCGACCACAGCGGTGCGTTCCTGCTGTATCACCTGCTCGCGGTCTTCACCGGATGCACGAACGTTCACGCGCCGACGGAGAGCGTCCTGGCAGACCCGCTGCGCTGGCTCGACCTCCTCCACGAGCACCGGGCGCAGCACAGTTGGGCGCCCACATTCGCCTACCGGCTCGTCGCGGACGCACTCGCCGAGAGCAACCCCGACGGCCGCTGGGACCTCGGCGGCCTCAAGACCCTGGTGTGCGGGGGCGAACAGATCACGCTGCCGGTGCTGCACCGCTTCCTCGACGCGACGGCGCCGTACGGGATCCGCGAGGACCGCATCGTTCCCGTCTGGGGAATGGCCGAGACGGTCACGGCCGTCACCTACGGGCGGCTCGACCGGCCGGGCACGGTGCACCGCCTGCTCAAGAGCAGCCTGAGCGGTGACCTGATACGGGCCGACGAGCGGACCCCGGAAGGGGACTGCGTCACCTTCGTCGCGGCCGGGGCCCCGGCGCACGGCGTCACCCTTCGCATCGTGGACGACGGCGGCGAACTCGCCGCCGAGGGCAGGATCGGCCGCCTCCAGGTCCACTCGCCCGCCCGTCTCACCCCTGGCTATGTGAACAACCCGGAGGCGGACGCCGCGGCGTTCCCCACCGGACGCGACTGGCTGGACACCGGGGATCTGGCCTTCCTCGACGGCGGCCAGGTCGTGATCACCGGCCGGCGCAAGGATCTGATCATTCTCAACGGCCACAACGTGTACTGCCACGAGGTCGAGGAGGCCGCCGCCACCGTCACGGGCATCCAGCAGGGTGGGGTCGCCGCGTGCGGTATTCCGCACCCGGACCGGGGGACGGAGGAACTGGCCGTGTTCTTCGTGAGCCGCGGCGCCGCCGCGGACGCGCGGATCGCCGCCGCGGTGAAGGCGGCCCTGTTCACCCGGCTCCGCCTCACCGCGGCCCACGTCCTGCCCGTCCCGCAGGACGAGTTCCCGAGGACTCCCGCGGGCAAGGTGCGCCGCGCCGAGCTCCGGGACCGGCTGATCGACGGCGGATTCGACCCGGCCACGGATCCGGCCCCGCGTGCGGAGACGGATCCCGACGCGGTGACACGGGTGGTGCAGGAGGAGATCGGCACCGTACTGGGGCGCCAGGTGGACGCCCACCTGCCGTTCTACGAACTCGGGTTGACCTCCGTGCTACTCGTCCGTCTGCGGGCCCGCCTGGAGGAACGGCTCGGGACACGGATCGCCCAGACCGCGTTCTTCGAACATCCGACGGCCGCCGCACTCGGGGCGCTGCTGTCCGCCGGGGCCCAGCAGGACCGGCCGGCGTCCGTGCCCGCCGCCACGCCCTCGAAGGACGTTTCCTCCGGGCCACCGGCCGATCAGCGTGTCGCCGTCGTCGGACTGTCGCTGCGCTTCCCGGGCGCGGACTCGGCCGAGGAGTTCTGGGCCAACCTGCGCGACGGCGTGGACAGCGTCCAAGTCTTCGGCGCGGCGGAGCTGGCGGCAGCGGGCCTGACCCCGGAGCAGCGACGCGCCCCCGACCTGGTGCCCGTCGGCGGAGTCCTGGGCGGGGTCGACGCGTTCGACGGTGACTTCTTCGGCATGAGCCCGAAGGAGGCCGGGCTCACGCATCCCGCACACCGGCTGTTCCTGGAGTGCTGTCACCAGGCGTTGGAGGACGGGGGATACGAGGCCTGCGAACCGGGCACCAGGATCGGGGTCTTCGCGGGCTCGGGCATGAACCTGTACGACCACCAGCAGCCGCCCGCGGCCGGTTCCCGGGACGGTGGGCCGGACCCGGCCACCGGTATGCAGACCGCGATCGGACAGCAGCCGGACTTCCTCGCCACCCGGGTCGCCTACCGGCTCGGCCTCACCGGCCCCGCCATCGGCGTGCAGACGGCCTGCTCCACCTCACTGGTCGCCGTCCACCTCGCGGCCCAGGCGTTGCTGAACGGCGACGCGGACCTGGCGCTGGCGGGCGCCGCCGCCGTGCACCTGCCCCAGGAGACCGGCTACCGCAGCCACCCCGGGTCCATCCTGTCGCCCACCGGCCGCTGCCGGGCCTTCGACGCGGAGGCCGACGGCACGGTCGGCGGCAACGGCGTGGCCGCCGTGCTGCTCAAACGGCTCGACCGGGCGCTTGCCGACGGCGACACCGTGCACGCGGTGATCCTCGGCTCCGCCGTCAACAACGACGGCGGCGGCAAGGTCGGCTTCAGCGCCCCCGGCATGACCGGGCAGGTCGAGGTCGTACGGCAGGCGCTGCGCAGGGCGGCCGTCCCCGCGGACACGATCTCGTACGTGGAGGCGCACGGGACCGGTACCCCGCTCGGTGATCCGGTGGAGTTCGAGGCGCTGGGCAGGGCCCTCGGCGAGGGCACCGGGCGCACGGCCTCTTGCGCGGTCGGCTCGGTGAAACCGAACATCGGGCACCTCGACAGCTGCGCCGGCATGGCCGGACTGATCAAGACAGTTCTGATGCTGCGGCACCGCACCCTGGCCCCCACGCTGCACCTGACCCGCCCCAACCCCGAACTCCGCCTCGACGACGCCGGGTTGACCCTGAACACCGAGCTACGGCCGTGGCCCGCGCGGAACGGTGTGCCGCGCCGGGCCGGGGTGAGCGCACTCGGCGTCGGCGGCACCAACGCCCACGTGGTCCTGGAGGAAGCCCCACCCATGTCCCCGAGGCCGCCCACTCCCGAACTACCCGTGCTCGTACCGGTGTCGGCCCGCGACCCGCAGGCGCTGAACGCACTCACCGGCGAGCTCCGCGAACGCCTGCGGCAGCGGCCGGAACCCGCAGCCACCGACGTGGCCACCACCCTGGCCCTCGGCAGGCCGCACCGCGTGGCCCGGGCCACGGCCGTCGGCCGCACCGCCGCGGAACTCGCCGACGCGCTGGCGGAGCCGCAACCCGCGGCGCACGCTCCCCTCGGGCCGCTCGCCTTCGCCTTCTCCGGGCAGGGGAGCGCGCGCCCCGGCATGGCGAGCGGTCTGTACGCCGCATATCCCACCGCCCGGCGCACGCTCGACCGGTGCGAGGAGATCTACGCCGCCGAGTTCGGGGGCACCTTGCTCCCGCTCCTGCTGGACGGCCCGGACGAGCCCGCCGTCAGCGACGGTGTCTGGCCCACGGAGACGGCCCAGCCCGCCCTGTTCGCTCACCAGGCCGCGCTCGCCGAGGTGTGGCGTGCCGCCGGAGTCCGCCCCGCGCTGCTGCTCGGGCACAGCATCGGCGAGTACGCGGCCCTGTACGCGGGGGGAGCCCTGACCCTGGAGGACGGGCTGCGGCTCACCGCGTGGCGCGGGCGGCTGATGCACACGGCCTGCCCGCCCGGAGGCATGCTCGCCGTCCGTGCCGACCAGGCGGACGCAGAGCGCATCGCGCGGGCCGCCGGGGCCGAACTGGCCGCGCTCAACGGACCACGCGCCCAGGTGATCTCCGGCCCGCCCGAGGCCGTCGAGGAGGCGGTACGACTGCTCGACAAGGAGGGGCTGAGGTGGCGGGCGCTGCCGGTGGACCGAGCGTTCCACTCGGCCGCCGTCGAACCGGCGCTGCGTGAATTCCGCTCCCGCGCCGAGAAGGTGACGTACCGTCCGCTGCACACGCCGCTGGTGACGGCGGCCGACGGCGAGCCGCGCCCCGAGGGATGGACCGTCGACGTCGACTACCTGTGCCGCCAGGCGCGCCGACCGGTCCGCTTCGGCCTGGCCCTGAGCGCGGCCGTCGAGCAGGGGTGCGAGGACTTCGTCGAGATCGGAGCCGGAGACACCCTCACCGGTCTCGGCCGGCACTGCGTCCCCGCCAGCCGCTGGCTGAGCGGGCAGGGCGAGGGCACTCGGATCGAACAGGTGCGAGGGTTCCTGATGTCGCTGGGCTCGCTCTACCGCTCTGGCGCCGAGCTGGAGTGGCACACGATCACCAGCGGCGGGGGCCGGGTGCCGCTGCCGGGGCATCCGCTGCGACGGCGCCCCGTGGCCTTCCAGGCCGCCCGGGTTCCTGAGCTCCCGCCGAACCCGCACGCCGCGGTGGACGCCCCCGCCACGGTGCACGGGTCCACCAAGGCGCACGGGTCCGCCACGGTGCACGGATCCGCCGTTTCGAGTGAACTGCTCGATTCAGTACGGGAATTGACCGCAGCCAAACTGGGCAGGGAGGCGACGGACGTCACGCCCGACTCTTCGTTCTTCGAGCTGGGCGCGGACTCCCTGTCGCTGATGGGCATGACGACGGAGCTCGAACAGCGCCATGGCGTACGTGTCCCGGTCCGGGAGTTGTTCGACTCAGCCGGCACTCCGCGCCTGCTGGCCGAACATCTGGCGCGGCTGCGGGGCGACACGGCCGGACCGCCGCAGGAGTCACCGGCACCGGCAATGTCGGAGCCCGCGCCCATCCCCGCGTCCGTACCTGAACCGCAGCCCGGGACCTCGCCGGAGCTCCACGACCTGTTCGCCCAGCAACTGAAACTGGCCCAGCGACTCGTCGACGAAGTGGGCGGCGTGCTCTCCCGGCAGCTGGACGTCCTGACTTCGGCCTCCGCACCGCCCGCCCCACCGGCGAAGCCCGAACCGAAGCCCACACCGGTGTCCGCACCCGTGCCCGAACCGGAGCCGACGCCTGCCCGAGTGCCCGCCTCCGACGCCGTATCAACGGCATCCGGCCCGGCACTCCCCACCGACTGCGACTTCAGCCTGTACTTCTTCGGCGACTACCCGGACGACGCCGACCACGACAAGTACGCCCTGATCATGGAGGCGTCGGAGTTCGCCGACCGGCACGGCTTCCACGCCCTCTGGTTCCCCGAACGCCATTTCAACTCCTTCGGTGCACTCTTCCCCAACCCTTCCGTGCTCGCCGCCGCGCTCGCGGCGAGGACCCGGCGCATCCGGCTGCAGGCGGGTTCCGTCGTGCTGCCGCTGCACCATCCGGTGCGGGTCGCCGAGGAGTGGTCGGTCGTCGACAACATCTCCGGCGGCAGGGCCGGAATGTGCGTCGCGAGCGGCTGGCACGCCACCGACTTCGCGCTCGCCCCGGAGAACTTCGGACGGCACCGCGAGGCGATGTACGAGCAGCTGGCGACCGTACGCCAGTTGTGGTCGGGGCAACCGCTCGCGACGACCGCGGGCAACGGCGAGCCCGTCGAGATACGACTGCATCCCCGTCCCGTACAGGAGCGACTCCCTCTGTACGCGGCCGTCGTGGGAAACCCGGACAGCTACCGGCGCGCGGCCGCCGAGGACCTGGGTGTGGTCACCAACCTGATGACGCAGACCGTCGAGCAGCTGGCGGACAACATCGCGCTGTACCGGCGCACCCGCGCCGAGCACGGCCTCGACCCGGCGGCGGGCCGGGTGGTGGTCCTGGTGCACACGTACCTCGGTGAGGACGAGGAGCGGGCGCGGGCCGAGGCGTACCCGCCGTTCGTGTCGTACCTGCGGTCCTCGCTCTCCCTCTTCGACCAGGTGACGAACAGCCTCGGCTTCGACGTCGATCTGGAGAACACCCCCGAGGAAGACGTCGAGTTCCTGCTGGGGCGTGCCTACGAGCGCTACTGCGCCTCGCGCGCCCTCATCGGCGACGAGCACACGGCCGCCGAGACGGTGGGCCGCCTGGTGGAGGCCGGGGCCGACGAGATCGCCTGCTTCGTGGACTTCGGCGTGCCGAAGGACAAGGTCCTGGCGGCGCTGCCGGTGCTCGACCGCCTCCGCCGCCGCGGGCAGCGCGGGACGGGGGAGCGGACAGCACGCGTGCCCAAGCGGATGCCGCTCACGCCGGCGCAGCGCCGTATCTGGTTCCTGGACCAGCTGCATCCGGGGACCAGCATGTACCACGAGCCCAAGGCGATCCGCCTCGACGGCGCGCTGAACGTTCCCGCGCTGCGGTGGGCGCTGCAGCGGACCGCGGACCGGCATCCAGCACTGCGCACAGTGTTCGGCGACACCGACGGCGTGCCGTACCAGGAGATACGTGACCACGTGCGGCTCGACTGCCTGGTCGACGACCACACCGGGGCGACGGGGGAAGAGGCCCTGCGTGCCGTACTCGACACCGAGGGGCGCCGGATCCTCGACCTGGGCACGGGGCCGCTGGTCACCGCTCGGCTGCTGCGCTTGTCCGAGGAACGGCATCTGCTCTTCCTGCTGGCCCACCACATCGTCTTCGACTCATCCTCCACGGCGGTGCTCGCCCGTGACCTCGCCGCCTGCTACCGCGCCTGGCCGCACGGCGACCCCGGGCTGTCGCCCTTGCCCGAACTGCCCCCGGCCGACCGGCCGGACCCCGATGAAATCGCCGCCTCGCTCGACTTCTGGCGGCGTGAACTCCACGGCGCCCCGGACCTCGACCTGCCCACCGACCGGCCCCGCCCGCCGGTCAGGACAGGAACGGGCGCGAGCCTCACCCACTCCCTGGACGCCGAACTCGTCGGCAGGCTGCGCACGTTCACCGCCGCGCATCGCGCCACCCTCTTCATGATGCTGACCAGTGCCGTCGGCGCGGTGCTCGGCCGGTTCGCGGGACAGGAGGAGGTGGTGCTCGGCACCGCGGTCGCCGCCCGCCCCGCCGGTGCCGAGGACCACGTCGGCCTCTTCCTCGACACCGTGCCCCTGCGCGTGGACCTCACCGGCGACCCCGACTTCCCGACGCTGCTGCACAGGGTGCGCGACGGCAGCACGGCGGCCTACGAGCACCGCGGGGTTCCCTTCGACGAACTCGTCGGCGCGCTCAACCCGCGCCGGGACCCCGGCCGCAACCCGCTGTTCCAGGTCATGGTGGAGTACGAGAACGAGGGCGCGGTGGACTTCGCCCCGCCCCGGCTCACGGCCACACTGCTCGACGTACCGAGCGCCCGCGCCCCGTTCGACCTCAGCATCTATCTGACGCACCATCACGACGGCCTGCGCTTCATGGTCGAGTACGACACGGCGCTCTTCGACGAGAGCACCGTGCGCCGCCTCGTGGACTACGTGGAGCAGGTGCTGCGCCGCGCCCTCGACGCCCCCGGCACCTCACTCGGCGTACTGACCGCCGTCACGGATTCCGACCGCACGGCCCTGGTCCGGCTGGGGCGCCTGGCCAAGCCGCTGCCCTCCGCGAAGGACACCCTGCACGGCCTGTTCGAGCAGCAGACGCAGCGGACACCGGACGCCGTCGCGCTGATCAGCGGCGCACACCACGTGTCGTACGGCGAGCTGGACGCGCACGCGAACCGGCTCGCCCGGCAGTTGCACTCCCGGGGCGCGGCACGCGGAGAGCGCGTGGCGGTGCTGCTGCCACGCGGCCCGGAACTGATCACCGCCCTGATAGGCGTGCTCAAGAGCGGGGCCGCGTACCTGCCCCTCGACCCCGCCGCGCCGACCCCGCGGCTCACGTCGCTCCTCGACGACAGCACCCCAGCCCTGCTGCTGACCTCGACGGCTGTTCTCACCCGCCACCCGGAACTCGCGGCACTGCCGACCGTGCACCTGGTGGAGGAAACAGACCCCACCCTGGCGGACGGTCCGCTGGACGAGGGGGTGCGTCCCGACGATCCGGCGTACTGCATCTACACCTCGGGCTCGACCGGCCGCCCCAAGGGCGTCGTCGTACCCCACCGCGGCCCGGCGGGCCTCGTCCGCGCACACCTCGAGCGACATTCCGCGCTGCGCACCCTGCAATGGACCTCACCCACGTTCGACGTCAGCGTGCAGGAGATCTTCACTACGCTGGCCTCCGGAGCCGCCCTCGTACTGATCGACGACGAGACCCGGCACGACCCCGCGGCCGTGGCTGAGACGGTGCGCCGCAACGGGGTGCAGCGGATGTTCATGCCCTGCACCCCGTTGAAGTACCTGATCGAAACCGGCCCCGAACTCCCATCCCTGCGCGAGCTGTTCTCGGCCGGTGAGGCGCTTCAAGTCACCGACACGTTCCGCCGCTTCCTCGCCGCGCACCCACGCTGCGCGCTGTACAACCAGTACGGGCCCACGGAGACCTCGATCATCGTCACCTCTCACCCGGTCGATCCCGACGGCGAGGAGTGGCCACCGATCGGCACTCCGGTGCCGGGCGCACGCATCCGGCTGCTGGATGCGTCCGGGCGGGAGGTGCCCGTGGGTGCCGTGGGTGAGATCCACGTGGGCGGCACGCCCGTCGCGTACGGCTATCACGCCCGGCCGGAGGAGACGGCGGCGGCCTTCGTCGACGACGGTTCTGGGAGCGTGCTGTACCGGACGGGGGACCTGGCGCGCTGGCGTGCGGACGGCACCCTGAGGTACTGCGGCCGCGCCGACGAGCAGGTCAAGATCCGCGGCCACCGGGTGGAACCCGGCGAGGTCCAGAGCGCTCTGGCCGCGCTTCCCGGAATCCGTGACGCGGCGGTCGTACCTCGCCGCGACCAGCACGGCGACACAGAACTCGTCGCCTACGTGGTGCTCGCAGCACCGGCAAGCGACTTCCGCCAGCCGCGTGCCGCGCTCGCCGCTCGGCTCCCGGACCACCTGGTGCCCAGCCGCTGGGTGTGCCTGGAACGGCTCCCGGTAAACACCTCCGGCAAGCTGGACCGGGCCCGGCTGCCCGAACCCGGCTCCGACGACGTGTCCCCTGAACCGGACGCCTGGCCCGTCACCCGGCTGGAGAAGACGCTGCACGAACTGTGGTGCGAGGAACTCGGCACGCCCCAGGTGTCCGTGACCCGGTCGTTCTTCGAACTGGGCGGCCACTCCCTGAGCGCGATCAGACTGCTGAACCGGATGACGGACCACTTGGAGGTCGACCTGTCCATGGCCGACTTCTTCCGGAACCCCACCATCAGGGGGGTAGCGGCACACTGCCCACGGCCCTCAGCGACGGGCCATGTGGTGGACACCGTGCCGATGACCTCCACCCTGCGCAGACTCTGGCACCGCCAGCACGAACGCACCGACCCGAGCGTCTACAACGTGGCCCACCGCATCGACCTGCAGGGCGCCCTGGAGCCCGAGGTCCTGGCACGGGCCTTCCAAGACCTGGTCGAGCGCCACCACGCGCTGCGCAGCCGGGCCGCGACGCGTGACGGGCAGTACCTCGTCGAGGTGCTGGCCGGCGTGCCGGTGGACCTGCCGGTCACTGATCTCTCCGCACACGCAGGAGACGCCGCGTTCGTCGAGCGCTGGTGTCAGGACCACGCCTCCCAGGCGTTCGCGATGGACCGCGCACCCCTGTTCCGCTTCCGGCTGGCCAAGCTCGGACCCGACCACTGGGTGCTGGTGACCGTCTTCCACCACGCGGTCTGTGACGGCTGGTCCATGGGAATCATGTGGCGCGAGCTTCAGGAGTTGTACAACACCCGCTGTGACGGCGACAACGGCCAGCTTCCCCCGCCCGCGGCACAGTTCACGGACTTCGCGCGAGTGGAGCGGGTGCTGGACGACGACCGCAGGGCGGAACTCGAACGGTTCTGGCGCGCCGAGCTCGACGGCGCACCCCTGCGCCCGACCCTCCCGTACGACAAGCCCCGGCCTGAGAAGCTGTCTGGACGGGGCGCCCTGCACACCCGGGTCATCGACGACGACACCCCCCGCAGAGTCGCAGACACCGCTGCCCGCCTGGGCACGACCCCGTACTCAGTACTGGCCGCGGCCTTCGCGGCCTGGCTGGCCAGGCTGTGCGATGAGCCCGCAGACATAGTGCTCGCCGCGTCCAGCGCGAACCGTACGCGGCGCGAACGGTCTGACATGGTCGGGTTGCTGGGCGACGCCGTCCTGCTGCGTGCCCGAATCGGCGAGTCCGAGACTTTCGCCGACCTGGTGACACAGCTCGGCGAGACGCTCTTCACCGCGCTTGACCACGAGGAACTGCCGCTGAGCGATGTGGTCGGACTCGTCTCCCCCGAGATCGGCGACTCGCTGTTCCCGACCGTGCGGTTCACCGTCGTCACCACACCACCGCCCGCGCTGCACCTGCGATCAGTGTCTGCTTCGGTGCGAAGCCTCCCCGTGGCGGGCGTGGCACGCAACGAGCTGTACGTGGTCCTGGTACCCGGCGAGGAGGACATCGCCGTCACCTTCGAATACTCCACGGACCTGTTCACCCGTGCCACCGTCGAGAAGTGGGGCAGAGCCTTCATCGAACTCCTGCGAGCCGCTATGGACGACCCAGGGATCCCCTTGCGGAGTGTGCTCCTTCGCTGAGCGGAGGAGCAGTCCGCAATCGGCGCGCGGTGGTGCCACTGCCGACCTCCCTGGCTTCCCCGGACAATGGGCACATTCCAATCTGAGGTCGCAGGTCACGGACCTGGCCTGAGCGGCGGGTGGGGTGCCCGACCGGCGTTAGCTCCCGCGCAAGCGTGCGGTGGACTTCACTGTCCACCGCAACGGCGACGCCGGGTCACCTCTGCGTGGTTATTGACCAGAGGACCGGACGCCTCGCCCAGCAGGAGACGGTGCTGTCCCGTCTGAGATCACCCGAGAGACCATGACGGGGAACGCGGCCCTGCCTCTCGGCGGACACGCCTGCATCAGCGACCATCCGATGCCGCCAGGACCGGCGACTGCACACCCTAGGGGCAATGAGTCGTTCAGGCCCCGGGGTCACAAGCCCGAACCGGGCTCCACGAGGAAGGTAATGGGCGCCGAACCGGCGGAAGTGTCGGGGCAGCCGACTGACGACATGGGGAACTCAGACTCAAGATGGCCGTTGACAGCCGACGAGGGAAGAGGGAAGTCGGTTCGGGGTGGGGTCGCCGGTCGGGTGGAGGTTTTCCGGTCGAAGTTGAAACGGCTGGTCGAGCGGGGCTGGTTGACGGAGACGGGATCAGGACTCTCTGCCGCACGGAGCCGGGGCTCCGGCGGGGGCCGGCTCGTCCAGCCGGTGCAGGACGGCTTCGTGTAGGCGGCCCCAGACTCCGGTCAAAAAGGGTCTCGCGTTCGTCGGTCTTGGCCCCGGCCAGGGCGAAGGCGATGGGCAGCCCTGAAGGGTGCAGACCAGGTGCAGACGCAGACCCCAGAAGAAGCGGCTGTGTCTGGCGCAGCAGCCGTATTCGGCTCAACCTGCCAGGTCGGAGCGTTTGACGGTCTCGCGGGAGCGGCCGCATTCCACCGGGGGAGTCCACGACCCATACGTCGTCGCTCCACACCGAGGTGGTGGCCAGGATCCGGTTGCCGCTTCGCATCGGACCGGCGGCCTTGCGCAGCCGCTTGTTGTAGCCGGGCTGCTGGGGCAGGTAGGGGGAGAGGTGGCGCAGGTGGGCACGGGCATGGCGGAGCCATTTGGCCTCGGAGGTGTAGCCGAGTATGGCCTGCATCGTGGCGAGGGTGACCAGTTCGGCATCGCTCAGGCGGGGCGTAATGCCGACCGGCGGGCGCCACGGCGCCAGGTCGGGATGCTCCTTCAGCATGTCGTCGGTCGTTGCATAGAGTGCTGTCGCGAGGGTGTCCGTCGTTCGTCGCAAAACGACCTTGGACACCCTCATTCTCGTCTCCGCAGGCACCCCTTGGACCACACCACCGGGAGGAAACCAGTGTCATACCCGCGACTGCTCACCCCCGAGGAGAAGCTCGCCGACGCGAAGAAGCTGTTGAGCCTCCCGCGTATCGTCGTGATCTGCGGCTCCACCCGCTTCATGACCGAGATGACCGAGGCCGATCTGCGGGAGACCAAAGCCGGAAAGATTGTCGTCAAACCGGGCTGTGACATGAAGTCGCCGCACGAACTGTGGTCCGATCCTGTCGAGGCCGAGGCCGAGGCGCTGAAGGTTCGACTCGACGATCTGCACCGGGCGAAGATCCGGCTCGCTGATGAGGTGCTCGTGGTCGGCGACTACATCGGAGAGAGCACCCGAGCCGAAATCGCCTACGCCCGGTCGCTGGGCAAGCCCGTGCGGTTCACGCACCCCGAAGTCGACCCTGACGCCTGACCGCCCGCTGCCACCGCGACAACCACGGTCGGCAGCCCGCCGCCTGACCGTCTCGCGGTGGCTTCGGCCGCCGCCCGCCCCACACCCTCCGCAGGCATCCCTTGGAATTGATCATCTAGGACAAGACGTCGTCACCCGGGCTGCTTCCGAGCTGATGATGTCCTGGCGCACGCTCGCGGAGCCCGAGAAACATCACCGACCGGTACGTCTCCGGTGACGATGTCTACGACGAGTCACCCACCTGCTGTGGAACGTCGCCCGACCCGGCCCGACGGCTGGTGCGACGACGGCCGCGGGCCCCTCGCCCAGGGCCAGGCCGAGACCACCGGGCAATCGGCGACTGCGCCACCGACGAGGCGGGCACCGGCCGCTGATCGACATCTGCGGGCCGACGCGCACCGCGCCCTGCGGACCGGGTGCGGGTGTCCGGTTCAGGTCACCGGTTCGGGTGCAGGACGACCTTGGTGTAGCCCTCGACGCGCTTGTCGAACTTGTCGTACGCCGATGGCGCCTCGTCGAGCGACAGCTCGTGCGAGACAACGAAGCCGGGCCGTGCGCGCCCCTCGATGATCATGTCGCGCAGCTGCCGGTTGTAGCGCTTCACGTTGCACTGGCCGGTGCCCAGGCGCAGTCCCTTTTCGAAGAGCCTGCCGATGGCCACCAGTAGCTTGCCCTGCTTGGCCTGCTCGTCCGGCCCGCCGGGGTCGGACGGAACGTACAGGCCCGGAATGCCGAGCGCTCCCGTCGGCCGCACCGTCTCGACGAGCGAGTTCAGGACGGTTGCCGGCTCCTCACGGTCCTCGCCGCGTGCCTGGGCCTGGTAGCCCACCGCGTCGATGCCCTTGTCGGTGCCTTCTCCCTCCGTCTGGTCCTTGATCTGCTCCACCGGATTGCCGTCGGCGAAGTTGACCGGGATCGCGCCGATCTCCTCGGCCTTCTGCAGCCGCTCGGCCACCCGGTCGACGACGAACACCTTCCTGGCGCCGCGCAGCAGGGCGGAGTAGGCGGCCATCAGGCCGACCGGCCCGCCGCCGTACACCGCGACGCTCTCGCCGGGACGGACGTCGGCCAGCTCGTTGCCGTGGTAGCCCGTCGGGAAGATGTCGGCGAGCAGGACGAAGTCGCTCTCGTTGGCATCACCCTCGGGGAGTTTCAGGCAGTTGAAGTCGGCGTACGGCACCCGTACGTACTCGGCCTGGCCTCCGGTGAACGGTCCCATCGCGACGTAGCCGTACGCACCGCCCGCGAACCCGGGGTTCACGGTCACGCAGAAGCCCGTGAAGCCGGCCGTGCAGTTCTTGCAGAACCCGCAGGCGACGTTGAAGGGCATGACCACCCGGTCGCCGCGCTTGAGCGACGACACTCCGTCCCCGGTCTCCTCGATGATCCCGAGGTTCTCGTGGCCGAAGACGATGCCCGGCTCGGCCGCGGTGCGGCCTTCGTACATGTGCAGGTCGGAGCCGCAGATCGCGGTGGACGTCACTCGGACGATCACGTCGTTCGGGTGCTGGAGTCCGGGCTTCTCCACTTGCTCGACCGCGACTTCGAACGGTCCCTTGTAGACGACGGCCTTCATGCTGACGCACCTCCACGCGGTAGTGCTGCTGTCGTGCCCTCGTGTTTTTGTGCTCTATCTCATGATCCGTCCGTTGTGTGCCATCGGACAAGTTGACTACTGTCGTCCATATATATGTCTGTGGAAGTGAGAGAGCGCGAACAGTGATGCGACGCCTCGGGACCCTGCTCGTCTCCGTGTCCGGACTGTCCGGCACCACCTATCCGCCCGGCACCACCGTGTCGATCAGCGGTCGGGGGTCGGCGGTCGACGGTTTTGTCAACGGGGACTGGCTTCCCCTTGCCTGGTGGGAGTTCTCCGAGGGGCGTACCGAGGACGCACCCGAAGCCTGAGCGGCCCCTCCGCCTCCCGGCCCTGGGCGCCAGGCGCCGACTCACCCGATTGGTACGTCGGCGGATGCCGCTCGCGCCCGCGCTCCCGACGATCGGAACATGCCGGTCCCTACGAAGGCACGTCTCGTCGGTGAACTCTCGGCCGAGTTCGCCGGCACCATGATCCTCATTCTGTTCGGATGCGGTGTCGTCGCGCAGGTCGTCGCCGGCGGTGCGCTGACCGACGGTGGTCTGGGTGACCACGACAGCATCGCGTGGGCCTGGGGCCTCGGCGTCGTCCTCGGCGTCCACGTGGCGGCGCGGGTCAGCGGCGCCCACATCAACCCCGCGGTCACCCTCGCGCTCGCGGCCTTCAAGGGCTTCCCGTGGAGCAAGGTCCTGCCGTATGCACTGGCCCAGACGGCGGGCGCCTTCGTCGCCGCCCTGCTGGTGCGCTGGAACTACAGCGAGGTGCTGGCGAGGGCCGACCCCGGACACACCGACAAGACGGAGATCGTCTTCTCCACCCTGCCGGGCAACGGCGGGCTACCGATCAGCCAGCTGGGGGCCTTCCGCGACCAGATCATCGGCACGGCCCTGCTTGTGCTGCTGATCTTCGCGGTCACCGACCTGCTGAACACCCCGCCGGGCGCGAACATGGCTCCGTTCATCATCGGCCTGATCGTCGTCGCCATCGGCATGGCATGGGGAACCAACGCCGGCTACGCGATCAACCCGGCCCGCGACCTCGGGCCCCGGCTGGCGGCGTTCCTCACGGGCTACGGAGGCGCCTGGCGTGACCAGTACGGCGACCTCTACTTCTGGGTGCCGATCGTCGGCCCCCTGATCGGCGGCCTGGTCGGTGCGCTGCTCTACCGCCTGTTGATCACCCCCTTCCTGCCGGCCGCCGAGGCCGAGCAGAAGCCCGGCCGGGTGCCCGCGCCGGACGAGTGAGAGGTACGACCATGCCCGAATTCGTTGGCGCGGTGGACCAAGGCACCACCAGCACCCGGTTCATGATCTTCGACCACGACGGCAACGAGGTCGCACGCCACCAGCTCGAGCACGAGCAGATCTTCCCGCGCTCCGGCTGGGTGGAGCACGACCCTGTGGAGATCTGGGAACGTACGAACTCCACGATGCAGAACGCCGTCCGCCAGAGCGACCTGTCCGCCGCGGACCTGGCGGCCATCGGGATCACCAACCAGCGGGAGACCACGGTCATCTGGGATCCCAGCACCGGTGAGCCGTACTACAACGCGATCGTCTGGCAGGACACCCGTACCGACTCGATCGCCGCGGCGCTGGAGCGGGAAAACGGCGACCTCATCCGGCGCAGGACGGGGCTGCCGCCGGCGACGTACTTCTCCGGCGGAAAGATCAAGTGGATCCTGGACAACGTCGACGGGGTCCGGGAGGCCGCCGAGAAGGGCCGGGCCGTCTTCGGGAACACGGACGCCTGGGTGCTGTGGAACCTCACCGGCGGCCCGAACGGCGGCATCCACGCCACCGACGTCACCAACGCCAGCCGCACCATGCTGATGAACCTGGAGACCCTCGACTGGGACGACGAGCTCCTCGATATCTTCGGCATCCCGCGCGCCATGCTCCCGGCCATCAACCCGTCCTCGCACCAGGAGGCGTTCGGGACCACCCGCACCAGCCGTCCGCTGCGCACCGCCGTACCCATCACGGGCGTCCTCGGGGACCAGCAGGCGGCCACGGTCGGCCAGGTCTGCTTCCGCCCGGGCGAGGCGAAGAACACCTACGGCACCGGCAACTTCCTGGTCCTCAACACGGGCACGGAGATCGTCCGGTCCAGCAAGGGCCTGCTGACCACGCTGGCGTACCAGTTCGGGGATGCCCCGGCGGTGTACGCGCTGGAGGGGTCCATGGCGGTCACCGGGTCCGCCGTGCAGTGGCTGCGCGACCAGATGCGGATCATCTCCTCCTCCTCCGAGGTCGAGACACTGGCCCGGCAGGTGGAGGACAGCGGCGGCATCTACTTCGTACCGGCCTTCTCCGGCCTGTTCGCGCCGTACTGGCGTTCCGACGCCCGGGGCGCGATCGTCGGCCTCGCGAGATTCCACACCAACGCACACCTCGCCCGGGCGACCCTGGAGGCCATCTGCTACCAGAGCCGCGACGTGGCCGATGCGATGGAGCAGGACTCCGGGGTGGCACTCGACGTGCTGCGGGTCGACGGCGGCGTCACCGCCAACGACCTGTGCATGCAGACCCAGGCCGACATCCTCGGCGTACCGGTCAGCCGCCCGGTCGTCGCCGAGACCACCGCGCTCGGCGCCGCCTACGCGGCGGGGCTCGCCACCGGCTTCTGGGAGAGCACCGACGAGCTCCGCCTGCACTGGCACGAGTCGAAGCGGTGGGAGCCGCAATGGAGCGACGAGCAGCGGGAGAAGGGCTACGCGGGATGGAAGAAGGCGGTGGAACGCAGTCTCGACTGGGTGGAGGTCGAGTAGCAGGGCGGCGGGCTCTTGCGTGTTCCGCTACTCCAATGGGTAGGAGACCGTACCGGTGCGTTGTTGAATCTTGGGAGAGAACAAGCATGGCCAGTCTGATGAACCGGATCAGGGCGTTCGGGCGCAGCCCGGAGGGACGCCGGCTGGTGGCTCAGGGCAAGCGGATGGCGTCCGACCCGAGGACGAGGAGCGAGGCCAAGCGGCTGTTCGGCAGGCTGCGCAAGCGGCCGCCGAACTGAACCAGGGCGCCGCGGGCGAGCAGCTTGTCCTGAGCGAGGACACAGTCGTCCCGGCGGTGTGAAGGGTCTTCGCAGGTGAGAGCCTGTGGGGGCCCTTTTCGTGTGGGCCGGTTCCGGTCTTCGAGGTTGAGCGTGCCGCTCATCGGCGCCTTTACTCGGAGGCCGGCGAAGATGCCGCTCGCGCCTGTCGGAAAAGCGGGCGCGCACCCTTGACGCGCGATCTCTGACTGCGTAGACCATTGACCGCGCGGTCATGTAACTGACCTCGAAGGATTCCCGTGTTCGGCCAGAGGAGACTCCATGACACGAGTGGTAGGACGGGGCGGGAGCCCTGCTGCGCCGCGCAGCGCCGATGTCGCCCAACTGGCCGGCGTCTCACGTAAGACCGTGTCGAGGGTTCTCAACAACGAGCCCTACGTCTCCGACGACGTTCGAAGACGCGTCATCGAAGCCGCCGAGGAACTCGGCTACCGGCTCAACAACGCGGCACGAACACTGGCTTCCGGACGAACATGTTCCATCGGTGTGGTCGCGCTGGGGACGGCCGGGTACGGAACCGCCTCGCTGCTCGTGGCCATTGAGAAGGCCGTGCGGGGCTCCGGTTACGCGCTCCGAGTGGTCAACACACTGGACGGTGAACCGGACGATATCGCCGCCGCTGTGGACTCCCTCCTGGAGCAGGGAGTGGACGGCATCATCGTCTCCGAACCCATCGTCGAAGGAGAGGTGCCCGTCCGCGTCGACGTGCCGGTCCTCTTCCTCGGCGCGCCACCGGCCTTCGGCGGCTCTCGAGCGGTGACAGCAGGGGTCGGAGCCGATCTGCTGGCGCGGGCCGCCACGGACCACCTGCTCGAACTGGGGCACCAGACCGTCCACCACCTTGCCGGACCGCTGCGCTGGTACGCCGCCAGGGACCGCGTCGAGGGATGGCGCACAGCTCTGGCGGCACGCGGCAGGCACCAACCTCCCCTCCTCGAAGGTGACTGGTCGGCCGCGTCCGGTTACCTGGCGGGCCGCGAACTGGCCGCTGACCCCGAGGTGACCGCGGTCTTCGTCTCGGGCGACGACATGGCAATCGGCTTGATCCACGCCCTGACAGAAGCCGGCCGACGCGTGCCCCACGATGTCAGTGTCATCGGCTTCGACGGCAACCCCGTCTTCGCCTACGTCACCCCACCCCTGACCACTGTGCGCCAGCCGTTCGACGCAGCAGCCAGGGAAGGACTCAAGCGTCTCATCCACGCCATCGAAGAGCCCGACACCGAAGGGCCATCGTCGAGTGACCTACCGGTCGAACTCGTCGTCCGAGCCTCGACCGCACCCCCACCGACGTCCTCCTCAGCCGGACCGCGCGCTTCGTCGTCACGTTCTCACTCATCGCAACGGTCGTCGGCCTGATCGCAGCTACCCGAGACTCCCACGCAGGAGATCAAGGACCCCCGGCAAGAGAAGACCGGCATACCCAGAAGAGCCCGCTCGGCACGTCATGGGTTTGTCACCAGAACAGCAGGCGCGCCCGCCTCCCACATCTCCCGGAAAGGCCGCCCCACCTTGCCTCGATCCCGACGTAGCTTCGTCGCCACCTCCGGCGCGGCTACGGCCGCAGCCGCCCTCGGCGCAGCGACTCCCTCGTCTGCGTCCGCTTCCGCCGACGGCGTGTCAACGACGTCTTCGACCGCGGCTGACGCCGATCTCATGCGGCTTCCCGACATGCCCCTGCACGACCCGTTCATCGTCGCCGACAAGAAGACCGCGACCTACTACCTCTACACGTCCAACGCCCCATCGGTATCGGGTGTGGACGGCATCGGCACGATGGTCTACCGCAGCCGCGACCTGCGCGACTGGATGCGCCCCGTCGTGGTCTTCCGGACCGCCGACCAGGAGGAACTCTGGGCAACCCGCGGTGCGTGGGCGCCGGAGGTGCACGAGTGGGGCGGCAAATACTACCTGTTCACCACTCTGCACAACCAGGACAAGCCGCTTCCGATACCACCACCCAACCAATGGGGCACGCCGTTCCCTGTCGGGAACTACATGCGCGGCACGATCATCGCTGTCTCCGACTCGCTGCTGGGTCCCTTCACCGTCATCGACCGGTCACGCCCCACCCCGCCCGAGAACCTCATGACCCTCGACGGCACGCTCTACGTCGACCCGTCCGGGCAGCCCTGGATGGTGTACGCGCACGAGTGGCTGCAGACCATCGACGGAACCATGGGAGCGATCCGGCTGACTCCGGACCTGTCGGGAACCGTCGGCGATCCGGCCTACCTGTTCAAGGCCTCGGACGCGTTCTGGATCAGCGAGCAGATCCCCGGCGGCGTACCGCATCAGCTCCCGCCCTACGTCACCGACGGCCCGCAGCTGTACCGCACCCCTGACAAATCCCTGATCATGCTGTGGTCGACGTACGAAAAGAACGTGGCCAACCCGGACGGCACCATCGGTGGCCTCTATGTGCAGACCTACGCAGTCTCGAAGTCCGGCGACATCAAGGGGCCGTGGAGTCAGCGACGGACGCTCGTCCGGAACGACAGCGGTCACGGCATGCTGTTCCACACCTTCGACGGCCGGCTGATGATGGTGCTCCACCGCCCCTTCAACAACGCGCGCGGGAAGCTGTACGAGATGCAGCTCCTCGGCCACGAGCTTCGGGTGCTCCGCCAGCGCACCGATCTCGACGGCGGCGGGTGACGCTTTCCGTGTGACCGCCGGCTGTCGGCGGACCCGAACACCAGGCATGTCGCATGCGATGTTCGACCAGAACAGGCTTCAAGCGTGGGCGGGGGCTCAGCTCTCCTGGATCACGGACAGGACGTTGCCCGCCGGGTCCGTGAACCAGGCGATCGCCATCGGGCCCTCGGGGTCCCGGACGATGCCTTTGGCGTCGGCCCCGAACTCCGGGTAGCGCTCCATGCTCACGCCGCGCTGTGTCAGCCCGTCGACGGCGGTCTCGATGTCGTCCACGGGGAAGTTCAGGATCGTGAAGCTCGCGGGTGTGTGGTTGTCCTTGGGGTAGACAAAGACGCTCGCGCCGCTGCCCAGCTTGATCGTGAGCATCCTCATGTCGCCCTGCCCGCTCTCCTCCACCTGGAGGCCGAGGGTCTCGCCGTAGAACTGGCGGGCCTTGCCGAGGTCGTCGACCGAGAAGCCGCTGAACGCCTTCGACTGTCCGAACATGCCGTTGTCTCCTTCGCGTGTTCCGTCCCGGATTTCCGAGGCCACCCCCAGCGGACCACCACCAGGTCACCCGCCTCGCGGGCTCGCGTCCGGATGGTCGCCGCGCGTCACCCTCAGGGACCGGTCAGCAGCCGGCGTTCGTGATCGGTGAGCTCCTCCCGGCAGACGTGTCGCCGGGTCGGCCTTCAGCAGCAAGAGCGGGGGATGTGCTCCTCCCGATGCCACCAGAAGCGTTCGTGGGCCGGTTGTTGGGGCACGTCGGGCAGGGTGGCGTTGCGGACGGCCCTCCCACTCTGCTTCGTCGCCGTCGCTGTCGCCGTCAGGTCCGCGACCGTGTGTGGAACACCGCCGACGACGACCTGGCGCACGGCAGCCGCGGCCGCGATGTCCGTCGTCGGGTCGCCCTCGACCAGGACGAGGTCGGCGAGCTTGCCGGGCTCGATGGTGCCGAGCTGGTCGGACAGGCCCAGGGTGCGGGCTCCTTGGACGGTGGCGGAGCGCAGTGCCTCGTACGGGCTGACGCCGTGGCGGACCATGGTCTGCAGGTTGAGGTGGTAGTAGACGCCGGGCGGGACGAGCGGGCTGTCGGTGCCGACGGCGACGTGGGCGCCCTGTTCGACCAGGCGGCGGACGGTCGTGCCGTGCCGGGCGACGAAGGCGAGTTCGGCGGTCGGCTCGTCGGCGAGCGCCGCCTCGATTCCCTCGCGTAGCTCCGCGTACTCGGCGGTGGTGAGCAGGGAGGTCAACCGGGTGTCGTCCAGGGCCCACTCGGCGTGGCGGTAGAGGGCGGACCGGACGGCGGACAGGCCGAGACCGGACAGCCCGAAGGTGGGCGTGAACGCCATGCCGCTCGCGGCCAGCGGGCCGGTGACGTCCTGGTAGCTGTGGCCGAGGTGGGTCTCCTTCTGGCGGCGGCCGTAGCGGCTGGTGCCGCCGATGTGCTCGACGCCGTCGGCGCCCAGGCCGAGCGGGCCGAACAGGTAGTGGGACGTGGTCCGCAGGCCGAGTCGGTGGGCGGCCCGCACCGCCTTGTGCTGCAGGGGATAGGGCAGCCGGACGTACGTCTTGACCATGTCGTGGCCGAGGGCGCGGGCCTTGCCGATCTCGCGGCGCAGCTGCTCGTCGTCGGTGACCGGGCGGCCCGAGGAGTAGTAGATGCGGGAGCCGTCGACGAGGTCGCCGGCGGTGAAGACGCGGGGGCCGGTGCGGCGGCCGGAGGTGAGGGCCTCCTTGGCCTCGACGGCCGCGTAGTGGGCGGTGCCGGGGGAGCGCAGGGCGGTGACGCCGAAGGAGAGCCACAGGCGCATGAGTTCGTTGCGCTCCCAAGGGCCGTGCTCGTGGACGGCGACGAAGCCGGGCAGCACCGTCAGGCCGTGGGCGTCGACGACCTTGTCGCCGGACCGGACGGGACGCTCGCCGCGCGGGGTGACGGCGGTGATGCGGTGGCCGTCGAGGACGATGTCGACGTCGCGCCGCAGGTCGGGGCCGGTGCCGTCCCAGAGGGCTCCGGCCTGGATGACCGTACGGCCGGTGGGCAGAGCCGGGCGCCAGGAGAGCCGGAGCGGGACGGCTGAGGTCTTTCCGCTCGGCGTGGTGAGGCGAAGGCGGCCGTCGGAGAGGTAGAGCAGGGTGGCGGAGTCGCCGCTCCAACTGGGCGCGTCGGCGGTCTCGGCGCCCACCCGGCGGGCGGGGCCGGTCGTACGGCCGTCGGCGTCGAGGTCGCTGATGTGCAGGGTGCCGTTGGCGATGTACGCCGTCCTGGTGCCGTCGGGAGAGTGGACGGGGCCCGCGTCGATGCGGTTGGCGAGGGAGCCGCCGGGGAGGGGCTCGCTGTAGTGGGACTCGCCGGTGGCGAGGTCGACGGTGAGGATCTGGTTGTGGCCTTCGCGGTAGCGCGGGGTGACGGGGACGAGGACGGCGGCGGCCAGGCGTGTGCCGTCGGCGGTGAAGGTGGGGCGGCCGGGGGCGTTCAGCGGGCCGGCCACCTTGCGGACGGCGCCGGTGGCGAGTTCCAGGGTGCAGAGGGTGGCGCCCTCGGAGACGAAGGCGACGGTGGTGCCGTCCGGGCTGACGGTGGGCGCGGCGGCGGACAGGGTGGCGTCGGTGAGGCGGCGCTTGGCGCGGGTGGCGAGGTCGTACCGCCACAGCGCGATGCCGCCGTCGCGGTCACTGACGTACACGAGGCCCTGGCCGTCCGGGAACCAGGCCGGGTCGGTGTTGCGGTGACCGTCGTCGACGACCGCCTCGGGGGCCTTGCCGCGGCGCATGATCCACAGGTCGCCGAGGGCGCCGAAGGCGACGCTGCCGTCGTCCGGGGAGAGCGCGGGACCGACGATGCCTTTCACCTGGCGGCCGCCGGCGTCGTCGAAGTCTCGGGCGGAGGCGGGGCGTTCGGCGACCCTGGGCACGGTGACGCGGGCGCTGAACGGGATGTCCTCGACCCTGCCTTGGAGCGTACGACGGCGAAGGCGGCCGTCGGCGGTGTAGAGGAGCTCGTCCGGACCGGCCCAGCGGGCGGCGAAGGGGAACACGTCCTCGCCGTCGTCGGACACTCTCTCGCCGTCGACGACGAGCGCGGCGGAGGTGGTGGTGAGGTGGACGTAGGCGAGCCGGCTGCCGTCGGGCGAGAGGGAGGGCCCGGCGAGGCGGCCCTCGGTGACCTTGGCGAGGGTGGTGCGGGTGCCGTCGGCGCTGACCTGGTCGACGGTCTGTGGGGCGTCGTTGGTACCGGTGGTGAAGGCGATCGCCGTGCCGTCGGGCGTCCAGCAGGGCTGGGCCTCCTGGGCGGTGCCGGTGGTCCAGACGGTGGCATCGCCGCTGTCGACGTCGATGACATGGATCGCGTACCGGCTGTCGTACTCGGCGGCGCAGGCTATGCGGGTGCCGTCCGGCGAGAAGCGCGGCTCGCGGTGGTCGGTGTCACCGGAGGTGAGCTGCTTCCGCCCGGTGCCGTCGGCGTTCATCAGCCAGAGGTGGAAGGCGCCGTCGGTGTAGGCCTGGTAGACGATCCGGCGGCCGTCCGGCGAGAAGTCCGGCTCGCTCGCCTCCTCCTCGATACCGGTGAGCCGCACCGCGTCACCGCCTTCGGCGGGCAGCGTCCACAACACGTTCAACAGGTCCAGGACGACGGTCCGGCCGTCCGGGGTCAGCGAGGCGGAGGCGTTGGTCACCTCCGTGACGGTCACCTCGACGGCATGCGCGCCCGCCTGGCCGGCCACGTCCGGGGAGGCCCAGCCCGGCGTCGCGTGACTGCCCAACACCCCTGCCCCCGCGGCGAGTCCGGCTCCACGCTTGATGAGCGCACGACGTGTCAGTCCCACTGGTCCACACCTCTCAGCAGATTTGAGTGCACCCTACACATGGCGGCGAGCTCACGGAACAGTCCATTCCGCTCTGTTCGTGACCTGCAAACTGCTGTTAACACACGGGAGTTGACGGCTTTCTCCTGCCCGTGTCACCGACGCCGGGCGGGTCTTGGCGGTGTGTCAGCCCCGGTGCGTCAGCGCAGCAGGAGTTGCACGATCGCGATGACGCCGACGGCGACGATGACGGCGCGGAGCGCGGTGGGCGGGAGGCGGCGGCCGACCTTGGCGCCGATCTGCCCGCCGAGGGCGGAGCCGACGGCGATCAGCAGGACCGCCGTCCAGTCGAACTCGGCGACGAAGAGGAAGAAGCAGGCGGCGACGCCGTTGACGACGGCTCCGAGGATGTTCTTGACCGCGTTGACGCGTTGCAGGTCCTCGTCGAGGAGCAGGCCCATCAGGGAGAGGTACAGGACCCCTTGGGCGGCGCCGAAGTAGCCGCCGTACCCGCTCGCGAGGAGCAGTCCGGCCAGGAGGGCGGGTCCGCCGTGCGGGCGGGAGGTGGTGCCGTTCTTGTCGCGGCGGCGTCGTACGGCTCTGGCTAGGCGTGGCTGGAGCAGTACGAGGATGAGCGCGAGGGCGATCAGTACGGGGACGATCGTGTCGAAGGCCTCGGAGGGCAGGGCGAGCAGCAGGATGGCGCCGCCGAGTCCGCCGATGAGAGCGGTGAGACCGAGGACGAGCGCGCGGCGGCCCTGCCCGCGCAGTTCGGCGCGGTAGCCGATGGCTCCGCTGATGGAGCCGGGGACGAGGCCGAGGGCGTTGGAGACGTTGGCGGTGATCGGCGGCAGCCCGGTGGCGAGCAGCACCGGGAAGGTGATCAGGGTGCCGGAGCCGACGATGGTGTTGATCGTGCCCGCTCCGATGCCGGCTGCGAGGACGGCCAGTGCTTCCCAGATGGACAACGCCATCTCCTTACGTGATCAGTGTGTCGCCTCCCCGCCGCGCGGTAGCCGGTCGAGGGGCTCGCGTTGATCATGCACGATCAACGATGGGCTCAGCGTGTGCTCCCAGCATGTGGGCGCCGTCCAGAGACACCGACCCGCAGAGCTGGTCACAGCGGTCCTACCTTTCAAGGGTGGTTGCTCTGGTCATTCGTAAGATCAGAGGGCCCAGGGGTTCTGGGTATGGCTGTCATGGCGGCGCCGTTGGCAAGGCTCAAAGGACTTGGCCACCCGGAACCCCGCG
>NZ_JAAKZX010000107.1 GCF_011045025.1 Streptomyces ureilyticus
GCCACTGCCAGGGCCGTTCGGGCCGCCGGGCCCGTTGGGACCGCTCGGGGAGCCGGGGCCATCCGGACCACCGGGGCCGCCGGCCGGAGCACCGGATCCACCAGGCCCGCCCGGCCGGTTCGGATCATTCAGGAAACCGGGACCACCGGAATTCCCGGACCACCCAGGACCGCCCGCCGGAGCACCCGATCCACCAGGTCCGCCAAGCCCGTTCGGGCCACCGGGACCGGTCAGACCACTCGGGGAACCAGGGCCACCGGGGCCCCCGGACCACCCAGGGCCGTCGGCCGGAGCGCCGGATCCACCGGGACCGCCCGGACCATTCGGCCCGCCCAGCCCGTTCGGACCACCCAGAGAACCAGGGTCCCCCGGAGCACCCGGACCTCCACGACGGCCAGGTCCACCGGCCGGCGAGCCGGATCCGCCTGGGCCGCCGGCGTAGTTCGGTCCACCGGAAGCACCGTGGCTGCCCGGGACTCCCTGGCCCCCGATCCCACCAGGCCCTCCGAAACTGTCAGGACCTCCCTGGCCCCCCGGCCGCCCGGCACCGCCAGGCGCCATCGGCCCGTCCCCGGTGACCGGTCCACCGGTCGGCCCGGAGGGACCGCCCGGACCGTCAGGTCCGCCCTGGCCACTCCGGCCGCCTTCGGAGAAGTACGGCAGATCATCGCGCCGCGAGGCGTCGTCACTGGCGCCGTTCGCCCCATTCGCGTTCCCGGAGCCACTCCCGCTACCGGCTCCCAGCGGCCCCGCCGCCAGCACACCGGACACGTCAAAGGACCCGGTACCGCCACCATGCCCCGGCGCCACAGCACTGGTGCCGCCCGCACCGGGCAGCCCCGCACCATTCGTGCCGTTCCCGCCGCCGGGCCTTGGCGCTCCACTGGGACGCGCACCCGCGCTCCCGGGACGGGCGCCGGCAGCGCCCGTACCTGTGGAGGCACCCGAGCCCGTACCCGCCGAACTGCCGGAGATACCCGCCCCATTGGTCGAGCCACCGCCCTGACCGCCCTTGGGCGCACCGGACTTACGAGGCGCGAACCAGTCGCTCGTCTTCTCCTCGGCGGCGGCGCCGGGGCCGGAAGACGGCGCGGGATCCGGGGACTTGGGCACACCCGAGGAAGCGCTCGGCCCCGCTTCGGCCGCGGCGGAAGCCGGTCTGGCCGAACCAGCCGAACCGGCCGACCCGTTCGCACCGTTCGTGCTCTTCGAGCCGCTGTCGGACTTCTCGGCGTCAGCGACGGGCGTCCGCACGACGACCGGCGGAATGGGCCTGGATCCAGGGATGTTGATCCGGATCCGTGTCGTCAGCGTGGTCTCGGTTTTGACCTCCTCCGGCCGTTCACCGGCGGAACGCCCCACGTCGGCACCGTCTTCGGGACCCGTGGGGGTCCCGTACGGCGGCGTGCCCGACGGGTAGGCGGTTCCGCCGCGCCCGTTGGGCCCGGAGGACGAACTGTCAGTTTCACGACTCAAGGCAGGTTCTCCCGATTGGCTCCGCCGCCCGTGTACTCGACCTCAACCTCGTTTCGGGCGGCTCGGCGGCGCGCACCACCATACTGGCCACCTCTGGCGCTTATCCGGCGACCGCTGAGGAAACCCACACCGGACCCCCACGCGCGTTCTGCGGCGAAGTAGTACGTCACTTGCCAAGTCGGGCGGTGGAGCCAGGTGGTTGCCGCCCCGCACCAAGCGTGGCGCACATCACAGCCACAGCCATCCCGCCGAGCAGGAAGAGGTACGACCCGGCTCCCGCGGCGAAGAGGAAGTCGCCCTCCGGTCGGCTGGCGGTGAGCAGGATGACGGCGACCATCCACCCGGCCGCGGGCGCCACCGCCCCGGCCCGGCTGCCGAGCGCCCGCGCCGCACCCAGGAAGAGCCCGGCCGCCCCGGCGAGCGCGAGCAGCAACCCGCCCGGGAACCAGCCGGATTGAACCAGCCCCCCGGCCGCCCCGACCACCGCACCCAGCGCAAACAGCCCCAGATAGGCGGCAATTCGGGCCCCCGAGGGCGGCACCAACGGCTGCGCGAGCATGCTCCCCGTACCACCGGTGCTGCGCGCACTTGATCTGTTCGCCCTGTTCGCCGTACTCATCACGCACTCACCTCAGAAGTCCCCGAAATCCCCGCAAACAGGTCCGCCTCCGGCGCCCCGGAAGCCGCCCCACCCCGTTCACCCCGTTCACCCCGCACCAACTCGTAGTACTCCACGAGGAAAATCGGCTGCGCGAGCTGATTCGACAGCGCGAACCACGGCTCCACGACCTCGATCTGCGTGGCGTGCGCCCGCATCGCGGCGGCCTTGGCGGCGGCGTGCGCCGTGCCGTCGATCTCCGTCGTGATCAGAGTGTCGTCCACCACACCGGGAACGTCGTCGACGGCGGCGGAGGCGGGGAAGGGCAGTTCGTCCAGTACGTCCTTCAGGCGCGCGAAGGCCTCTTCGGCGACGGAGCGCGGTACGCGGTTCCAGTAGATCTTCGTGATCGTCCAGGCTGTGCCGAGGTCCGGGCGGAAGTCCGGCTCGGCGGCCAGGTCCGCGGCGCGCATCGCGACCCGGTGGGCCTGGATGTGGTCGGGGTGGCCGTAACCCCCGTCGGGGTCGTAGGTGACCAGCACCTGCGGCCGTACCTCGCGGATCACCCCGACAAGCTCCGCGGCGGCCTCGTCGAGGTCCGCCTGCCAGAAGCAGCGCGGGTCGTCGTTGTCGGGCAGGCCCATCATCCCGGAGTCCTGGTGGCGGCCGGAGCCGCCGAGGGAGCGGAAGTCGTGCACGCCGAGGGCGTCCATCGCCGCCGCGAGTTCCGTGCGGCGGTGGCTGCCGAGGGCCTCGCCGGTGAGATGAGCGAGCTCGGGCGGAATGACCTCGCCCCGCTCGCCCAGCGTGCAGGTCACCAGGGTGACCTGGGCGCCCTCGGCCGCGTACCGGGCCATGGTCGCGCCGTTGTTGATCGACTCGTCGTCCGGGTGCGCGTGCACCAGGAGCAGTCGGCGGCCGGGCAGTTCCGTCATGGGCCCACCCTATGAGCCAGGACCGTACGCGGCTCCCTGGGCCCCGGCCGTACGAGGCTTCCAGGCTGCCCGTCATTGACATCGCCCCGTCACACCGTCACCCCGTGCAACTCATCGTCACGATCTCTACGTGCCCGATTCCCGAGCCACACGGGGGCCAGTCAAGCCGGTCGGACCAGCTCGGACGGAGGTGGCTGATTCCGGTCCCCACCGTTTCCGGATCACGTCCGTCCGGATGCGGGAGCCGTAGAGGCCGGTGGTCAGGCCTGACGGCTCCCGCAGGTCTCAGGCGTCTTCTCCCGCGTCAGTGAAGATCTCTTCGGCGGATGGCGCGGTGACGGCTCGGGTGAGCCACCGGCGGAGGAGGTCCGGGTCGTCGCAGGCGGTGATGCGTTCGCGGATCTCGTCGGAGACGTCGAGGCCGCGTGCCTCCAGGACGAGCAGGATGTCCTCCGCGCCCCTCTGAGCACGCCCCTCGTCACGGATCTCTTCGGAGAGCCAGGACTTGTAGAAGGAGAGGTCCACGGCCATCAAGTTCCTCCAGAGTTGCGTGGCGCGGCGGTTGCCGCTCAGGCCTTGTGCAGTGAATTCGATGATGGGGTCTGCGACCGCTTCGGGCACGTCCTGAAGAGCGGTGGAGAGGGCCTTCAGTATCCCACCGACATCCGGATTCTTCGCGTGGGTAACGGCGGACAGCGTGGCCAGCGCCAGGTCGGCGCGAGCCTCATGCGGGTCAGTGATCACGGGCATGTTGTGCGGACCCGCCACGAGCGGGCGAAAGGTGAGTGCGGGCCACTGGGGAGGGCCGAGGGATACGGGCTGGGCGGCCCACTCGGCCGTGGCCCGGTCCTGGCAGACGACCAGCAGCAGGACCGGGATCTTGTACTTGGCGCGTACGAAGGACAGGTAGTAGGCCCAGCTGGCGGGTTTGTTCGGGTCCTTCTCACTCTGTGCTTCGACGGCCAGCAGCATCGGCTCGGCACCGTCGAAGCGCAGGAGTGTGTCGACACGGCGTTCAACAGGCTGAATCTCTGTGAGATCGGTCGGCAGAACCGTGACAGACGTGGGCTGGACAAACGGGAGGCCGAGGACCTTGGAGACGCCGGTGAACAGGCCGGGGTACTCCTGGAAGATGCGGTGCATCGCCTCGTGGGGCGAGTTGACCATGAGGGTTCCCTGTGAGCGGGCGGACGGAGAGCTGACGGAAGCCGCTGGAAGCACATGCCAGAGGCAAGTTCTGTAGCGAACGTAAGGCAGCAACACGCCCTGAAAGAAGCCCAGTTGGTGATATTCACCCGCAGGGGTGAGCCTGCGGCGTTCCGTCAGACGGCCGTGAAGGCGGGTGGCTGGGCCTGGCGCTCGGTGCAGTTGCGGCAGCGGGTGCCGGGTTCGGCGACCACGTGGGCGGCCCGGTCGGGGACGCCGTACGGCAGATCCCAGGTGCGCAGCCACTCCGTGGCGAGGAGCCGGGCGAGGCGGGCGCCGCGTGGGGTGGACGACACCGACGGCCCTCAGCTCGCGCTGTCGCCGAAGGCGTGGGCCGACTTCGTGCCGTACGTGTCCGAAGGCTGACCAGCCGACTACTCGACCTCGGCCTCCGGTACGTCGACCTCGCCGCCCAACGAACGGGCGATGGCCGTGAACTCGTTCAGGGCTGACTGGAGGTCGCGGACGATCTCCTCGGCCAGTACGTCGCCGAACTGCCCGGCGCTGGCGTACGCGGCATTCGGGTCGGCCAGAGGCGGGGCCCCGCCCCCACAGGGCCCCGGCGTATGCCTATGAAGCGCGGCTCCTGAGGCCGCTCAGAACTTGATGTCCCCGATCATGCCCGCGATGTTGTTCGTCACCTCGCTGATCGTGGGCGCGATCGTCGAGCTGGCCAGGTAGAAGCCGAACAGGACGCAGACGACCGCGTGACCGGCCTTCAGTCCCGATTTCTTGACCAGCAGGAAGACGATGATCGCCAGCAGCACCACCGCCGAAATCGAGAGTGCCACGGCGGTTCACCTCCAAGGTTCCCAGGGACGCGTCGGGTCAGTACGGGTCAGTACGGCAGCCAGCGGGTTCATACCCAGGCAGCGCCATTGATCATAACTATCCATCCGTGCGCATCGATCGGCGCACAGCCGCACAAGGGGGCGCATGGCCAATATGGTCGGGGGCATGACCACCGAGCCTCTCTCCTTTCCGCGCCGGCAGGCGCGCACCCTGCGCTTCTCGCTAGGCGCGCCCCGCGCCTTCACCGTGGCGCCCGACGGTTCCCGGGTCGCGTTCCTGCGGTCCCGCTCCGGCACGGACCGGGCGAATCTGCTGTGGGTCCTCGATGTCGCGGACGGCGAGGAACGCGTCGCCGCCGATCCGCAGGCGCTGCTCGGCGGCGCTACCGAGCGGTTGTCGGCCGAGGAGAGGGCGCGCCGGGAGCGCAGCCGGGAGGGCGGCGCGGGCATCGTCGGCTATGCCACCGACACGGCGGCGGAGTTGGCCTGCTTCGCGTTGTCCGGGCGGCTGTTCACGGCCGAACTGCGGGCCGGTACGGCGCGTGAACTGCCCGTGCCCGGCCCCGTGCTGGACCCGCGCCCGTCCCCCGACGGACGGCTCGTGGCGTACGTCACCGGGGGCGCCCTGCGGGTGACCGGCGCCGAGGGCGAGGGCGACCGAGCGCTCGCGGAACCCGAGTCGGAGACGGTGACGTACGGCCTGGCCGAGTTCATCGCGGCGGAGGAGATGGGCCGTTCGCGCGGCTTCTGGTGGTCGCCCGACTCGGACCGGCTGCTGGTGGCGCGGGCCGACGACGCGCCCGTACGCCGCTGGTGGATCGCCGACCCCGCGCGGCCGGAACAGGCTCCGCAGCAGGTCGCGTATCCGGCGGCCGGAACCGACAACGCGGACGTACGCCTCTTCGTGTTCGGGCTCGACGGGGCGCGTACGGAGGTCGTGTGGGACCGGGCGCGCTACCCCTATCTGGCACGAGTGCACTGGTCAGCGGCCGGGGCGCCGCTCCTCCTCGTACAGGCGCGGGACCAGCGGAGCCAGCTCTACCTGGCCGTGGACCCGGACACCGGGGCGACCCGGATGGTGCACGCGGACGAAGACCCACAATGGCTGGATCTTTTCCCCGGCGTGCCCTGCTGGAGCCCCGCCGGACAGCTCGTGCGGATCGCCGACGAGGGCGGGGCGCGGGTGCTCGCGGTGGGTGAACGCCCGCTGACGGGGCCGCAGTTGCACGTACGCGCGGTGCTCGACGTCTCGGAGGACGATGTGCTGGTGTCCGCGTCGGCGGGCGAGGCGGCGGCTGCTGCTCCCGAGATCGGCGAGGTCCACGTCTACCGGGTCAACGACCTTGGCGTGGAACGCCTTTCGCAGGAGCCCGGAGTGCACTCGGCGGTGCGCTCCGGCCCCGTGACGGTGCTCGTCTCGGCCGTCCCCGACCGCCCCGGCGCCCAGGTGCGCGTGCTGCACGAGGGCAAGGCGGCGGCGACTGTGGCCTCGTACGCCGAAGACCCCGGACTGAGCCCGCGCGTGAGCCTCACGGAGGCGGGCGCGCGCCGTGTGCCGTGCGCCGTCCTGCTCCCCACGGGCCACACCGACGGCGACGGTCCGCTGCCGGTCCTGATGGACCCGTACGGCGGCCCGCACGGACAGCGGGTGCTGGCGGCGCACAACCCATACCTCACCTCGCAGTGGTTCGCCGACCAGGGCTTCGCGGTGATCGTCGCGGACGGGCGCGGGATGCCGGGCCGCTCGCCGGCCTGGGAGAAGGCGATCAAGGACGACATGGCTGCGATCGTCCTGGACGACCAGATCCACGCGCTCCAGGCGCTCGCCGAGCGTTTCCCGCTGGACCTGAACCGGGTCGCCATCCGCGGCTGGTCGTTCGGCGGCTATCTCGCCGGCCTCGCGGCGCTGCGCCGCCCGGACGTCTTCCACACGGCCGTCGTGGGCGCCCCGGTCACCGACCAGCGCCTGTACGACACCCACTACACGGAGCGCTACCTGGGCGACCCGAACCGGCAGCCCGAGGTCTACGCCGCGAACTCCCTGATCGACGACAACGGCCTGGTCGGCGCCGCCGAACCCGTCCGCCCGATGATGATCATCCACGGCCTGGCCGACGACAACGTGGTGGTGGCCCACAGCCTGCGCCTGTCTTCGGCACTTTTGGCCGCCGGCCGCCCCCACGAGGTGCTGCCGCTCTCCGGAGTCACGCACATGACCCCGCAGGAACAGGTGGCCGAGAACTTGCTGCTGCTCCAGGTCGACTTCCTGAAGCGCACCCTGAACGTGCCCTGAACGCGTGCGACCGGCCGGGGAGACATGGCGCGCCCCGGCCGGTCTACGGCACCCGCACGGCCGTACGCTGTCGAGCTTGACGCGTCCGTATATCGGTATCGGGTCGGCGAAGTTGCTTACGTGTTAACGAAGTTGATGTGCATTTGTGCACCTATGCCGAGCCCTGCGCTACGTGGACGCTTCGCGCTCCACACAGAATTCGTTGCCCTCGGGATCAGCCAGCACGACCCACCCGCCGCCGTCGGGCCGCGTACGGTCGTCGAGCAGCCGCGCATCGAGCGCGAGCGCCCGCTCAACCTCCTCGGCACGGGTCCGCCCCTTCGGCTTCATATCCAGGTGAAGCCGGTTCTTGGCCGTCTTGCCCTCCTCGACCCGCACGAAAAGCAGCGCGGGACCGCCGTCGGGGTCCGCGATGAGGGCCTCCGGGTCGCCGGGCTTGTCGTCTTCGGCCAACGGGCGTTCCAGGAGGCGACTCCAGAAGAGGCCCAGGTCGTACGGGTCGCCGGTACAGTCGAAGGTGATCTTGTCGATGTTCAACTGGCTCCTTCAGAAGGCTTGTTGTGGCCGTGGCGAGCATTCCCCGGCCGCCGTCGCCTGTCGAACGATTAATCGGGCCGGTCCGCGCCTCTCCGGACGCGTGCATGAGGACGCGTGCGGCCGCCGAACAGACGCCGTTCGCGAGAGCGCCCTACGGTGGAAGCATGGCGGCACATCGCATCACCCTCACCGTCGGTCCTGGTGAGGACACCGCGATCCGCGAGGCCGCAACCGCCTCCGGTCCCGGTCTCTCCGCATTCCTACGCACGGCGGCACTCGCCGAGGCGGCGCGGCGCCGGCGCGTCCTGGCCCGGTTCACGGAGGTGGACGCGGTCGGCCGCGCTGCCGAGGAGAGCGCGCCCGACGTCACGCCCGGGGACGATGCCGCCATGGACGCCTTCCTGGACGCCATCGACAGCGACTTCGGCACTTGAGGCAGCCGCCCTGCCCGTCAAGACAACTCCCGGTTAGCCGCAGGGATCAACTCCGCGGAACCGCACCGGACTTGATCCCTACAAGCAGCGCCGCCACAGCGGACGGAGCGGCGTCCGTCTCGCCGTCCAACCCGAACAACGACCACGGCGAGAAGCTCACCGAGTACCCCGCTATGGGCATCGCGCACTACATGATCGTCGACCCTCGCACTGGCACCATCGAGGTGCACTCGGGCCCTTGCAAGAACCGCTACCGGCACAAGGACCCGTACATCTTCGGAGACGCTGTGCCGTTCGGCCCGTGGACGGTGGAGACCTCCGCCTTTCGCCGCTACGGCAAGACCGAGAACCGCCCTGGCTGACGATTCGCCCCGCAAGCGATGCGCCGACGGCTATACACGGGCCGGCAGCGCGCGGATGTGACAGCCTCCCCAGGAATTGGCACATCCTCTGTCAGACCCCCGGAGCTGAAAATGGGACCGAATCCCCCCGCAGGGTGGGGATTCAGTCCCTAAGCTCCAGCATGGACAGCTGACTTTCAGTTCAAGGAGTACTTTACTATCCAGGTCATCTTCTTGCGATTTTCCGGGCGCTTCGTGCAGGTGACCTTGGTTGTGCTCACAGCCTGCACGTATCCGCAGAGGGTCGCGATTCCTGTCTTGGCATTGTTGTTAGCGGAGGTGTATTGCCAACCGCTGGTGTTAGGCTTCCCGCACGCCACCAATGTGGGCGTCTTAGTCCGTCCGTTGTCTTTGATACAAATAGCGCCATACGGATACACGTCGGTGCTGAAGTTGGCGAACCCGCTCGATCCGTAGTTGATCCAGTGGAAGGCACTCTTCCTCTTACACGTCCCCAGAGATAGCTTCCTGCCCTCGCCGTTCCCCTTGAGGCACTTTCCGTTGTACTGGTTCTTGAAGTACCAACGACCGCCCTCCTCTGCGTGCGCCGCGGTCGCCGGAATCATAGCCGCGAGGACAGCAAGCAGCAGAGTCGTAACAGTGCCGGTGAGTACCCTGTTCCTGTTCAATTCCCCGTCCAAGGTTCGTAGTCGGTTACGGCCCAATCGACCGCGACACATCCGTTCTATCAGCTCGAATACCGACCACGCACTTCAATTGAGCAAGAGTTGAGCTCCAAGAGATTCACGCCGATACGCAGACAGCACCTTGCCCTCCAATCGCACGAGATCCCCCATCGAAGGGAACTCGAAATCAATAGGACAGAAAGATTGAGAACCTCCATAAACTGCCAGCTAAAACGACTCAGACCACACCTGAAGCTATTACGCCCTACGTCGGCTCGTATTTCACCAATCGATGCAAAATTCGCCACAAGTCAGGTTAACCAGGACAGACCAAGCGCAGCCATCGGAACACGTGTCGTCTGCGATCCGATGGCCGCGACAGGATCCCCGTTGCTCAGCCACCTCGGCAGGGTCGGACTACGCCGCGACGAGTTCTACTTGGGACTGGTTCCTGATAACCAGGCACGCGTCCCAAAAGCTCGACGGGGACGATGAGCTGCGGCGGAATCTTCGCGCCGTGCGGTGACCCGCCATACAGGCCCGGGAAGCCCGAACGCCCGAACACGAGACCCGGTCGGCGACGGCAACGCCGTACAAGTGCGACACGAGGCCCATACGCCCGTCACGTCGGTGACCGTGTCACCTTCACCGAGGCCATCGACGGCCCGCCCGGTGGCTGCCATAGGTCAGCAAGAGCACGTCACGATTCCACTGCGCCGACGTACTCGACGGTCGTCGACGCCGGTCCGTCGTGCAACGGCGATTCGGGGCCGGAGGCAGGGTCCCTTCGACCCCGCCCCCGGCCCCGAGGTCATCACCGTCGCACGACGGGCTGGGCTCTGGGAGAGCTCCGTGCGCGTCAGCCCTTCGAGACCTTGGCGTCCGCCTCAGCCACGTCCTGCTCCAGCGCCTTCAGGGCCGGGTCCATCACCACGTCCTCGTCCCGCGCCTCCGTGGTCGGGTCTTCCGGGAAGTGGCAGGCCGTCAGGTGGCCGCCGCGGTTGCCGGAGAGCTGGATCAGCGGGGGTTCCTCGCTGGCGCACTTGTCCTGGGCCTTCCAGCAGCGGGTGCGGAAGCGGCAGCCGGACGGGGGGTGGATCGGGGAGGGTACGTCGCCTGCGAGGCGGATGCGCTCGCGGTCCTCGGAATCCTCGGTGGCGACCTCGGGGACCGCCGAGAGGAGGGCATGGGTGTAGGGGTGCCGGGGGCGGTTGTAGATCGAGTCGCCGTCGCCGACCTCCACCACCTTGCCGAGGTACATCACGGCCACGCGCTGCGAGAAGTGGCGCACGATGGCGAGGTCGTGGGCGATGAAGAGGAAGGCGATGCCCATCTCCTGCTGGACCTTCTGCAGCAGGTTGACGACCTGCGCCTGGATCGAAACGTCCAGGGCCGACACCGGCTCGTCCGCGACGATCAGCTTCGGCTGGAGGGCCAGGGCCCGGGCCACGCCGATGCGCTGACGCTGACCGCCGGAGAACTCGTGCGGGAAGCGGTTGTAGTGCTCGGGGTTGAGGCCGACGAGCTCCAGGAGTTCGCGTACGCGCTTCTCCCGGCCGCCCTGCGGCTCGATGCCGTTGACCTCCATCGGCGACTTGATGATGGTGCCGACGGTCTGCCGAGGGTTCAGGGAGGAGTACGGGTCCTGGAAGATCATCTGGATCTCGGACCGGATCGGCGCGAGCTGCTTGCGCGAGGCGTGCGCGATGTCCTTGCCCGCGTACGTGATCTTGCCGCCGGTCGGCTCCAGCAGGCGCGTGATCAGCCGGCCGGTGGTCGACTTGCCGCAGCCCGACTCGCCGACCAGGCCGACGCTCTCGCCGACCCCGACGCTCAGGTCCACGCCGTCGACGGCCTGAACGGCGCCGACTTTGCGTTTGATCGGGAAGCCGCCGTAGATCGGGAAGTGCTTGGTCAGGCCCTCGACGCTGAGGAGCGTCTCGGCCGAGGTACCGGTCGAGTCCTGCGGTGCGGGGAGGGTGAGGTTCTCGCTCATGTCTCGGTTCTCCCTAGCGCAGCCGGGGCTGGATCTGGTCGATGAAGATGGTCTGCTTCTGCTCCCCCGAGAGGTGGCAGGCGGCGGCGCGGCCTTCGGCCAGGGACGGCCGTTCGTCGGCGCAGCGGTTGCCCGCCACCTCGCCCGTGAAGGTACAGCGCGGGTGGAAGGGGCAGCCGGACGGCGGGTTGAGCAGGGAGGGCGGTGACCCCGGGATGGGGGTGAGCGCCTCGTTGAGGTCGCCGCCGAGCCTCGGCATCGAGCTCAACAGGCCCCAGGTGTACGGGTGCTGGGGCGTGCGAAGCACCTCGCGGGTGCTGCCCCGCTCCACGGCCCGGCCCGCGTACATCACCAGCAGATCGTCGGCCATGTGCGAGATGACGCCCAGGTCATGTGTGATGAAGATGATCGCGGAGCCGAACTCCTGCTGGAGGTCCCGCAGCAGGTCCAGGATCTGCGCCTGCACGGTCACGTCGAGCGCGGTGGTCGGCTCGTCCGCGATCAGCAGGTCGGGGTCGCACATCAGCGCCATGGCGATCATCGCTCGCTGGCGCATACCCCCGGAGAACTGGTGAGGGTAGTCGTGGAAGCGGGTCTGGGGCTGCGGGATGCCGACCTTGTCGAGCATCTCGATCGCCCGGGCCTTCGCCTCCTTCTTGGAGGCCCCGGTGTGCTTCATGAACGGCTCGGACAGCTGACGGCCCACCGTGTAGTACGGCGAGAGCGCGGTCAGCGGGTCCTGGAAGATCATGGCGGCCTTGTTGCCGCGGAGCTTCTCCATCTCCTTCTCGGAGGCGGTGATCAGCTCCTTGCCGTCCAGGACGATCTCGCCCTCGACGGTGGTGGTCTTGGGGCTGTGCAGCCCGAGGATCGTCAGGTTGGTGACGGACTTGCCGGAGCCCGACTCACCTACGACGCCCAGGGTCTTGCCGCGCTCGACGTCGAAGGACAGGCCGTCGACCGCCTTGACGACGCCGTCCTCGGTGGAGAACTGCACCCGCAGATCCCGGACCGAGAGGAAGGCGTCCGAACCGGTCGGGTTCGGGGCGTCTTCGACCTTGGTCAGTGTGGTCACGGTCGTTCTCCTAGCTGAGGCGCACGCGCGGGTCGATGAACGCGTAGGCGATGTCCACGAGGATGTTCAGGATCAGGATGAAGAAGGCTCCGAACAGCATGGCACCCATCGTCAGCGGCAGATCCTTGGTCAACGACGACTCCACCGCGAGCCGGCCGATACCCGCCAGGTCGAAGGTGAACTCGGTGACCACACCGCCCGCGAGAAGCGAGCTGAGGTCCAGGCCGAGGATGGTGACGATCGGGATCATGGCACCGCGCCAGGCGTAGCGGAAGAACACGTACTTCTGCGACATGCCCTTCGCTCTCGCGGTGCGGACATGCTCCTCCTGCAGTTGCTCGATCATGGTCGAGCGGGACATACGCGTGTACTGGGCGGTGAAGATCGTGGCCATCACGGCCCAGGGGATGAGCAGTCCGATGAACCAGGCACTCGGATCGTCGGTGAACGGGACGTACTTGGGGTTCTCCATCCAGCCCGTCGAGTAGACGAAGATGCCAAGGACGATCGGGCCGAGCAGGTAGATCTGAAACGAGCTGAGCACGATCGACGCGCCGCTGGCGAGCTTGTCGACCACGGTGCCGCGCTTCCAGGCGGCGAGCATGCCGGTGCCGAGACCGAACAGCAGGAAGATGACGAGCCCGCCGATGGTCAGCGACAGCGTCAGCGGGAACCGGTCCATGAGCGAGTCCCAGACGAAGTCACCGCTCTTGAAGGACACGCCCAGGCACGGGGCCGAGCAGTGTCCGACAGCGAAGTCGCGGCCGGCCACGATACCGACCATGAAGTCCCAGAACTGCGTGGTGATGGGCTTGTCCAGTCCGAGGTTCTCCCGGATGACAGCGAGGTTCTCCGGCGAGCAGTTCTTGCCGCAGGAGAGGGCGGCGAAGTCCTGGGGGACTGCGTAGAACAGGAAGAACGTGAACGCGGCGATCAGGAACATGATCGCGACCGCGCTGATCGACCTGCGGATGAGGAACTGAAGCATGGCGGGCGGCTGCTCTCTTCGGAAGCGGCGGTGCGGTGAGGGGGATGGGTGTCCGTGGGGGTGCGCTCCGCCTGGCGCGCACCCCCACGGATCAGCCGTGACGCTCGGTTACGGCTGCTTCAGGAACACATTGTTGATGTCGATGTAGCTCGACTCGACGCTGTACTTGGCACCGCCGATGTTCGACCCGAACAGCTGGATCGTCTTCGAGTAGTACACCGGAGCAGCCGGGTTGATCTCCTCGACGATGCGCTTGTGCGCCTGCTCCCACTTCGCCGCGGCCTCAGCCGGCTCCAGCTTCAGAGCCTCTTCGATCAGCTTGTTGACCTGCGGGTCGTTGATGTGCGAGTAGTTCGGCGAACCGTCGGCGATCTGCGTGCCGTCGTAGACCGGGGTCACGACCGTGGACTGGGACGGCCAGTCCTGGCCCCAGCCGGTCATGTAGAGGTCGTACGGGTTCTTGAGCTTGCCGATCTGCTCGTAGAACGTGGCGCGGTCGATCTCCTTGGCCTGGACATCGAAGCCGATCTTGGCCAGCGCGTCCTTGATGATGACCTGCTGCGCCTGGCCGCGCGGGCTGTTGGAGTACGCGTAGGTGAGCTTGGTGCCCTCCTTGACGCCCGCCTCCTTGATCAGCTCCTTGGCCTTCTCGAGGTCGCCGTTGGGCTTCTTCAGCTTGCCGTACGGGTCGTACTTCGCGTCGAAGCCCGGCAGGGTCGGGGCGAACAGACCACCGGCGATCTCACCGCCGTACCGGCCACCGTCGGCCTGGACCATGGCCTGGGCCGGGATCGCGTACGTGATGGCGTCACGGATCTTCTTGTCCTTGATCTTGTCAAGGTTGAAGGACATCTGCCAGACGTACGGCTGGTAGCCCTTGACCGTGCGCTTGTTGACCGCCGCGTTGGAGACGACGTCCTGGATCTGCGCCGTGTCGACCGCGTCGGTCCACTGGATCGCGTTCTTGGCCTCACCCTGGTCGGCGATCAGGCGCTTGGTCTGGCTGGCCTGGTCGATCGTGGTGGTGAAGTTGTAGCCGTCGACGTACTGGTGCCGGACCGAGTCGGTCTTCGCGTCCCACTGGGTGTTCTTGACCAGCTTCAGGGACTTGCCGGCCTTGTACTCGGAGACCTTGTACGGGCCGAGCGCGGCCGGCGCCTTGTCGTACTTCTCCTTCGTGTCCTGCTTCTCGGGCACGATGGCGTAACCGGCCATGGCGAGAGCCTGCGGCAGGTCGGGACGCGGCTGGTTGAAGTGGAAGACGACCGTCTCGTCGTCCGGGGTCTCCAGGACGGTGTCCGGAAGGTGCTTGCCCTTGTACGGACCGTCCGGCAGGTCCTTGCGGTAGTCGGCACCGGAGAGCCAGGTCTGGACGTACGTCGGGCCGTCGAAGATGACCTTCGAGTACTGGCGCTCGATCGTGTGGCGGACGTCCTTGGACGTGATGACGTTGCCGTCCTCGTCCTTGACGCCCTTCTTGAGCTTGTACGTCCAGGTCTTGCCGCCGTCGGACGGCTGACCCGAGTCGGTGGCGACGTCGCCGACGACCTTCAGGTTGCCGTTCTTGTCCTCCTGGAAGTTCGTCAGACCGCGGTGCACGAGGTTGGCGAACTGGCCCGCGTCACTGACGTAGATCTGGCCCGGGTCCATGTGGGACAGGTCCGACTGCACATAGACGTTGATCGTGCCGCCGGATTTGGCGCCCGCCACCTCCGCCGCGGGACCGTTCGAGGCCGCGGCGTCGGCGTACTGGACCGGCTTCTGCTGCGATGCCGCGTCGTCCTGGGTCTTCGCCCGGTCCTTCGATTCGTTGCCGCTGTCGCTGGAGCAGCCGGTGAGCGCGAGCGAGCCGGCCACCGCAATGGCGGCGATGGCTCTCACAGAGCGCGATCGGATGGGCTTCATGATGCTTGTGCACCTACCTGTCGGTCGTTATCCAGAAGTGCTGCCTGGCCATCCGGTTGCCCGGCGCTGGGGGCGGCAGCCACCCCCCTGCTCGTGGACGTTTTCACCGTCCGGTCTTCGGGTCGAACGCGTCACGGACGGAGTCACCGAGGAGGTTGAAAGCCAGAATGAAGATCACCAGTGCTCCGCCCGAGAAGAGCAGGAACGACGGGTTCTGTTCGTAGATCTCGGCACCGATGCGGAACATCCGGCCCCAGTCGGGGGTCGGCTCGACGAGGCCGACCCCGACGAATGAGAGGAACGCGATCGTCAGGATGTTGCTGGGCAGCGTGTACGTGGCCTGCACCAGGATCGGGGTGACGACGTTCGGCAGGATCTCCTTGCGGACGATCCGCCACCGCGAGGCGCCGGAGACCTTGGCCGCCTCGATGAACTCGCGCTCACGCAGCGAGACAACCGAGCCTCGGACGAGCCGGGCCATGGGCATCCAGCCGAGGAACCACATCACCAGGATGATCGCGACCACGCGCAGGTAGGTGGGGGTCTCATCCGTCGGGGAGACGAACATCGCGGTGACGATGGGCATGAAGGCGATGAAGAACAACTGGTTCGGGAACGACAGGAAGAAGTCCGTGACCCGGCCCAGCCAGTAGTCGACCTTGCCGCCGAAGTAGCCGCCGACCAGGCCGATGAGGACACCGGTGACGACGCAAAGGAGCGTCAGCACCATGGCCATGAAGAGCGAGTTGCGGATGCCGTACAGCAGCATCGTGAACACGTCGCGGCCCAGCTGAGGCTGGACACCGAACCAGAAGTCACCGGAGACACCACCGAATGCCCCGCTGGGCATGGCGAAGTCGTCGAGCAGGAACGGGTACTCCGGCTCCTGTGCGTACAGCGTGTACGGGTCCTTGCCGTACAGCTTGGAGATCACCGGCGCCAGTGCGGAGACGACGAAGAAGAAAATCACTACCCCGGCGGAGATCATGCCGGTACGGTCTCGCTTGAAGCGCTGCCACATCAGTTGGCCGGGGGAACGGCCCTCAAGCTTCTTGGGCACGGCGATCTCGGTGGTCGCCGCCAGCTCAGGGTCCAAGGCGACCGACGGGCCGGGGCCCTCGGCCTTGGTTGGACTTGTCATGTGTGTTCTTCCCCCGGGGGACGGAAAGTTGAGCGCAGCACAGATACCGGCAGGTTCTGTGGTTTGGGGGAACTTTCGCCAAGGGAGTCAACGCGCGTCAAGCCCGGAAGACATAGGGATCTCCCTACCGTCAATATTTTGAGCAAAAATTGCGAAGACTGACACCTGATCGCGCTTGACAGGTGAGATTGAATTCTCTCATAACGGACATAGACGGAGCGTTTTCCGTTTACATGTCCGAAACTTGATCGCCTGCTCTCCGATTTTCGAACGTCACTGACAGCGCACGAACAACACGCCCATGAGATCGCGCCACCGCGTACCCCGCACAAGGTCTGAAGGCAGACCGAAAACCCGGCTCTCCTCTCAGCGGAGAACCGGGTCAACCGGCTTTTCAGGAGCCCTCGGTGAGGAGGAGTCAGCCGTGCTTCGCCCGGCTGGCAGCCCGCGCCCGCTCCCGGCCGTCCAGCTTCACCTTGCGGATGCGGGCGGCCTCCGGGGTCACCTCGACGCACTCGTCGTCGCGGCAGAACTCCAGGGACTGCTCCAGGGAGAGCTTGCGCGGCGGGACGATCGCCTCGAACGAATCGGCCGAGGCCGACCGCATGTTGGTGAGCTTCTTCTCCTTGGTGATGTTCACGTCCATGTCGTCGGCGCGCGAGTTCTCGCCGACGATCATGCCCTCGTACACCTCGGTGCCCGGCTCCACGAAGAGCACGCCGCGCTCCTGAAGGTTCGTCATCGCGAACGCGGTGACGGCGCCGGCGCGGTCCGCGACCAGTGAACCGTTGTTACGGGTCTGGAGGGCGCCGAACCACGGCTCGTGGCCCTCGTGGATGGAGTGCGCGATGCCCGTGCCACGCGTGCTCGTCAGGAATTCCGTACGGAAGCCGATGAGGCCGCGGGACGGCACCACGAACTCCATGCGGACCCAACCCGAGCCGTGGTTGGACATGTTGTCCATCCGGCCCTTGCGGACACCCATGAGCTGCGTGACCGCGCCCATGTGCTCCTCGGGGACGTCGATCGTCATGCGCTCGACCGGCTCGTGCAGCTTGCCGTCGACCTCCTTGGTGACGACCTGCGGCTTGCCGACGGTCAGCTCGTAGCCTTCCCGGCGCATGGTCTCGACGAGGATCGCGAGGGCCAGTTCACCGCGGCCCTGGACCTCCCAGGCGTCGGGGCGCTCGGTGTCCAGCACGCGCAGCGAGACGTTGCCGACGAGTTCGCGGTCCAGACGGTCCTTCACCTGACGGGCCGTGACCTTGCGGTCCTTGATGGCCGCCTTCGCGTCGGCGCCCTTGCCGGTGCCGCCACGGCCGACCAGCGGCGAGGTGTTCGTACCGATGGTCATGGAGATGGCCGGCTCGTCGACCGTGATCAGCGGCAGCGCGACCGGGTTCTCGGGGTCGGCCAGGGTCTCGCCGATCATGATGTCGGGGATCCCGGCGACGGCGCAGATGTCGCCGGGTCCTGCCTTCTCCGCGGGCTTGCGGGTCAGCGCCTCGGTCATCATCAGCTCGCTGATCCGTACGCTGCTGACGCTGCCGTCACGCTTGATCCAGGCGACCGTCTGGCCCTTGCGCAGCTCGCCCTGCTCGACGCGGAGCAGCGCGATACGGCCGAGGAAGTTGTCCGCGTCCAGGTTGGTGACGTGCGCCTGGAGGGGGGCCTCCTCGTCGTACGTCGGGGCCGGGACGTGCGCCAGGATCGTGGAGAAGAACGGCTCCAGGCTGTCGCTGTCGGCCGGGACGGTGCCGTCCTCCGGCTTGGTCAGCGAGGCGACTCCGTCCCGTGCACACGCGTAGACGATGGGGAACTCGATCTGGTCCTCGTCGGCGTCGAGGTCCAGGAAGAGGTCGTACGCCTCGTTCACCACGTCGTCGATACGGGAGTCCGGACGGTCCGTCTTGTTGATGCACAGGATGACGGGCAGCCGGGCCTGCAGCGCCTTGCGCAGCACGAAACGGGTCTGCGGCAGCGGGCCCTCGGAGGCGTCGACGAGCAGGACCACCGCGTCGACCATCGACAGACCGCGCTCGACCTCGCCGCCGAAGTCGGCGTGGCCGGGGGTGTCGATGATGTTGATGGTGATGACGTCGCCGCCATCCTTCGGGTGGTACTTCACCGCCGTGTTCTTGGCGAGGATCGTGATGCCCTTCTCACGCTCCAGGTCGTTCGAGTCCATCATGCGGTCGTCGAGCGACTCGGCGGCATGCGCGGCGAAGGAGCCGGCCTGCTTGAGCATGGCGTCGACCAGTGTGGTCTTGCCGTGGTCGACGTGGGCGACGATGGCGACGTTACGAATGTCGTGGCGCGTGGCCATAGTGAGGCGCTTCTCCCGGGGTGAGTGAACGGCCGACGCGCAGATCTTGTTTACGCGGGCCCTGCCGGGCAGAACGTGCCACGGCCTTACCCCATCGTACGGGGAGCTGTGGGAAGCAGGTCCCACAGCCCCTCATACGCGGAAGTGGAGGACGGGTCGGGCGCCGACTCAGGACGTCCGCTTTGTGCCCTTCTTCAGGTAGCCCATGTCCTCGTACACCGGTGTCTCGAAGCCGAACGCGCCCGCGTTGACCAGGTTCGTGCGGGCCGCTACGAGCTGGGGGCGCTGGTAGAGGGGGATCGAGCCGGCGGCGGCCCAGATGCGGGCGTCCGCCTTGCGGACCAGGGAGCGGGACTTGCTCTCGTCCAGTTCGGCGGCGGCCTGGTCGAAGAGCTGGTCGACCTGGTCGGTGCCGACGCGGGTGTAGTTCTGCTCGACGTTGAGGGAGCCGTCCGCGGCCGGTACCGGCTTGGCGTAGATGGGGCGTGCGTCGGTGGCGGGGAAGGCGGACGCGGGCCAGGAGTAGAGGGCCAGGTCGTACTGGCCGGAGGCGATGTGGTCCTTGAAGTAGCTCGCGTCGGAGACCTTGGAGATCTCCGTACGGATGCCGATGTCATTCAGCATCCGCGCGATGCGCTCACCGACCGCCCGCAGCGACTCCGTGCCCGGCCCTGAGGGGAGCACGAAGCGCAACGACAGGGGCTTGCCGTCCTTGGCGAGCGGCCTGGCCGCAGCACGAGCGGGAGCGGGAGCGGCGGTGCCCTTCGGCGCGTACGCCCCTGACGCACCGCCGCGCTTGGCCTTCCCCTCCTGCGCCGACTCCTGCTTCGCTTCCTGCTCCTCGTCGGCCTTCTCGGCCTCGCGGCGCTGCGCCTGCGCGGCGGCCTGGTCGAGGAGCGCCGTGCGCAACTGGTCGATGGGCGCGGGCACGAGCACGGCAGAGGTGCCATGCCCGGCAGGCTTGCTGTCGTCGCCGGAACCTTCGCCGTACGACGCCTCGCCGGAGACCGGGTCGTAAGCCGCACCCGGCTTGTTGTCCTGGCCCACGATGTACGTACCGTCGTCCGGCTTCTTCGGCTTCTTCGGCTTCTCCGACTTCCTGGACTTCTCCGGCTTCTCGGAGGCCTCGCCGCCGGCCCCCTTCGCCGCCTTCTCCTTCTCCCCCTTCTTCTCCTTGACGGGCCCGCCCCGTTTCCAGCCCGCGTCCGAGAGCAGCGCCTGCGCCTCCTCGGTGTCCTGTTCGCCGAGGGCGCCGCTGTTGTCGGCGTATGCGGCCTGTCCGGCGAGGGCGAGGTGGCTGCCGACAGGTTCGGCGGGCAGGCCGAGGGGCTGGAGTACGACCCTGGCGAGCTCGTCGCGGTCGAGGGCGCGGGCCACGGCGCGGCGGACGCGTTCGTCGGCGAGCGGGCCCTCGGCGCCGTTGAGGGCGAGCTGGGTGTAGACGGGTTCCAGGGACTTGCGGACCACGAAACGGCGCAGCGCCGCCTGCTCCTCGCGGAACTTCGCCATCGCCTCGGTCCGCTGCTCGCGGGCGGTGATCTCCTCGTCGGCCGCCTCCTCGTCGGAGCCGTTCGCGATCGCCCAGGAGCGCAGCGCCTGGCCGGGGGTGAGCTCGGCGTCGGGGCCGTGGGCGAGGGGTGCCCCGGCCGAGCCCTTGGCGCGGGCGGCGGCTGTGACGCGCCGGGCCGCGGAGGGGTCGATCTCGGCGAGGTCGAGCCGGCCGGCGGCGAGCGCGGCGGCGCGCTTGTTGCGCGGTACGGCGCGCAGCACCAGCTCGGAGAGCCTGGGCTTGTGGCCCCACCAGCGCGGGTTGCGCTTCAGCCTGACGTCGCCGGCCTTGCGGTCGATCTCGTCGATCCTGAAGGGTCCTGCGGTGACCTTCAGCTTGCGGCGGGCGCCGTCGTTGAAGGCGTCCGGGGTGCCCATCACGTCCTTCGGGTACAGCGGCGAGAACAGCGATCGCCAGTCCGCGTACGGCTTGCGGAAGGTGACCCGTACCTCGAGGTCGCTGTCGCCGCGTTCGATCTTCTCGATGCGTTCGTAGCCGGCGTTGCGGGCCGTCCAGTACGCGGTGTCCTTGCCGGACAGGGCACGCCACTGGGCGGCGAAGTCGGCGGCGCCGATCTCGCGGCCGTCGCTCCAGACGGCCTGCTGGTTGAGCTTGTAGAGCACGACCTGCTGGGGCTCGCGCTCGACGATCTCCGCGGACTCCAGGTAGTCGGGGTTGCGCTCGGGCCGGCCCCTCTCGTCGAACCGGTACATCGAGGGCAGGACCGCGCCGACGACCCGGGAGGTGGCCGCGTCGGCGTCCGCCTGGAAGGTGTTGAGGGTCGCCGGGACGGTGTCCATGGCCCAGCGCAGGGTGCCGCCGTCGGCGATCCGGTCGCGTTCCGCGGGGGCGATGTCCTGCCGGGCGAGGGGCCGGGCGGCCGGGTCCTCCTCGCTGCACGCGGCGAGGGAGGGCACCGCGAGCACGCCCGCCGTGAGGAACGCGACCGAGCGCATGGCCGCGCGCGGTCCGACGCCGTGGTGGGACATGACTGATACCTCCGGGGCGGTTCTGATCACAAGGGTTGATCACGGGGACTGATCACACGGGCTGATCTCGCGGGCGGATCACGCGGACCTGCCGCGCCGAATGTCGCATTTGAGTTATCTAGATCACATTTGGCCGTATAATGGAGTTGATCAGATCTATCGCCCTACTGAAGGGCCAAGCCCCCGAGCCGGAGTGGCGCCACGACGATGGGTGGGCGAAAGCTCACCCATCCGGACCAATAGAGGGCGCGACTCCGACGGCGGGGGCGCGCGCGTGGCGTGAATGCGCGACACGATCGGTTAATCCATGCAGATCTCTTCACAGGGGCCGATGTGACGCGCGACACTCGCAGGCGCATGAACGTTGCCGCCTTGGGCCGCTGGGTCCGCGGAAGTGAGGGCAAGTCATGTCCGTGCAAGACGACCTGACAACAGTCCAGCGCGCGCTCGACGACCTGTACCGGTCAGTGGGGCGCCTGGAACAGCAGATGGGTGGCGGTCTGGAGATGCGCCGTGTGCGCACCGACGCCGACCACCTGCGCGAGAGCGTGGCGCTGCTGCGCGAGGCCGCCCCCGGCCTCAAGACACCGCGGCGTCCCGACCTCGTGTCCATCCCCGACACCCCGTACGACAGCACTCTGTGGACGGACTCGGACGACGAGGGTCTCGGCGCCCGCGACCGGCACGCACCCTGATCCCACTGGAGTCCACTCCCTTGGCCACTGGTACGGAACCCGAACTGAACAGCGGCGGCGTAAGAACCCCCACGCGCGCCGCGATCGCCGCCCCGCATCTGCGGACGGACCGCTGGTGGCTGCAGCCCGCAGCCACCGCGGCCGGTCTGCTGGCTTTCATCGTCTATTCGACGTGGCGGGCGTTCGCGAACACCGACTACTACGCGGCGCCGTATGTCTCGCCGTTCTATTCGCCCTGTCTGGCGGAGAACTGCGAGCCGATGCGGGCGGGCCCGAACTGGGAGATCTTCGGCGGCTGGTGGGGCCTGTCCCCCGCCCTGCTCATCCTGATCTTCCCGCTGGGCTTCCGGCTGACCTGCTACTACTACCGCAAGGCCTACTACCGGGGCTTCTGGGCCTCGCCCCCGGCCTGCGCGGTCGCCGAACCGCACAAGAAGTACACCGGCGAGACCCGCTTCCCGCTGATCCTGCAGAACATCCACCGCTACTTCTTCTACGCCGCGATCCTCGTCGCCGGCATCCTCACGTACGACACCGTGCTCGCCTTCCGCGACGAGCACTACGAGTGGGGCCACATGGGTCTCGGCACCCTGGTCTTCCTGGTCAACATCGTGCTGATCTGGGCGTACACCCTCTCCTGCCACTCGTGCCGGCACATCGTCGGCGGGCAGCTCAAGCACTTCTCCAAGCACCCCGTGCGCTACCGGATGTGGCAGTGGGTCGGCAAGCTCAACGCCCGGCACATGCTGCTCGCCTGGGCCTCGCTGGTGAGCGTGGCGCTCGCCGACTTCTACGTGTATCTGGTCGCGTCCGGTGCCTTTGACGATCCGAGGTTGTTCTGATGCCCGTAGTTGACCGGCAGGAGTGGGACGTCGTCGTGGTCGGCGCGGGCGGCGCAGGGCTGCGGGCCGCGATCGAGGCGCGGGAGCGGGGCGCGCGTACGGCCGTGATCTGCAAGTCGCTGTTCGGCAAGGCGCACACGGTGATGGCCGAGGGCGGCATCGCGGCGGCCATGGGCAACGTGAACTCCGGCGACAACTGGCAGGTCCACTTCCGCGACACCATGCGTGGCGGCAAGTTCCTCAACCAGTGGCGGATGGCCGAGCTGCACGCGCAGGAGGCCCCGGACCGGGTCTGGGAGCTGGAGACCTGGGGCGCACTCTTCGACCGTACGAAGGACGGGCGGATCTCCCAGCGCAACTTCGGCGGGCACGAGTACCCGCGGCTCGCGCACGTCGGCGACCGTACGGGCCTGGAGCTGATCCGCACGCTCCAGCAGAAGATCGTGTCGCTCCAGCAGGAGGACTTCAAGGAGACCGGTGACTACGAGTCGCGGCTGAAGGTCTACCAGGAGTGCACGGTCACGAGGATTCTGAAAGACGGGGAGCGGGTCTCGGGGGCCTTCTGCTATGAGCGGGAGTCCGGCCGTTTCTTCGTTCTCGAAGCCCCCTCTGTCGTGATCGCCACGGGTGGCATCGGCAAGTCCTTCAAGGTGACGTCGAACTCGTGGGAGTACACGGGGGATGGTCATGCGCTGGCGCTCCTTGCCGGAGCGCCCCTGCTGAACATGGAGTTCGTGCAGTTCCACCCGACGGGCATGGTCTGGCCGCCGTCCGTGAAAGGCATCCTCGTCACCGAGTCGGTGCGCGGGGACGGCGGGGTGCTGCGGAACTCCGAGGGCAAGCGGTTCATGTTCGACTACATCCCGGACGTGTTCAAGGAGAAGTACGCGCAGTCCGAGGAGGAGGGCGACCGCTGGTACGAGGACCCGGACAACAACCGGCGTCCGCCCGAGCTGCTGCCGCGTGACGAGGTGGCGCGGGCCATCAACGCGGAGGTCAAGGCGGGCCGTGGTTCGCCGCACGGCGGGGTCTTCCTCGATGTGTCGACGCGGATGCCGGCCGAGGTGATCAAGCGGCGGCTGCCGTCGATGCACCACCAGTTCAAGGAGCTGGCCGACGTCGACATCACCACCGAGGCGATGGAGGTCGGACCGACCTGCCATTACGTGATGGGCGGCATCGCGGTCGAGTCGGACACGGCGGCGGCGCGCGGGGTGCCGGGACTGTTCGCGTCCGGGGAGGTCGCGGGCGGTATGCACGGCTCCAACCGGCTCGGCGGTAACTCGCTCTCCGACCTGCTGGTGTTCGGGCGGCGGGCCGGGCTGCACGCGGCGCGGTACGCGACCGGTCTGGGCGAGCGGCCCGCGGTGGACGACGGCCAGATCGACGCGGCGGCGGCGGAGGCGCTGCGGCCGTTCTCCGCGGAGGGTCCCGAGGCGGGTGCGGAGGAGGCCGGACGGCCGCCGGAGAACCCGTACACCCTCCATCAGGAGCTCCAGCAGACGATGAACGACCTCGTCGGCATCATCCGCCGGGAGGCGGAGATGGAGTCGGCGCTGAAGAAGCTGGCGGATCTGCGCGTACGGGCGCGGCGGGCCGGAGTCGAGGGGCACCGGCAGTTCAACCCCGGCTGGCACCTCGCGCTCGACCTGCGCAACATGCTGCTGGTCAGCGAGTGCGTGGCGCGTGCCGCCCTGGAACGTACGGAATCGCGCGGCGGCCACACCCGTGAGGACCATCCGACGATGGAGCGGGAGTGGCGGCGGATCAACCTGCTCTGCCAGCTGACCGATCCCACGGGCGGCTTGGCGGCCACGGATCCGGTACGCGGCCAGATCAGGCTCGTCCGCGAGACCACCGAGCCCATCCGCCAGGACCTGCTCGCCCTCTTCGACAAGGAAGAGCTGGTCAAGTACCTCGCCGAAGAGGAGCTGTACGAGTGAGCAGCTATGAGGCCCGCTTCAAGGTGTGGCGCGGGGACGCCGAGGGCGGTGGCCTGGAGGACTTCAAGATCGAAGTCAACGACGGCGAGGTGGTGCTGGACATCATCCACCGCCTCCAGGCGACCCAGACCCCGGATCTGGCCGTGCGCTGGAACTGCAAGGCGGGCAAGTGCGGTTCGTGTTCGGCGGAGATCAACGGCCGGCCGCGGCTGATGTGCATGACGCGCATGTCCGTGTTCTCGCGCGAGGAGACGATCACGGTGACTCCCTTGCGGGCGTTTCCCGTTGTACGGGATCTCGTCACCGACGTCGGCTTCAACTACACGAAGGCGCGCGAGGTGCCGTCCTTCGTGCCGCCCGCCGGTGTCGGTCCCGGCGAGTACCGGATGATGCAGGAGGACGTGGACCGCTCGCAGGAGTTCCGCAAGTGCATCGAGTGCTTCCTGTGCCAGGACACCTGCCATGTGGTCCGGGACCACGAGGAGAACAAGCCGGCGTTCGCGGGGCCCCGGTTCCTGATGCGGGTGGCGGAGCTGGACATGCACCCGCTGGACGCGGCGTCCGAGAGCGGCCTGGACCGCAAGACCACCGCCCAGGACGAACACGGCCTCGGCTACTGCAACATCACCAAGTGCTGTACGGAGGTCTGCCCCGAGGGCATCAAGATCACGGACAACGCTCTGATTCCCTTGAAGGAACGGGCGGTTGACCGCAAGTACGATCCGCTGGTGTGGCTGGGGTCGAAGATCAGGAGGCGTACCTCCTAGACCTCACAGGCCTCCTTCGCCTCCCGGGCCTCCTGGGCCTCCTAGAACAAGCTCAGCAAGGCCTCCGCCGGGTCGGTGAGGCCTGTGTCGCCGTTCGGCAGGGGGAGTTCGAACCAGACCGTCTTGCCGCGCGGCGTGCGGCGCGAGCCCCACGCCGCGCTGAGCAGCCCGACCAGCTGGAGGCCCCGGCCGCCCTCGTCCGTGTCGCGGGCGCGGCGGCGGCGGGGCTGGACCAGGCCGGCGTCCCAGACCTCGCAGACCAAGGTGCGGTCGAGGAGGAGCCGGAGCCGGATCTCGCCCTCGCCGTAGCGCAGGGCATTGGTCACCAGCTCGCTGACCAGGAGTTCCGCCGTGTCGACGAGGGGTTCGAGGTCCCAGCTGATGAGCCGGCCGCGGGCCAGCTCGCGTGCGCGGCCCACGCTGCGCGGCTCGCGCGGCAGGGTCCAGTCGCCGACGGAGTCAGCGGGCAGCCCCTGGACACGGGCCATCAGGAGCGCGATGTCGTCCTCGCCGTGATGGGTATCGAGGGTGTTGAGGACGTGGTCGCAGGCGTCCTCCAGCGATCGGGAGGTGTCGGCGCGCCGGGTCGCCGCCCCGGGGTGGTGGCCGGCTGACGGGTGGGACGGGTCCGTCAGGGCGCCCACGAGGGCCTGGAGGCCCTCGTCCAGGGGGTGATCACGCGATTCCACCAGTCCATCCGTGTAGAGCGCCAAAAGCGAACCTTCGGGAAGCTCGACCTCGACCTCCTCGAAGGGCTCGCCGCCGACACCGAGCGGCATGCCCGGCGGTACGTCCAGCATCAGCGCGTTCTCGCCGGGCTCCACCAGTACGGGCGGCAGATGGCCCGCGTTGGCGAAGGTGCAGCGGCGCGTGACGGAGTCGTAGACCGCGTACACACAGGTGGCGAGGTACACCTCGGAGAGGTCGGCGTCGCGCTGCGACTGGCGGCCCGCGGTGCGGGTGGCCTGCTGGATGCCGCCGGGTGTGCCGAGGCCGCGGGCGATCTCGTCCAGGGCCGAGAGGACCTCGGCGGGTTCGAGGTCGAGCAGCGCCAGGGTGCGTACGGCCGTACGGAGTTCACCCATGGCGACGGCGGCGCGCAGACCGCGGCCCATCACGTCTCCGACGACCAACGCGGTGCGGTGGCCGGGGAGTTCGATGACGTCGAACCAGTCGCCGCCCACCTCGGTCGCCGCGTTCCCGGGAAGGTAGCGGCAGGCGATGTCCAGCCCTGAGGCCTCCGGGTCGCCCGGGGGCAGCAGGGAGCGCTGGAGTATCAGCGCGCGTTGGTGCTCGCGGCGGTACAGGCGGGCGTTGTCGATGCAGACGGCGGCGCGCGCTGCCAGCTCGACCGCGAGCCCACGGTCTCGGTCCCCGAACGGCTCGCTGCCCTTCGTACGGGAGAACTGGACGAGGCCGACGACCGTGTCATGCGCGACCATCGGGACGGCGAGCGTGGACTGGATCAGGCCGCCCTCCTCGCCCGGGACGGTCTTCGGGCGGGCGGTGCGCAGGGCGTCCGCGCACTCCGAGTTGAACGCGAAGTGGTGCACGGCGCCGACGTTCACCGGCTCGGGTCCGCCGATGAAGGGCGCGTCGGAGACGGCGCTGGCGAAGGCGACCCGGCGCAGCTCGGCGCTGCCGTCGGCGAGCCCGGGCGGGGTCTCGTCGCCGGCCAGGAGCCCTTGGTAGAGATCGACGGAGGCCAGGTCGCAGAAGCCGGGGACGGCCACGTCGAGGAGTTCGCGGGCCGTGGTCTCCAGGTCGAGGGAGTTGCCGATGCGCGCCCCGGCCTCGTTCAGGAGGGCGAGATTGCGCCTGGCGGCTGCGGCCTCGCGGGCGGCGGCGCGGCGCGCGGTGACGTCGATTCCCAGCCAGGCGACTCCGATCGGGCGGCCCGCGCCGCTCTCCACGCGATAGAGGTTGACGGACCAGTTCCGGCGCTCGGGGGAGCCGGGCACGGTGCCCGTGACCTGCATGTCGGAGACGGATTCGCCGGTCTCCAGGACGCGGCGCAGCGTCGCGGAGACCCGCTCGGCCTCGTGGGGGATCAGATAGTCCCTGACGGTGCGTCCGCGGTGGTCGTCCACGGTGCCGCCGAAGACCATGGCGAACCGTTCATTGGCCCGACGGATCCTCAACTCCGTGTCGATCAGCAGGAAGCCGAACGGGGATTGGCCGAAAACCGCCTGCGCGGCGGCGAGATCCGTCTCGATTCCGCGCAGGGTGCGGACGTCCACGACGATGCACAGGGCGGCTCGCTCGCCCTCCTCCGTGCGCGTCGGCATGACGTAGACCTCGGCGAGTCCCTCCGTACCCGCACCGGACTCCGCGTCGTCCGGCACCCGGAAGGGGACGACACCCGTCCACTCCCGGCCGTCGAGAATCTCGGCCATCTTCCGCTGGCCCCGCTCGCGAAGATCGGGGTCGACGAAGGCCTCGATGGGATCCATGCCCACGGCCCGCTCGGACTTGATGCCGAACAGCTTCTCCGCGCGGAGACTCCACTGGTCGACGAGGCCGTCGGGGCCTATCGAGAACGAGGCGACCTTGATGTAGTCATAGATCGAGCCGGGTGGGCTGCTCTGCCACACCACGCCGTCGGCCGCGCCGTCGACGCCACCGAGCGGCGCACCGGCCATCGACCCGGCTGTCGCACCGGTCGGCACACCGGCCATCGCGCCACCCCCCGGGTCCCCGGAACCCATGGACTCCTTGGACTCCTCGGACTCCTCGGACTCCTTGGATTCCGAAGCCTCCGTGGCCTTCGCTGGTATCTCGCTCACGCGAACCGTCCCCTCCCAGCTCACCGCGTCCGGCATCGGTCACCGGGGGCGGCTGCCCGCAGTATCCAGCAGTACGGCGCCGCACAACACGGTGTTCACGATCACAGCACGGTCCCGATGCATTTTGGACCGGCCGCGACACACACTCCCAGTCTTCTAACCAGGGCGCACCCCGTCGAATCACCCAGTTCTGTAAGCCCTCAGGACCGGACGGCTCCGCACGGTCCTCATCGGACCGTAAGACCCTTCGGCTCGGCCCGCGAGTGCCTTTCGCTCAGGCCGGCGGGGCCAGTTCGAACCACACCGTTTTGCCCGTCGCGCCGGGCCGGGTTCCCCAGCGGCGCGCGGAGCACGCCACGAGGTGGAGCCCGCGGCCGCCCTCGTCCTCGGGGCGCGCGGCGCGCTCGTGCGGGAGGTCCGGCAGGGGGTCCGAGACCTCCACGAGCAGGCCGTCGAGGGGGTCCGTGGGGAGTACGAGGCGTACGTCGATGGGTCCCATGGCGTGCTGCAGGGAGTTGGTGACCAGCTCGCTGACCAACAGCGCGGTCACGTCACCGAGGGATTCGAGGCCCCAGGCGCGCAGCTGGCTCCGCACGAAGGTACGGGCGGTTCTTACGGAGCTGGGATCCGCGGGGAAGGTCCACTCGGCAACTTTGCCATCGGTGTGGATCACGCGGATCACTCCAGGGCTTGAAGCGGATGTAGTCCGGTTTCGTGGGGTTAATGGGGACATACCCGGCATACGGGGCGCAGTACCGTGCGGTGGGGCTTGCTGTGGCACGAACGGCGTACGGGCGCCTCTCCCGCGTGCCGGTGAGCGCCGTCGCTACGTACAGGGCGAAAGGCCCTGTGATGTACGGGGCGAGGCCCCGTGCGTCACGCCCCGGCCCCGTACGTCACGACGTCCCCGCGCTTGTGCGCGTGGGCGTGCGGCGTTGCGTATGTCACAGGTGCGCCGACATCCGCGTACCCCTCGGCGCGGGGCTCACGCCTCCCGTGCGGGGGCTTCCCAGGCGTGGCGGGCTACCTCTACGACGGCCGGTACGTCCTGATCCAGCCAGTCGACGTCCCAGATCTCGTCCTGAGTCAGCCAGCGCAACTCGTCGTGATCCTCAAGGGGTTCGGGGTCGGCGGAGCCGGGGAGCAGGCGGGCGGTCCAGACGTGGAGGGTGTACGGGGGCTTCAGGGGCCACTCCCCCGGAATGCGGGCGACCGGCTCCGCCTCGACGCCGAGTTCTTCGCGCAGCTCGCGTACGAGGGCGTGTTCGGGAGTCTCGCCGGGTTCGAGCTTGCCGCCGGGGAGCTCCCAGCGGCCGGCCAGGTCTGGGGGTGCGCTGCGGCGGGCGGCCAGGAGGCGGCCGTCGTCGTTCAGTACGGCGGCTCCTACCACCACGGTCCGTTCCGTCATGCGGTGGAGCCTACGGGGTGCCGTTCCGGCGGTTCTGGGTGCCGCCGTTCTGCTCGATGCGCTCGATCAGGTACCGCTGGTCGGGACCGTGGCGTTCGAGGCGGTCCGCGATCTTCTCGGCCTCGATCCTGGTCGCACACCTGCTGACGGTGTAGCTGTTGCCGTTGTCGTCGCGGCGCACGACGAGCCAGGGCAGGGTGATGGTGCCGCCGTCGCTCATCGCGTGCCCCCTCTGCGTTTCGCTCCGCGTCGCGCTCCGCGTCGCGCTCCGCGTTCTGACCCGCCCCATAAGGAAACCGCAATCCGCATATGCCCGAGCCTACGCCTAACCTTCACGCTGCGCGTACGGGTTTTTACAGATTGGGTTCGTGGATTACTGCGGGTGCATGGGAGTTGCTCGCGCAGTTGCCCGCGGGGCGCCTCCGGCGGTTGGGCGGCTGCGGGTTGAGTGTGGCTGGTGAGCATGATGGCTGGCGGCTCCGGGAGCGCCCCTTAACCGAACGCACCACCGCCGGAGGTGACCGGTAGCCGTTACCTCACCGGCAGGTGATACGACACCCGGTACCGGTCAGCAGGTACCACCAAGTCCGCCGTCTCCACCGGCCGCCCCGACGCGAAGAACGTGCGCTGGATGACCAGGACCACGTGACCAGGGACCCCGCCCAGAGCGGCCAGCTCCTCCGCCAAGCCCGGCCGCGCGCCGACTTCCTCCGTGACGTTGTCCACGACGACGTCAATGGCCGCCATGCGTTCGGCCACGCCCATGCCGCCGAGGGGGCCCTCCTCGGGAAGCATCACGGGCGTGCGGCCCGTGACGGCGAGCGGCTCCCACGACGTGGAGAGCATGATCGTCTCGCCCGCGTCCCGGAACACGTACTGCGTGCACATCACGCGGTCGCCCGGAGTGATGCCGAGCCGCGAGGCGATCGCGGCGCTCGCCTCGGCCTGGCGGCTGTGCGACTCCCAGGTGCCGCGGGCCTCGGCGTCGGCCTGCTCCTGGCGGAAGGGGGTGGCGCCGGTCTCCGGCCGGTACCCGGAGCGGGCGATGCGGCGTGGCACGGGACGCGCGCGCACGTACGTACCGGATCCTGAGCGGCCCTCGACCAGGCCCTCGGCCATCAGCACCTTGCGGGCCTCCAGGGCGACCGTGTCCGAGACTCCGTACTCCTGGCGGATTCTGGCCTGGGACGGGAGGCGGGTGTGAGGTGGCAGGGAGCCGTCGGCGATCTTCTTGCGGAGATCACCCGCGACACGGAGGTACGCCGGCTGCTCACCGAATGCCACTGGCCACTCCTATCAGGTTGCACAGACAGCTACAGCGTGGCAACCCAGGGTTGTACTGAGCAAGTAAAGGCCAGAGAATCACTCGATGTGATGACGTGGGGTGGGGTAGGTCTTTACCAGGGGCTTTCTCTCCGATATAGCCGCGCCGTCGTCCGGTCGGCCCGTCGTCCGTCGGCCCGCCGTCACACCTCTGCGCCGCCGCCTCCGGTGTTGCCGCCACCTTCGCCGCCCTCGTCCTCGTAGACACTCGGCGGGTCCGTGGCCAGGCCCAAGGCCTTGCGTGCGGTGATCGTCTGGTCGGGGTCGGTGAGGCTCGCGGCCTTCCCGTAGTGCTCGTAGAAGGTGTCCGCGTCGGTGGCCTTGGCGGCCTGCTGCCACTCCTTCTGGGCTGTGTCGAGGTCCTTGACCAGCGCGGTGACCGGGCCCTGCGCGTTGGCGCCCCAGTCGTGGGCGCGGAGCATGCCCACCTGTTCGGTCAGGGCGCCGGAGACCCTTGTCGCCCACTGCTTGTGGCCGGGCAGGTCGTCCTCGACGTACTCCTCCGTGGGCGCCGACTCCATCGCCTCGTTGTGGATCTGATCCGCCTTCAGGTACGCGATCTGGTCGGCGTCGAGCGTGGTCTCGTCGTTGCGCAGTGAGCCGGTCAGGCCGGCCGACGCATCCGTGTTGCCGAACAGGCAGCTGATCTCGCGGTCGCCCAGGCCCCAGCTCTGGCGGGTCGGGGTGAAGTAGTAGATGTCGACGTTGTCCGGCACGGCCCAGGAGTCCATCGCGTACGCGTGCTGCAGTGTGTAGCACTTGTCGTCTGCCGTCTGGTTGATCGCGGCGTCACCGGGGTAACCACCGTTGTCCATCCGGAAGTTCGCGAAGACCTCGCCGTCGTGCTTCCCCGCGCACGGCACCTTGTCGACGTCGTACGCCATGCCCTCCAACGAGCCGCCCGGCGCATCGAAGCACTCGCCCTTGTCGACGGAGAAAGTCGCGCCCTCCCGCGCGCCCTCCTTGAAGCCCTCCCAGAACTCGGCCGCGCCGCCGCTGGCGAACGCGAACACGAGGAAGGCGGTGCCGATCCCGGAAAGGACCATGCCGGCGATCGCCATGCCCTTGCCGCGCTCGCCCTTCTTCTTGATCTGCGCCAGCGCGATGAGGCCGAGGATCAGCCCGATCAGCGGGAGGAAGCAGAGGATGCCGAGCACGAGCGCGGCGATGGCGAAGCCGTTGAGGGGAGCGGGAGGGGGAGGAAAGGGGG
>NZ_JAAKZX010000108.1 GCF_011045025.1 Streptomyces ureilyticus
GGCGTCAAATTTGTATAAGAGACAGCCATGACCCCCACCACCTTCGCGACAGCGATCCGCGCACGCGACCCCCTCGTCGGCTACTGGTCCGTCCTGGACTCCCCCGTCTCGACGGAACGAATTGCCCGCCTCGGCTACGACTACGTGGCCCTGGACGCCCAGCACGGCCTGATCGACTACGCAGGAGTGCTCGCCTCACTCACCGCGATAGACACCAAGGGCTCAACCGCCGTAGGCCTGGTACGAGTTGAGGCCAACGACCCCATGCCGATCGGCAAGGCCCTGGACGCAGGCGCGGCCGGCGTCATCGTCCCGCTCATCGACACCGCACAGGACGCCGCCGCCGCGGTGGCAGCCGTACGCTACCCGCCACTGGGCAAGCGGTCGTACGGCCCGATGCGCTCAGCCCTGCGCATCGGCCCCGACCCCGCCGACGCGCACGCCCAAACCGTGGTGCTGGCGATGATCGAAACCGCCGAAGGCCTCAAGAACGTAGAAGGGATCTGCGCCACCGACGGCGTCGACGGCGTCTACATCGGCCCCTCCGACCTGCGCATCGCGCTGGGCGGAGCCAGCTCCACCGACCCAAGGGTCGCGGACGAGTTCGAGGCAGCACTCGTCACCGTGCGCGAAGCGGCGGCCGCCGCCGGGATAGCCGCCGGCATCCACAACGCGGACGGCGCGAGCGCCGCCAAGCGCCTCACCGAGGGCTTCACCTACGTCACGGTCGCGAGCGACCTCGTCCACCTGGAGCAGGTGGCGTACGGCCACCTCACCGCCGTACGCGCGACAGGCCGGGTCCGGTGATGCCGGGCCCGGCCGTCGCCGACGGCGTCGTACGCCCGGACCCCACCGAGACGGATCGCTTCGAGTCGTGGCTGTCCGCACCGGCCGTGCAGAACCATGCCGCCAATCTCACCGTGTTACCCGGCGGTGAGCTGGGCTGTGTCTGGTTCGGTGGGACGCGGGAAGGTGTCGCGGACATCTCGGTGTGGTTCTCGCGGCTGCCCGCGGGCGGCGACACCTGGTCCCGGCCGGAGCGGCTCTCCCACGACGACACCCGGTCCGAGCAGAACCCGCTGCTGTTCACCGACCCGTCCGGCGACTGGTGGCTGCTGCACACCGCGCAGCGGGCGGGACGCCAGGACACCGCCGAGGTACGGCTGCGCGTCAGCCACGACGACGGAAAGACGTGGGGCCCCTCTCGCGTGCTCTTCGACGGCGGGGTCTTCGTGCGCCAGCCGGTGACCGTCCTCCCGTCGGGCCGCCGCCTGCTGCCCGTGTTCCGCTGCGTCGCCGCACCCGGGGAGCAGAGGTCGGGCGACCGGGACACCAGCTCGGTGATGGTCAGCGACGACGAAGGGGTGAGCTGGCGCGAGGACGCGGTGCCGGGCTCGACCGGCCTCGTGCACATGAACGTCCGCCCGCTGCCCGACGGTTCGCTGCTGGCTCTGTTCCGCAGCCGCCGGGCCGACGCCGTGTACCGGAGCGTGTCGTACGACGACGGGGAGAGCTGGGCCGAGCCGCGCCCACTGGACCTGCCGAACAACAACTCCTCGCTCCAGTACGCCCCGTTGGCCGACGGCCGCCTCGCGCTCGTCCACAACCACAGCAGCGCGGCGGACGCCGTCGCCCGCCGCGTCTCGCTGTACGACGAGATCGACGACGACAGGCTGAGCACGGACGCCGGGCCGAGCGGGGACGCGCCCGCCACCGTCCCGGCGCCCTCAGCCGCGCCCTCGACCAGAGCCGCCTTCTGGGGCGCCCCACGCGCGCCGCTCACCCTCTCCGTCTCCTCGGACGGCGGCCTGACCTGGCCGGTGCGCCGGGATCTGGAGACCGGTGACGGTCACTGCCTGACCGACAACTCCCGCGACGGCCACATCCGCGAGCTGTCCTACCCGTCCGTCGTCCAGACCCCGGACGGCGCCCTGCACATCGCCTTCACCCACCATCGCCGGACGATCAAGTACCTCCGTCTGAGCCCCACTTGGGCGGACCGGGAGATCGCATGACCACCACACCCGTGAACAACACACCACTCGTGACGCCCACCTCCATGACCACGACCCTCATCACCACGCCCACCTTCTCCCGCTACTCCCCCGAGCCCTGGCAGATCCTGGAACGGGCCGGCGCGGGCCCCCTGCGCCCGTACGAGGACGAGGCGCTGCCCGCCGACGAACTCCTCAAGCGGATCCCCGACATCGACGCCCTGATCGTCGGCATGGACCAGGTCACCGCCGAAGTCATCGACGCGGCGGACCGTCTCCAGGTCATCGCCAAGCATGGCGTGGGCGTCGACACCATCGACCTCGACGCCGCAGAGGCCCGCGGCATCCCCGTGGTGTGCGCGCCCGGCAGCAACTCCCGGGCGGTCGCCGAGTACACCTTCGGCCTGATCCTGGACGCCACGCGCCGTATCACCGAGGCGAACCGGCGAGTGGCGGACGGGGAGTGGCCCAAACTGTTCGGGTCCGAACTCGCGGGCAGGACCCTGGCCGTGATCGGCTTCGGGCGGATCGGACAGCTCGTGACCGGGTACGCCCGTGCCTTCGGCATGACGGTCCTCGCGCACGACCCACACGTCGGCCCCAAGGACATGTCCGCTCTCGGCGCCCGCTCAGCCCCGCTGGACGACTGCCTGGCCCGCGCCGATGTCGTCAGCCTGCATCTGCCCGCCACCCCCGGCGCGGCCCCGTTACTGGATCATGCGCGGCTCGCCGCGATGAAGCCGGGCGCGCTGCTGGTGAACACCGCCCGCGGCGGTCTCGTCGACGAGGCGGCACTCGCGGCGCTTCTCGAGGACGGTCACCTGGGCGGCGCCGCGCTCGACGCCTTCGCCTACGAACCGCTGGGCGAAAGCCCGTTGCGCAAGGCCCCGAACGTCCTGCTCACCCCGCACATGGCGGCCTGCGGCCAGGACGCCAACCGCATGATGGGCGCCATGGTCGCCGAGGAGGTCGTACGCGTCCTCGCGGGAGAGTCCCCGCAGCACCCCGCAGACCTCATGCGTTCCCCTGTCCTGCCCCTGACCTGGCATCTTGCCCGGTCATCCGGCCGCCGCGGCCTGCAGAGCCAGCTGCTGGCCGTCGTGGTCGCCGCCGTCAGCGCGTTCGTGCTGCTGATGATGATCGCCGTCAGCCTCGGTTCCGGTGAGCGCGCCGACCGCACCGACTGGCGTACGCCCGACGCCGTACCGGCGCAGAAGGCCACCGCCGTCCAGGCGCTCGCCACGACGTACGTACGCCACAAGCCCGTCACCGTCGTGTCGCTGGCCCAGCTGCCCGACCGCAAGGCCACGCCCGCCCCGCCCGGCCTGGGCAGCTTCCCCCAGCGGGGCGAGGTGTACGTATCCCCCGCGCTGGCCGGGCTGATGCGCGAGCTGCCCGCGAACCAGCTGGCCGACCGGCTCCCGAAGCCCGCGCCGTACGGCACGATCGGCGCGGCCGGACTCGCCTCCCCCGACGAACTCGTCGCCGTCGTGGGACGGGCGCCGTCCGACCCGGCGGTGTCCAAGGCGGCCGAGGGCGGCAACTACTTCGACGAGGGCCAGACCGCGCGCGCCGAGGTCGCCGGATTCACCTCCACCAAGGCGAGCCTGTACACCTCGACCGACCAGGGCATGGCGGTCCTGGGGGTGACCCTGCTGGTGATGCCCGTGATCGTGCTGGCCGCGGCAGCCGGACGGCTCGGCGCGGCCCGGCGTGAGCGGCGGCTCGCGGCGCTGCGGCTGGCGGGGGCGACCCCGCGGCAGATCATCGCGATGACGGCCGCCGAGGCTGCGGCCGTGGGCGGGGCCGGAGCGCTGACCGGCGCCCTCGCGTACGTGGCGCTGCTGCCCGCGCTCGCCGAGATCCCGTACGGCATCGGCAGCTGGTACACCGGGCAGCTGTGGGTGGGCCTGCTCTGGTTCGCGGCCGTGGTGCTCGCGGTGACGGCGCTCATCACCGTCAGCGCGGTGACGATGCTGCGCCAGGTCGCCACCTCCCCGCTGGGCGTCGCCCAGCAGGCCAACCCGCGCCGTACCCGCATGATCCGGCTCGTACTGTTCGCCGGGGTACTGGGCTATGTCTTCTTCACCACGCAGGGCGGCCAGCTCGGTCCCCGCCAGATGGTCGCGCTGCTGGCGCTGTTCTACGGCGCGTTCTGGCTCTTCGGCCCCTGGGTCGTGGACCGGCTGGGCCGCGTCGTGGGCCGTTACGCCCGCCGTCCCGCGACCCTGCTGGCGGCCCGCCGGCTCAGCGACGACCCGAGCGGCGCCTGGCGCACCGTCAGCGGCCTGGTGCTGGCCGGCTTCGTCGCCGGGTTCTTCTCCGTCAGCCAGCTGCAGTTCGACGGCGGACCCGAACAGCAGGGCCAAGTCGCGGTGTTGACCGCGGACTCCGCGGCCACCAAGCGCGCCGTCACCGAAGCCCGCACGCTGCTGCGCGAGGCGGGCGTCAAGGCCACCGTCACCGCCCCGTCCGAGGACGACTACACCACCCTGCTGAGCGGCAGCCCGGGCCTGATCGCCCGCGTCTCGGGCGGCGCGGACCAGCTGGACGCGGCCGCCACCGCGCTGATCCCCGTCGCGGCGGGCCGGCCGCCGCTCACCCAGGACTACGTCGGTGCCTACGACAACGTGGCCGTGGACCGCATCGGCGTGGTCAGCACCGCCACCCTGGCCATGAGCTTCCTGGTCGCCGCCGTCTCCGCCGGCCTGACCGCCGCCGCGAACGTCCTCGACCGCCGCCGCGTCTACGGCCTCCTGCGCCTGGCCGGCACCCCCATGAAGCTCCTGGACCGAGCCCGCACCCGCGAAACCGCCCTCCCCCTGGCCGTCCTGGCCGGCGGCACCACCGGGATGGGCGTCTACGGCGCCTTCCAGTTCAACGAGGCGGCCGGCGGCACGATCAACGCCTCCGGCGCCCTGCAACTGACCCTCTGCGTGACCGTGGGCACCCTCGCGATGCTCGCCACGATCGCCGCCAGCAGGCCACTGCTGCGCAGGGTCACGGCGAATCCGGCGCAGACGGCGGACTGAGGTGGATGGACGCGGCTGACGCGGATCGATGACTGGCGGACGGTGAGGGCCTGTGCCCTCGCCGTCCGCCGTGTTCGCAGCGTCCGCAGCGTCCGCAGCGTCCGCCGTGTTCGCCGCGTCCGCCGTGTCAACGCGGCGCTGCACAACGGAAGTTGTTCGGGTTAGCCTCGGTAGGCCCGCGCCGCACGCGGTGACTTTCCGAGACCACGGGCGGCGGGACCGACGGGGAGGAGTCCGCCATGAGCGCCACGGATTTGCGTACTGACCAGCCGCACAGCGCCCGCATGTACGACTACTACCTCGGGGGCCGTGACAACTACGCCGCCGACCGCGCCGCCGCCGGCCGGGCGCTCGCCGCCTTCCCGAACATCATCGTCATCGCCCGCAGCAACCGCGTCTGGATGCACCGAGCCACCCGCTACCTGGCCCAACAGGGCATGCGCCAGTTCCTGGACATCGGCACGGGCATCCCCACCAGCCCGAACCTCCACGAGATCGCGCAGGAGGTCGCGCCCGACGCACGTGTGGTGTACGTCGACCGCGACCCGGTCGTCCGCGCCCAGTCCGCACGCCTGCTGAACAGCACTCCCGAGGGCCGTACGGCATACGTGGAGGCGGACGCCGCCGACCCCGCCGCACTCCTCGTCGCCCCGGACCTGACCGCCACCCTCGACCTGACCCGCCCGGTCGCCCTCAGCCTGAACGCCCTCCTGCACTTCTTCCCCGACGACCGCGACCCGTACGGCATGGTCACCCACCTGATGGAAGCCCTGGCCCCCGGTTCCCACCTGGTGATCTCCCACGTCACGACGGACTTCGACCCCGAGGGCATCGCCCGTGCGATCCAGGTGTACGCGTCCGCCGGCATCCAGACCCAGGCCCGCACCAAGCCAGAAGTGGAACGCTTCCTCGACGGCCTGGAGCCCGTCCCGCCCGGCGTGGCCCTACCCCACCACTGGAACACCGACGGCCAGGCCGAGTCGAGCAGGGTGACCGCCGATGTCTCGGACGCCGAGGTGTCCTGCTATGTCGCGATGGCCCGCAAGCCTTGACGGGTGTATCTCCTCTGCAGGGACGGGCTGATCTGGGAGAACGCCCATGGCATGATGCGGCCCATGGCAGGTAGAGACCGCGAGGCCGGGCGTCGTGCCGTCGACGGGCTGGTAGTACGCACCGGACGCAAAGATGATCTTCCTGAGCTGGTGCGGATCTACAACCACTACGTCACCCACTCGATCATCACTTTTGACACCCAACCGGCCACGGTAGAGAGCCGCTTGCAGTGGTTCGAGAGATTCTCCGACACGGGCCCGCACCGGCTGTTTGTGGCCGCTACCGGCGATCGGGTACTCGGATGCGCCTCGAGTAGTCCCTACCGGACGCATCCGGCCTTCGATCAAACGGTTGAACTGGGCGTCTACGTGGATCCCGATGCGCGGGCCGCTGGGATTGGTTCGGCCCTGTACCGCACCCTCATCGAAACGCTGCGCTCGCAGCCGGTCCATGTCGCGCTGGCTGGGATCGCACTTCCCAATGATGCTTCGGTGGCTCTGCACCGTAAGTTCGGCTTCACCGACGTGGGCACCTTCGACGAGTACGCCACGAAGAACGGCGGTTACATCAGCTCGGTCTGGATGCAACTGCGCCTGCCCCCTTCGCGCTGACCCTGGAGGAGACTCCAGATCGTGCGGCGGTGCGGCTTTTGACCTCAGGGTCGGTCGCACCAGGAGACCGCAGCGATCCGCCAGCCATCCGGGGTGAGTACGAACTGCATCGTCTTCGTCCCGCCGCCCTCGAAGGGCACGCCGTCGAGGATCCCGGATTTCCGGTACTCGCTGAACCGCGATGCGATGGCGCCGACGGTCTCGGTGCGCTCCGCAGTCTCCCACTCGTTGAAGTTCACCAGTCTGCCCTCGGCCAGCAGTTGTTGGCGTGGCTCGATGAATTCCTCCACGGTGTACACGGTGAACTCCGGCCCCGCCTTGATGAGGACGCCCCCAGGCACTACCAGTCGGCGGACCCGATCCACATCTGCGGCCTTGCCGCCCCTGTTGTCGAACGCACTGAAGAACTCGGCGGCGACGCCGTCGATCTCGGCCTTGGACATACTGGGACCGTAGCACCGGCACCGGTTCGCCCTTGCGCGATGTGTGCGGCTCTCCTGAGTGACGGTCGTATTCAGGCGGTCAGGTCGTATTCGGCCTGCTCGGGGGCGGGGTAGAGACGTTCGTGTTCGCAGGCGAGGTGGTGGGTCCAGTACTACCCTCGGCCGCACCCCAAGCCGTTCTGCGCGTACGCGTCGTCACCGCACTCGGCGCCTCGCTCATCATTTGAGCGTCTCGCCTCCTTGGGGAGATATTCGCTCATGCTCGTCCTGGACCTGGAGCAGCTAATCGAAAAAGACGACCCGCGCGATATGGACCAGCGAAATAGCGGATCATGATCTGAACTTGCTCATTTCCGGTCCTGCTGTGGAGGAGGAGCAGGCGCGAGGAGAGAAGCCTACGCTCTCGTCATGACGATCACGTACGAGTGGCGGGGCGACTTCGACAACGCGGCTCTCAACGCGTTGCATGCGGCGGGATTCGACTATCGGGCCTCGGATGTCGATTGGCTGGCCAGGGTGCGGCGCCACAGCCTCGGCTGGGTCTGTGCACGCCATGGCGGTGACCTCGTCGGCTTCGTGAACGTCGCGTGGGACGGTGGCGTGCACGCGTTCATCCTGGACACAGTGGTCGCACCCGGCCACCGCCACTGCGGCATCGGCACAGGGCTTGCTGCCGAGGCTGCTCGGCAGGCCCTTACAGCCAAATGCGAATGGCTGCACGTCGACTTCGAGGACGACCTGCGGTCGTTCTACTTCGACGCCTGCGGGTTCAAGTCGACGACTGCGGGTCTCATCGCGCTCTGAGCTGTGGCGGTCGACCGCGGGTTCCGTTGGTGATCCTGTCGGGGCCGGTCCCTCCCAGCTTTAGTTTTCTGCATGCCATCGACGTGAAACCAAAGCCGACTTTGAGCTCTCTGCGCCTCAGGGGCAGCGGCGTCACCAGGCATCGCCCGGGCGACCGCGCGGTGGCGGAACCACCGCGCAAACCTCCGGGCGCCTCACCGATAGTGGTGTTCAGGGTCCTGACGAGGCGTCACATGCGCTCGGGCGGTGGGCGTGGCAGCGGTCGCACCTCGTGCGCTCGCACGTTCAGGTGATCAACCGGGATCGTGCTGTCGGGCGTACGACTTCGCGCTTATCCAGGACCTATGGATGAACTCCGCACCGTAGCCAGCCCTCATCGTCCCTTCTCCCGGCGGGAGTTCACGGCCACCGTCACGGCCGTGGCCGGTACCGCCGCGACCGCGGCGGCGCTCGGTCCGGCCGCGGCGGGCGAGGCCGTCGCGGCGCCCGCCCAGCCTCAACATGCGCCCGCCCGCCCCCAACACGCGCCCGCCGGGCCGCAGCAGGCGCCCTGTCCGCCGAGATCCACCGCCGACTGGGCCACCTGTCTCGCCGTCGCCCGCGCGCTGCTGGTCGTCGATGACGACAACCGGGCGCTCGTGCCGACGTACGAGAAGATCCTCGACTCCGGTCTGCCTCGGCCGAAGGCCAAGGGTGTCAAGGGGGCCAAGAAGGTGCTGGTGGTCGGTGCGGGACCGGCCGGGCTTGTGGCGGCCTGGCTGCTCAAGCGGGCCGGGCACGAGGTCACGCTTCTGGAGGCCAACGGCAATCGGGTCGGTGGGCGGATCAAGACCTTCCGGGCCGGTGGGCATGAGCAGGCGGCGCAGCCGTTCGCCGATGCGCGGCAGTACGCCGAGGCCGGCGCCATGCGGATCCCCGGCAGCCATCCGCTGGTGATGAGCCTGATCGGCCAACTCGGCCTCGAGAAGCGGCGGTTCCACCTCGTGGACGTCGACGGCGAGGGCAAGGCCGTCAACAACGCCTGGCTGCACGTCAACGGCATCCGCGTACGCCGCGCCGAGTACGCCAAGGCGCCGCGCAAGGTCAACCGGTCCTTCGGGGTGCCGCGCAAGTACTGGGACACGCCCTCCGCGAAGATCCTGCGCGACGCCCTCGACCCCGTACGCGACGAGTTCAGCACGGCCGGTCCGGACGGCAAGCGCGTCGACAAGCCCATGCCCGAGCGGGTGCGCGGCTGGGCGCGGGTGATCCAGCGGTACGGGGACTGGTCCATGTACCGGTTCCTGACCGAGGGGGCAGGCCTCGACGAGCGCACCATCGACCTCGTCGGCACCCTGGAGAACCTGACCTCACGGCTGCCGCTGTCCTTCGTGCACAGCTTCATCAGTCAGTCGCTGATCAGCCCGGACACCGAGTTCTGGGAGCTGGCCGGCGGCACGGCGACGCTCCCGGACGCGCTGCTGCGGGAGGTACGCGACCTGCTGCGCCTCGACCGGCGCGCGACACACATCGAGTACTGGGATCCGGACCGGGACGGCGACACATCACACGTCCGCCCGGGCGGCCCGCACGTATGGATCGACACCGTGTCCGAGGGGCGCGACGGCAAGGTCGTACGGGAGGAGTTCACGGGTGACCTCGCGATCGTCACCGTGCCGTTCTCCGGGCTGCGGCAGGTGCAGGTCAGGCCGCTGATGTCGTACGGCAAACGCCGTGCCGTCGCCGAGCTGCACTACGACAGCGCGACCAAGGTGCTGCTCGAATTCGCCCGCCGCTGGTGGGAGTTCGACGAGGGTGACTGGAAGCGGGAGCTCGATGCCGTACGCCCCGGGCTGTACGAGGAGTACCGGCGCGGCAAGGCGCCCGCCGACGGGAGTCTGCTGGGCGCGCATCCGTCGGTGCCGTCCGGGCACATCAGCGACGCCCAGCGCGCTCACTACTCCGCCAACCGCTGGGCCGGCCGCGACCAGCCCGAGGCGGCGCACATCATCGGCGGCGGCTCCGTCTCCGACAACTCCAACCGCTTCATGATCAACCCGTCGCACCCCATCCCCGGCAGCAAGGGAGGCGTCGTCCTCGCCTCCTACAGCTGGGCCGACGACGCCTCCCGCTGGGACTCCCTCGACGACGACGCCCGCTATCCGCATGCGCTGCGCGGGCTCCAGCAGGTGTACGGGCAGCGCGTCGAGGTCTTCTATACGGGCGCCGGGCGCACCCAGAGCTGGCTCCGCGACCCGTACGCGTACGGCGAGGCGTCCGTCCTCCTGCCCGGCCAGCACACCGAACTCCTCGCCGCCATCCGTGCTCCCGAGGGCCCGCTGCACTTCGCCGGCGACCACACCTCGGTCAAACCGTCGTGGATCGAGGGGGCGTTGGAGTCGGGCGTGCGGGCGGCACTAGAGGTGCACATGACGTGACTACTGGCCTGACAGTGCGCTCAGAGGCGGCGCATCAGGATCGCCGTGAACTGCTGGGACGTACCCCAGGGGGTGACATGTTCTTCGCCCGCCGTGTCGACGAGTTCATAGCCGTGGAACTCGGCGGCCAGCTCGGTGTGGGTGTAGCGGACGATCGGCAGGCCGCTGCAGGTGGTGGGGCCGTCGGGGCCGAAGGTCGCCACTACGAGCCAGCCACCTGGGCGCACGGAGCGGTTCAGGGAGGTCAGGTAGTCGTCGCGTTCGTCGGGCTCGGTGAGGAAGTGGTAGACGGCGCGGTCGTGCCACAGGGCGTACTCGCGGCCCATGCGCAGGTCGAGGACGTCGGCCACGGTGAGGGTGACGTCCGCGCCTGCCGGGCCGAGGCGGTCGCGGACGGTCCGGAGGGCGGTGGTGGACAGGTCCACCGCCGTCAGGTCGCGGTAGCCGCGTTCGAGCAGGTGGTCCACCAGGGTCGACCAGCCGGCGCCCACGTCGATGATCGGCTCGTCGAGGCCGAGCCCGGCCTTGTCGACCAGGCCCAGGGAGAGCCCCGGGACCGACTGCCACCAGGAGACTCCGTCGACGTCCTTGCTGTCGTGGACGCCTTCCCAGAACTCCGTCCGGGTCGCCGGGTCCTCGGGGCGCTGGATGCCGTGGCCGTTGCCGTGGTCGGTCATGGTTCGACCGTAGACCGGGTGGTTCTGCCCCGGCACCCCGGACGGGCGCCGTCATGGTTCGGTAAGGATCCAGCCACTGCCTGTCGTGCCCGGCCATGGCTACGGTCGGAACCATGGTCGAACTGACAGGTCCGGATCGCGCGTCGACTTCGCCGAATCCCCTCGGCGACGTCGATGCCCTGGTCGACGGCGGCGACATGGACTGCGGCAGCGGTCTGCTGCTGCTGATCACCCGCGCGATGCGGCGCCTCGAGCCTGGTCAGCGGCTCGGCGTGCGCAGCGCCGAGGCGAGTGTCGACGTCGATCTGCCGGTCTGGGCCGAGCTGGTCGGGCATGACGTCGTCACCCGAGTGGCCGAGTCGGAGCAGGGGCCTTGGTGGTTCGCCGTGAGCAAGGCCGGCAGCACGTCCGGTGGGGGAGACAAGAGCGGGCGTACGGAGCAGCCGGGCACCGTTTTCAGCCAGGGCGAGCGGACGCCGGTCGGCCGACGCCTGTGGATCTACACCAACTTCGACTGCAACCTCGCCTGCGGCTACTGCTGCGCCGAGTCCTCCCCGAAGGCCGCCGCCCGGCGCTTCCCACCGGCCCTCGCCGCCGAGGTGTTCGACGAGTTCAGGGCCCAGGGCGGTCGCGAGGTGTTCCTCACCGGCGGCGAGCCCTTCATGCACCCTGAGCTGGGCACGCTCATCGAGGCGGCGGACGGTCTGGAACGCACCGTGCTGACCAACGGGATGATCTTCGGGAAGGGCACCCGCCGGAAGACCCTCGAGAGCCTGGACCGCGACGTCGTCCTCCAGATCAGCCTCGACTCGGCCACCCCCGAACTGCACGACCGGCAGCGGGGCGCGGGCTCGTGGGCGCGGGCGCTCGACGGGATCGAGCTGGCCCGTTCGCTCGGGTTCCGGGTACGGGTGGCCGCCACGCTGTACGACGAGGACCCGAAGGGTGCCGAAGCACTGCACCGGCGCCTCGACGACGCCCGGATCGCCCCGCCGGACCGCATCATCCGGCCGGTGGCACAGGAAGGCTTCGCCGATACGGGCGTACATGTGGCGCTCGAGAACCTGGAGCCGGAGCCCACGCTCACCGTGGACGGCGCCTGGTGGCATCCGGTGGCGGTCACCAACCCCCATCTGCGGATCGCCGACGCCCCGCTGCCGCTCGCCGAGGTCTTCGGGGTCGTACGGGACACGCTCGCCGTCCAGGACGCCGCCGACCGGTCGGGACGAGAGGTGTTCCGCTGTGCCTGACGCAACCACCAGACCTCGTACTCGTACGCCCGGACTCGCGCCCCTGCGCTGGCTCCTCGCCCCCGCGACCGACCCCGTCCCACGTCAACAGGCCGTCGCCGCCGCCTTCCTGCGCATCCTGCTCGGCCTCATGTGGCTCTACAACGTGTCGTGGAAGCGGCCCCCGGACTTCGGCGAGGACACGAACACCGGGCTCTACAAGTTCACCGCCTTCGCCGTGAACGACCCGGTGTTCCCGCCGTACAGCTGGATCGTGGAGCACGCCGTACTGCCCAACATCGAGGTCTTCGGCTGGGGGGTGCTGATCGCCGAGACCGCGCTCGCCGTGCTGCTGTTGACGGGTGCGTGGGTGCGGGCTGTCGCGCTGCTCGGTATCGCCCAGTCCCTGGCCATCGGCCTTTCGGTCGCCTATGGGCCGCACGAATGGCCATGGGCGTACTGGCTGATGATCGGCGGCCATGTGGTGATCCTGTTCTCCTCGGCGGGGCGGGTGTTCGCCGTCGACGCCGTGCGCTCCCGCACGGGTTCCGTCCGGGGCCTCGGCCTGGTGTGGGGCGCGGTCGCGGTGGTCGCGGGCGCCGTCACTGTGGCTGGCACGGCCGGCGACGATCCGCTCGACCCGCGCGGCTACATCCTCGGGTCCGCCGATCCGTCGCTCAGCCTCGGCGCGTACAACCTCGTCGGTGGCCTCGTACTGCTGGTGGGCGGCGCGCTGGTGCTCGTGGCCACCCTCGGCCGGCTCGCCTTCCTCGGCTGGGCGGCGGCAGTGGTCGGGGTGGGCGCCGCGCTGTCCCTGTACGCCCAGATCGGCTTCACCGAACCCTCCCTGGGCGGCAACGCGACCTCGGCGGCCTTCCTGCTGACGCTCGCCGTGGTCGCCGGGACGGTCGCCGCCGCGCCGGGACGGGCGTCGCCGCGCGACTGAGCCCACGCAGCCACGCAGGACCATCAGCAACGTCAGGAAGGCCAGGGAGTGTCCATGCCGGTACGACCGATGCCCCGCCGTACGTTCCTCCTCGGCGCCGGAGCCACCGGTGCGACAGCCCTGCTGAGCGCCTGCGGCGGCAGCGCAAGCGGAAGCGGCAGCGGGTCCCGCTCGCGGCAGCTCGGGATCTCCGCCATCCCCGATCAGGACCCCGAGCTGCTGAACCGGCTGTATCCGTCGGTGGCCGAGCGGTTCGCCGAGGCGACCGGCCTCAAGGTCACCTATCGCCCCGTCACCGACTACACCGCCGTCGTACGTGCCTTCGAGATCGGCGACATCCACCTGGCCTGGATGGGCGGACTGACCGGCGTCCAGGCACGCGACCGCGTACCGGGCGCCGACGCCATCGCCCAACGCGACATCGACGCCGACTTCCACAGCCTGTTCATCGCTCACAAGGACTCGGGGCTGCGGCCGTTCGCGAAGGCGGACGGCCTGCGCGACCTCGCGGGACACACGTTCAGCTTCGGCAGCGAGACGTCCACCTCCGGGCGGCTGATGCCCCAGTACTTCATGCGGCAGGCCGGGCTCGAGCAGAGCGAACTGCGGGGGAAACCGGGGTTCTCCGGCTCCCACGACGCCACCATCGAGGTCGTCGCCCAGGGCAGCTTCGAGGTCGGCGCCGTCAACGAGCAGGTGTGGAAGGCCACGGTCGAGGCGAAGGAGGTCGACCTGAGCAAGGTGGTCGTGCTGTGGCGCACTCCTGGTTACGCCGACTACCACTGGCTCGTACGTCCCGATCTCGACGACACCTTCGGCGCCGGTACGCGGAAGAAGGTGCTGGACCTGCTCCTCGGGCTCGACCAGCGGAAGGCCGAGGATGCCGAACTGCTGAAGCTCTTCGGCGCCAAGTCCTTCGTACCGGCCAAGAATTCCGCGTACGACCGGATCGAGGACGTGGCCCGTGAACTGGGGCTGTTGCGGTGAGCGGGACTTCAGGTGCTCCCGGTGCTCGCGTCGTCCAACTGCGCGGTGCGGGGCGCCGGTTCGGCTCGCACGAGGCGCTGCGTGAGCTGGACCTGACGATCCACGCCGGGGAACGGGTCGCCGTGCTCGGTACGAGCGGCGCCGGCAAGAGCACGCTCCTGGCGCTGCTGGGCGGCTCGCTGGAACCGACCGCGGGCACGGTGGAGGTCTTCGGTGAGGATCTCGCGGGGCTGACTGCCGCGCGGCGCCGGCACCTTCAGCGGCGTATCGGCTCGGTGAGCCAGCACCTCGCCCTGATCGAACAGGTCCGGGTGCTGCACAACGTCAACGCGGGCCGGCTCGGCCAGTGGAGCACCGCCCGCGCCCTGGCCTCGCTCATCTGGCCGCGCTCGCTCGACGTGGTCCGGGACGCGCTGGACCGGGTCGACCTGGGCTGGGCCCTCCACGAACGCACCGAGCGCCTCTCCGGCGGCGAGCGGCAGCGGGTGGCGATCGCCCGGCTTCTGGTGCAGTCACCGGAGCTGGTGGTGGCCGACGAGCCGGTCTCCAGCCTCGACCCGGTGCGGGCCGCGGGGATCCTGGGCCTGCTCGGCACGACCTCGGCGACCAACGCCTCGTCGAGCACCGCCTCAACTCCCGTACGGACGCTGGTCGTCAGCCTCCATCAGCCCGCGCTCGCCCGCGAGCACTGCACGCGTGTGGTGGGCCTACGCGAGGGCCGGATCGTCCTCGACCGCCCGGCCGCCGAGGTGCAGGACTCGGCCTTGCACGATCTGTACGAGCTCGTATGACGCTCCAGCTCGACGCCCCGCCCACGCCACCGGCCGAGTCCTCGTCCGCGCCGGGGCGAAAGGCCGTGAGCGGACGGAGAGTATGGCTCCGAAGGCTCGTGACTCTTGTCGCCGTGGCCGCGCTGCTGTTCTGGGCGACCTGGCGCGCCGTCCCCTCCGGCGGCGAACTGGTCAACCGAGGCGGGTTCACCCTGCTCGACGACGTCGCGGCGAGTGCGCTGCACCCCTCCCTGGAGGCCGAGTTCCTCAGGGTGGTGCTGGAGGCGACGGCGACGACGCTGGCCCTGGCGCTGCTCGGGACGGTGGGTGCGCTGGTGCTGGGGCTGGTCGGTGGCCTGGTGCTGAGTGATGTGGCCTGGGGTAGCGGCCGTCTTCCGTGGCCGGTACGTGGGGCGCGGCTCGTCCTGCGCGGCGTACTGGTAGCCGTTCGCTCGGTGCATGAGCTGGTGTGGGCGCTGTTCTTCGTGAGCGTGCTGGGCCTTGATCCGCTCGTCGCCGTCCTGGCGCTCGCCCTGCCGTTCGGCGCGCAGAGCGCCCAGGTCTTCGGGGAGACTTTCGACGCGGTGCCGAACGCTCCGTTGCGTTCGCTGCGCGCGGCCGGCGCCAAGCGGTGCTCCGCCCTCGCCTACGCCCTGCTGCCCGGCACCGCCCCGCTGCTTCTGTCGTACTCCTTCTACCGGTTCGAGTGCGCCATCCGGTCCGCGGTCGTGCTCGGGGTCGCGGGCGTCGGAGGGCTGGGGTTCGAGCTGACGGTGAGCCTTCAGTCCCGTAACTGGGACGAGGTCTGGACGCTGGTCGCCGCACTGCTGGCGCTCGCGGCGGGCGTTGAGCTGTGGAGCAGCCGCGTGCGCTCCGATGTCGCGGTGGTGACCTGCGCGGACTGGTCGGTGGGACGCGAGCGTTCCCGCGGGGCGGACCGGGCCGTGGGACGCGAGGCGGGCCGGTCGGTCGGGCGCGAGTCGTCCCGCGAGGCGGGCCGGTCGGGTTCGGGACGGGGGCTGGTGGCAGCAATGGGGCGCGAGGCAGGGCGCTCGCCGCGTGGCCGGTCCATGGGGCGCGAGGCGGAGCGCTCGTCGCCTGGCCTGTCCCGTACGACCCGCTGGTCGCTCGCCCTGGTGGTGCCGGCGATCGCGGTCGCCTGGTGGTGGGCCGGCCTCTCACCGGCCGGACTCACGTCGGCCCGCACCCGCGAACTCGGCGGCCGGCTGCTGTCCGACCTGTGGCCGCCCGCACTCCCCGAGGGCGGCTGGCAGGCGCTGACGGACGCCGCCCTCGACACCGTGGCCATGGCCGTACTCGCCATGGTCGTGGCGGTCGTGATCACCCTGGTCGTGGGCCCCTGGGCCACCCGACCGCGAGCCGACCGACGCGGTGTGAAGGGCCCGTTGAGGGCGGCCTGGGTCAGGCGGGCCGTCTGGTGGACGACCCGCCTCCTGCTCCTGATCCTGCGGTCGATCCCCCCGACCGTGTGGGCGATCGTCGCACTGCTGGCACTGTTCCCGGGCGTACTGCCCGGCGCCCTCGCCCTCGGCCTCTACACCGGCGGCATCCTCGCCCGCCTGGTCGCCGAGGCCTGGGAAACCATGGACCTCGGCCCCCGCGACTCCCTGCTCGGCGCCGGCGTCCCCCGCGCGGTCGCGGCCGTCGCCACCATGGCCCCGCCGTCCGCTAACCACTTGATCACCTACACGCTCTACCGCTTCGAGATCTGCGTACGCGACACCGCCGTCGTCGGCGTCGTCGGCGCCGCGGGCCTGGGCGTCCTCCTCGGCGACCGCCTCGCGTCCTTCGACTTCCCGGTGGTCATGAGCGTCCTGCTGGCCTCGCTCGTGCTCAGCATCGGCGTCGAACTGCTGGGCCGCCGACTGCGCCGTGGGCTCCGGGCCTGAGCCCACCTCACCTCCATAATCTTCAAAGAACCTTCGCATTCGCGTATCCATCCGTAATCGCCGCAATCCGGAATTGATGGAGCCGCTTGTCTCGTCTGTGCTCTCGCCGATAACGGACCGTAGCCCCTACACTGCGCCGTTCCGGCCCGAAAAAGTGGCCTGTGCGCACGTTTGGCATATGCCGCGGTGGGCGCTGGTCGCCGTATCGCAGGGAGCAATTTGCATGATCACCTTGACCATCCCAGCCATGATCACCTTTGGGGTATTTCTGATCGCGATGGTCATGATCGGGGTGATGGCCCACGGGGAGACCAGCACCTTCGAAGACTTCTCCGTCGGCGGACGCCGGCTCAGCGCCCCGGTGGCCGCCCTGTCCGCCGGGGCCAGTGACATGTCCGGCTGGCTGTTCCTGGGCCTCCCTGGCGCCGTGTACATGACCGGGATAGGGGCGACCTGGATCGCCGTAGGCCTGATCATCGGTACGTATCTGAACTGGCGGCTCGTCGCGCCCCGCCTGCGCACCTACACCGAGAAGGCCGGTAACTCCGTAACCCTCTCCTCGTACCTTGAGGAACGTTTCGAGGACCGCAGCCATGTGCTCCGGTCGCTCTCGGCGATCGTCACGGTCGTGTTCTTCACCGTCTACGTCGCCAGCGGACTGATCGCCGGCGGTCTCCTCTTCAACGAGATCTTCGGCGCCGACTTCGAGACCGGGCTCACCATCTTCGCCGTGGTGATCGTCGTCTACACCATCCTCGGCGGCTTCACGGCCCTGAGCATCACGCACTCCGTCCAGGGCACCCTGATGTTCCTCGCGGCGATCGCCCTCCCCCTGATCGCCCTCTGGAAACTCGGCGGCCCCGGCACTCTGCACGACGCCGTCTCCGACGCCAGCCCGGCCCTGCTCGACCCGGCCGCCGAAGCATCGTTCTCCGACAACGTGTGGACGACCGGCGGCCCGCTCGGCACCGTCGCGATGATCTCCCTCCTCGCCTGGGGCCTCGGCTACTTCGGCCAGCCCCACATCCTGAGCCGCTTCATGAGCATCCGCAGCACCGGTGACATACCGCGGGCCCGCCGACTCGGCGTGAGCTGGGTCGTCGTCGTACTGGCGGGCGCCTCGTTCATCGGCCTGGCCGGGATCGCCGTACTCCCCGACCCGCTCGACAACCCCGAAACGGTCTTCATCGAACTGGCCACCCTGCTGGTCAACCCCTGGATCGCCGGAATCCTGCTGGTCGCGGTGCTGGCCGCGATCAAGTCCACGGTGGACAGCCAGCTACTGGTCTCGGCCACCTCCCTCACCGAGGACTTCTACCGGGCGTTCATCAACCGCCAAGCCTCCGACACCTCCCTCCTGCTGGTCGGCCGGCTGAGCGTGGTGGCCGTGGGAGTGGTCGCGTACGTCATCGCCCTCAGCGGTGGCGCCGTGCTCGACATCGTCGCGTACGCCTGGGCCGGCTTCGGCGCCGCCTTCGGCCCGGTGGTCCTCCTGTCCCTGTACTGGCCGGGCATGACGGCGGCCGGAGCGAAGGCCGGCATGGTGACCGGCGCCGTGACCGTGTTCCTGTGGGAGGACATCGACCCGCTCCTCGGCCCGCTCCAGACAGGCATCTACGAGATGGTGCCGGGTGTGCTGGCCGCGACGGCCGCGGCTGTCGTGTTCGGCCGGTACGCCGGGCGTCCTTCGGCCCGTACCTGGAAGGGCACGATGGAGCATGCGACGCCGCTGCCGCGGGTGGGGCAGCGGGAGACGGCGACGGCTTATGACGCGATGGGGAGTTACGAGGCGGGGGGTTATGGCTCGGCGGGCGGTTACGGGCCGGCGGGTGGCTATGGCACGGGGGCGTACGGGTCTCCGGGGTCTCCGGGGTACGACGCTTCTCAGGGGGCGCCTCAACGTCAGGACTGGTGGCGCTCGTAGCGTTTTGAGCTGATTCGGGAACCGGCTTGGTGAGGGCGCAGTCCCTGTCTATACGGGACTTATCGGTTCATGGCGCACGGGGGAGAAGCGCTGATGAAGCACACACGGCTCTCACTGGATGGTGCCTTTTTTGCTCTGCTCGGCGTGGGGCTTTTCGCGATCATCGTGCTGGCCATCCTGAATGACATGGGGGTCATCGACATCTCCTGGCTGGACGTGGAGGGGTCGTCGTCCGGCGACGTCGATCCCGGCGGGTACAACCAGGGCCCCAACCATGTGCCCGCTCGCCCGGGCTCGGGCGCCGGGGGCGCGCGTGGTCGCTGAGCACGTACCACTGCACCTGACGTGGAGTACCAGGGCGACGGCCTCCAGCGTCGTTCAAGTGGGCGGCCGGGTCGTGGTGGCGGCCCCGCCCACGCGGGCCTCGATGCACTCCCGTTCGCCGTCGGCCGACGCGGGCCGGAAGCAGGCCCGGACGGTGCTGCCGGGACGGACTTCGGTCATCTCCGTATAGATGAAGGTTGCCGCGTCGTCCTTGTTCCCGACGCGCACGCTGTGGGTCGGGCCGCCTGCCGTGACGTCCACCCGGTCGCCGATCTCGGTCCCCCAGGTCCGGGCCCAGCTCGCGCCGCACTTCTTGCTGTGGCGCAGTTCGACGTAGGCGCCGGTGGCCGTGCGGTGCGAGGCGAGGGTTTCGGGGCCGATGCCGCAGATCAGGCGCATCGGGTCCCGGCCCTCGCAGGCGGCTCCGTGGCATTCGGGAGCGAGGGAGAACGGGACGGAGGCCGGCGGCGGTCCGTCCTCCTGAGCTTCCGAGTCCGGCAGCAGGAGGAACAGCAGGGCCGCGGCACCACCGACGATCACGGTGTACGCCGACGCCAGCGCCACCAGGAGCCTGCCCCTGTGGAGTCGCCGCCACCCGGTCCCGGCGGGCGGCGCCGACTCCTGAGGATGTGGCCGCGGCGACTCGTCCGCGGGAGGGGTGGGGGTGGGTGCGGAGGCCGCCGCGCGTCCGCTCCAGTGCGACTCGGCGATCTCCCACAGGGCCAGCAGGCGCCCGTCCGGTTCGTTCGCGAGCCGGCACAGTTCCTGTACGGCCTGGCGAGGAGGCAGGCTCTTGCCGTTGAGGTAACGCTCCCACGAGGACTTGCTGTACGCCGTCCGCTCCGCCAGCGCCGCCAGGCTCAGCCCCGCACCGGCCCGCAGTTCCCGCAGCGCCACGGCCAGCCGGGTGTGTTCCGCGGTCACTTCGCATCCGCCGACCGCAGGGCCTGCCAGGTGGGCGGGTCGATGACTCCGTTCACGATCAGCCCGTTCTGCTTCTGCATGCGCTCGACCGCCCGCCGCGTCTTCGGGCCGAAGACGCCGTCGATCTCCCCTGGCGCGGTGCCCGCCCGCTGCAACAGGCACTGCGCCTCGGCCACTTCGAGCCCCACCTGGGTGTTGGACAGGAGGAGGTCCGTGGTCCGGCTCAGGCCCGCGTACCAGCGGCCGTCACGCTGCTCAAGGCGGCAGGTGTAGATGACCGGCACCAGGGACGCCGACACGGTGGCCGGGGTCGTCGTGACAGCATCGCCGCCGTTGTGCGCCAGTTGGGCGCGGGCCTCGGTGAGCCGCACGGCCAGCAGGAGCGCCACGGAGACGGACAGCACCGTGACCACGGCTCCCGCCGTGACCGCGGCGCGCAGGTGACGCCGAAACGGCTGCTGCTCCGCGGGCGGGTGCGCCGGTGTCGCGGAGGGGTTCTCGGGGTCGTCGGTGGTGACCGCCCGTCCCTCCGCCCAGCGTTGGGCGGCGATCTCGTGCATCACCAGCAGCCGGGGCGGATCGTCACCGGCGACGCGGGCCATCGCCTCGACGGCCTCGCGGGGCGGCAGGGACCTGCCGTTCAGATATCGCTGCCACGACTTCGCGCTGTACCCGGTCTTCGCGGCCAGTTGACGGGTGCTCAGTTCGCTGCGGTCCTTCAGTCTGCGCAATCGCACGATCAACTGGCGGACGTGTGGATGCAGTTCAGCAGGCAGCTCTTTCCAACGCGACATGTTTCCCCCGCTCGCGCCGGGGACCGCGATCCCGGCCCCCGTGTCCCGGGCTCATTCTGCATCAGCTGTCACGGGGATCACAGAGGGGACCCCGCCCTGGTTCGACCCGCCCTTGTGAGACTCCGCCCTGGCGCCGAATCAGCCATCCCCTTCGTGGCAGTCCCGCCGCAGGGACCCGGCGAGCGGCATCTCAGCAGGTCAGCGCGCGGGACGTCCCGGGACACGGTCACTTCTGCGGCAGCTGTGGCCGGGCATGCCGCCGAACCCGCAGTCTCGTTGCCGGAGCCGGCCGGTGCGGTCGGCTCCGCCCATCGCACGTCAATCGAGGGGAACAGCATGCGAACTCTCACGAAGGCACTCGTCAGTGTCACCGCCGCGGTCGGGATCGCCGCCGGCGGCCTGGCCACCGCGGGCACGGCCATGGCGGCTCCCTCCTCCGCACAGCAGCGGGCGGCGAGCGCCGAGGCCGCGCCGCTCGCGGTGGTGAACCTGGGGCTGAACACCGCCCGGGCCAAGCACTGGCAGTGCTTCCTGCGCGACGTGGATTACAACCCCGGCACGATCGACGGGCAGCTGGGTACCAACAGCTGGAAGGCGGCACAGCGCCTGTTCAGGGACCTCGACTTCTACAACGATTCCATCGACGGAATTGTCGGCCGCAACACGGTCGTGGCGCTGCAGCTCTTCCTGAACCGCTTCGGCAACTACAACCTTGACGTCGACGGGAGCGCTGGACAGGAGACCAAGGCCGCCTTCTGGGACTTCAACGGCCCGAACTTCTGCGCCTGAGCGAACGCCGCGGCCCGTCCTCCTTTGGGGGAGAGGACGGGCCGCGTGCGTCCCCTCCGGTCCGCCCAGTGACCCGGACGAAACCGCCTGGCTGGTCCCGGCCTTCGCACCAACGCCGGGCCCGGCAACAGCCCTTGCCGTCCTGATGACTCGTCAAGGGCCGTAGGCGGCACTCGATGAACGACAAGCATTCCAAGCCCATCGGCCCACTCGGCTCGGCGTGCCACAACAAACAAACGGAATACGGGGAACCATGTCTCTTCGCAGCCGACTCGTGCGCCGCGCGCAGGTCACTCTCATAGGCGTAGCCGCCGGAGGTGTCGCGGCCGCAATCGCCGTCACACCGTCGCTCGCCGACACCGACACCGACTCCTCGAGGCTGGCGACGGTCGCAGCCCAGAAGGAGACCGGCTACGGGCCCGAGCCCGAGGCCGACAGCAAGCTCGTCACCCAGGTCGGCGAGCCGTCGACCATGGCCACGGCCGCGGCCACGCTCTCGCCCGACACGATGATCAACCGGGCCCGAACCTGGCTCACGGCCGACAACGGAGCCCCGGTCCCCTACAGCATGGAGCGCAATTGGAAGGACGGCTACCGCCAGGACTGCTCCGGCTATGTCTCCATGGCACTCGGGCTGGGAAAGCCCGGCCTGAACACCGTCGGGCTCGCCGACTCGAGTGTCACCACGCGGCTCAGCAGCACGAGTCAGCTCAAGAAGGGTGACCTGCTGATCGACTACAGCACCACGGACGGCGATTTCCGTCACGTAGTGATCTTCGAGAAGTGGGCCAACGCATCGCACAGCGCCTACTGGGCGTACGAACAGCGCGGTACGTACGGCACGACCCACCGGCAGCTCAGTTACGGAATCGGCAGCGACAACTACGACCCCTTCCGCCCGGTCAAGCTGGGTGATGGCGGTGGCGGCGGGGAGCTCCCGTCCCCGGGTGCCTCATGGCCGATCCTCCAGAGCGGTTCCGAGGGTGCGGACGTACGGTCCGCCCAGCAGCTGCTGACCGCGCACGGCCACACGCTCGACGCCGACGGCATCTTCGGCCCGGACACCCGCTCGGCGGTGACCCAGTTCCAGAGGTCCAAGTCCCTGGCCGCTGACGGCGTCATCGGTCCGGACACCTGGTCAAAGCTGATCAAGACGGTGCAGTACGGCTCGTCCGGCCAGGCGGTGAAGGCAGCGCAGACGCAGCTGAACGTCTACGGCTACGGCCTCACGGCCGACGGCGAGTTCGGCGCGAAGACGAAGTCGGCGGCGGAAGCCTTCCAGCAGAACCACCACTTGCAGGTCGACGGCATCATCGGCCCGGACACCTGGCGCACCCTGCTCGGTACCCGCTGACGCGACCGCTCCCGCGGCCGACCGACGGCTCCTTCCCACTGCACCCGCAGCGGGAAGGAGCCGTACCCGGTTGGGGTTTGCCGCGGCCATCCGACAACTGCGCCTGCCTCTGCCGCCACCGGAGCGGGCCAAGTCCAAGTCCACGGACGTGGCCCGCTTCGGTTCGGCCTCTGCCGGCCTGAATGCGCGAGTATGGCATTTCCAATGCCATACTGAAGTCATGGCTGACGATGACGACTTCCTTCCCGGCGACGGCCCCAGCAGCGGGATCTCCGTCACCCTGGCCGCCGGGACCCTCCGGGCGATCCGTGAGCGGGTCGGCAAGCGCGGGGTGTCCGCGTACCTGGAGCGGGCGGCTCAGCGGCAGATCGAGCGCGACAACCTCGATGAGTTGATCGCGGACTTCGACAAGGTGCACGGCCCGGCCGACCCGGCTGCCGTGGCGGCCAAGCGGGCCCGGCTCACAGGCAGTGCGGATGGTGCTGGGGCGGCTGCGTGAACGGTGCGCTCGTGCTCGACAGCGAAGGTCTCGCCAAGGCCGTTCAGCGGGACCAGGAGGTCCACGAGTGGCTGACAGCCGCCCGCGAGGCCGACTTTCCCGTAGTCACCTCTGCCGCGGTGCTGGTCGAGGTCATCCATCCGAAGATCAATGACGCCGCCCTGAAGTGGACGCTGTCCCGGCTCCGCGTGGAACCGGTCTCGCAGGCCGTGGCCCAGTCGGCGACCACCCTGCTGCGGGGAGCCGGACTGCACGGGCACAAATACGCGATCGACGCCATGCTCGGCGCGACCGCCGTGCAGTATTCCGGCCGGGTGACCATCCTGACGTCCGACGTCGAGGACATCGGAACGCTCCTCGCGGATCATCCGCGGGTGGCGGTGGAGAAGGTCTGAGCGCTGCCCTGGGGCGGTGTTGCGCCCCGGTGGTCGGCTCCCCGTGCCGTCGATGCTGTGGACGATCTGGGGCGCTCGGGTCGTATGGAGTTCCGTGGACTCGTCAGTCGTCAGCCCTGTTCCTCGCTCTGGGTGGGCGGCTTCTCGGGGCGCTTGGTGACAAAGGAGCCGAGGCCGACCTCTGCGTGCCGCTCAGCCCGACCACGCTTCCCCCTTGTCCCCTGCGTCAGGGAATTTGCGTTGTTTCGGGGCACTGTCCCGCCAGAGTCAGGGGGTGGCTGCCCCTTGCTCCCCGAGCACGCCGATGGCCTTGATGATCAGTGCGCGTGCCTCGCGCCCGTGCACTGCGATCCGAGACAGCTCGGCGTACGCCTTGAGGTACGTGCGGATCTCGCCGGGGGCCGTGATGTTGACCTCCGCCGTCAGCGTCTCAACCGCCACCTGGGCGTCGTCGAAGGCGTAGAAGGCCTCCAGCGGCCATACGGTGCGACGGGCAGTGAAGGGGATGATCCCGAGGGATACGTTCGCTCGCGACATGATCTCCAGCAGGTACCGGAGTTGTCCGGCCATCGCTGCGCTGTCGCAGACCCGGTAGTAGAGCACCGTCTCTTCAAGCAGCAGGGCGAACCGATGGTTGCCCTCACGGACGACGCGGGAGCGGTTCAGCCGGGCCTGGACGGCGTCGGCCACGTCGTCAGGTGTGCCCTGGAAGTCCGTGATGGACCGCAGGAGTCCCGTCGCATAGTCGGAGGTCTGGAGCATGCCCGGAACCAGGTTCGAGGCGTAGACGCGGAAATGGCGCGTGCGCTGGTACAGCGGCAGGGTCTTCTCGTGGACGCGCCGCATGCCGTCACGGTGGAGCTGCCGCCAGTGGACGTACATGGATTCGGCGGTACGCGAGGCAGCGATCAGGTCCGCTGCCTGATCCTCGGCGCCGCAGGCCCGGCACCATGCCCGGATGTCCTCGTCAGACGGACCCGTCTTGGCCCGTGCGATGCGGGATGCCTTCGACTTGTGCCAGCCACACCGGTTCGCCAGTTCAAGCCCGGTGAGCCCGGCATCCCTCCGGATCTCGTCCAGTCGGGCAGCAATGGCCGCACGGGCGGCCTGCGCGGTGGACAGCGGGGACGTGGGCATGAACTGGCGTACCGGCTTTCAGATGGCGTACTTCTCGTGCGGGACGGCCCGCTCCCAGACAGCGTCGAACGCAGCCGTGCACAGGTGTGCCACGGCCGGTTCCTCCGTCTGATCCGTGTGCCCCCAACGGCCGTCGCCGTCAAAGACGTTGAACTGAACCACGCGGCCGTCGAAGAGCCAGAAGTCGTTCCCAGGCAGCGCGATATCTGATGCCTGCCGTCTCGGAAGCCAGCGGATCTCCTCGCCCGCGGCGATGTTGGTGAAGGTGAACGAGTGCTCGTACCGGATGTAATCGCTGGGCGGCTCGCCAACGATCCTCGCGCGGCGCATGACGACGCCCTTGGCAGTGACCTCCTGGACGAGATCGAGCCACGGACGCCACCACGACTCGCGGTGATCGGGGTCGAGCCGGTGGCCCCGCTTCCACGCCGCGAAGCCTTCGTCCTCGTTGGAGATCGTGTACACGTCCCGCATCTCAAGGTGCACAGCGGAGTGCTCCACGGACCGGATCAGGTCAGCAAAGCTATTGAGGCTCTGCGCCATCAAGTGCCTCCTTCAGAAGCGGGATCATGCGCCGCGGTAGCCGGATCACGCCCTCGTGGACGGGTAGCGGACTGTCCTGGACGGTCCGGGCCACAGTCTCGGTGTCGGCCTTCACACCCTGGATGACCAGATCCTGTGTCTCCTCGTCCACCCACACTGCCGGGCAGCCGTGATCTCCAGACTCCGGATCTTTGCCGATGAACCGTAGCTGCATTGCCTCTCCCAACGTCGGGCCGGTTGCTGCTGGTTGCAGGGTGAGCCTCACCTGGGCGGAAGAAGGGGGTCAAGGTCCACATGCCCATCGTGCAACCGCGTGCAACCTTGTGGACCGCCCGACTTCCCGCTTCCTACGGTCGTCTCCGGAGTCACACGAGTCGGGGGAGCATCCACATGGCAAAGCCGAAGCAGCAGACCACCCAAGAGCCGCCCATCGACCTCCCCGTGGGCTTCAACGCATGGCTTCTGGATTGCTCGCCAGCGCCCAACTGCGGTGTGTGTCAGGCGAACTGGAAGCAGCTGACCGCCGCGAAGAACATGGGCGACATCACGCAGGCCGCGAGGCACGCCACCGAGATCAGGGACCACAGCTCCGGGGTGCACTCGTGACGATGGACATGTAGACGTACCGGGACGGCCGCAAGCAGGCCACCGACGCGGCGGAGGCGATCCGGGCAGCCCTGGCGGGTCTCGGCCTCCTGGAGCGCGTGTGGGGCAGTGTCCGCCCGATGGTGACCCATTCCGGCGTGCCGTACGTGTACCTGGGCATGATCAGGGCGGATTCAGCCGAGAAGATCGCGGAGGCGATGAGGAGGACTCCGGCCGAGTCCGTCGAGTGACGCAGGGGCCTCCCCGCGAGCGCCCTCCTCCATCGGTGGACATAGACGAGTTCGCCTTCCCGCGCTGACGCGTGGTCCACCGGAAACGGGGGACGCAGATCGTCCACCGTTCCCCTCCACAGAACTCCACCGGCCACGGGCCGGCCCAGGCGGGATCCTGGATGACACGGACACGTGTGCCCACCGGCCAGGCGTTCGTCGGCCAGTCAGGGGCAGGCCGGGCAGCCTCCTTGTTCATCACTTGCCTCATTTCCTGGGTGACCGTACAGAGGACACTTCGAAACCCTCACCAGCGCACGGAGGCGCCGGTCAGCGCCACTCCGGCGGGATGTTGGCGATATGCTTCAGCAGGTCCCAGCCCTTCGGCCGGAGTGTCGGGGAACGCCACTGGGCGCCATTTCCGACCCAGTGACCGCGGTACTCGCGGATCCCCGTCAGCCCCTCCCAGGTGGGCTCTCCCATATCGCCGATACCGGACTCGGTTCCGCAGCACGGACAGATGGCGCTTCTGGGAACACTGTGCTCCCAGAAGCGCTCCTCGTCGTATCCGCAAATCCGGCAGAAGTCTTCGGCGTCGTCGGTGTCCTGTGCCTTCGTCATGACGTCACCGTTCCCTCCCCCGTGCTCTCAGGTAGTCCTCAGCCAGGGCCAGATGTCCGTTCTGAATCCGCGCGGATTATTCGGGCTCCTTGGTGCGGGCCGGTTCATGGTCTTCGGAACACCGTCGGCATCGTACGAGACGAGGGTGTTGGTGCTCATCTCATATACGACGTAGCCCGCCGAGTTGCCGTTGTTGTGCACGCGGTCCCAGACCCGGTAGCCCGCTGGAGGTGCCGGAGAGTCGGCCACCGAGCGGTATCTGGGGGCCAGCTCGACATACTGCTTGGCCGAGCTCAGCTCTGGGAACTCCGCCTTGTGGTCGGACCAGTGGTTCGCCACGTTCTGCGCAACCTTCGCAATGCGGATCCGTACCGCGTCAATTTCTGCACCTTTTCAGGTAACTGCCCGAAAAGCCCAGCCGGGAGAATAGGAAAGGCTGTGCGGGCCAGCCACTCGCCCGCACAGCCTCATTGCACTCATGCCGATGATTCAGCGCAGTCCCACAACCAGGACGCATGCACCGACCTGGCACTTATTGCTCGTCGGCTTCAGTGAACCGCACATGTCATCAGCCTTCGAGACGCTCATGGAGAGCACTCCAGGCGGAGTGCTGATCCCTCCAAGCGTCGCTCTCGAAGAGGGCGGTCTTCGCCTCAGCCAGGGTCAGTCCGCAGACGCGTGTCGTCACATAGGCCGCCTCAGCCGGAGAGAATCCAGCAGTCCGCAACTCTCTAAGGACGCCGGAGACATCGGAACGACCACCTGAGGACATCCCCGATGCATACGCGTCCAGACGCTCGAGATCCATTCCGTCCGCCCTCAGAGATAGTCGTCCACGTTCAGTGTCAACGTTCGCTGACGTTTGTAGATCGTACCGTCCGGCTTCGGAATATGGCGCTCGTACGCGAGCTGCACGGTCCTGTACCCCTGCGTGTTGGCCTGGCGAGCGACGGCGACCTTGAGTTGTCTGATGGCATCCACGCCGACGGGGGCCCGGTCCAGCCCTTGCGTTCCGCTGGGAAACACCATGAGCCCGTCCAGATGCAGTGTGTCGCCTGCGGTCCGAACGTCCGCCATGATCTCGATGCTCTGTCCGCCGATTTGATGCGAAGAGCCCCAGATCTGCCCGTCGATGAACGGCGGACAGCTGTCGTTGTGAACGAGTATCGAATGCGTGCCCGCGGCGACATAGAAGGTGTGGAGGTCGTCGACGGTGAGGTTGAAGACCCGCTGCGCGGCGGTTCGTTCCTCGACCGCCGTCACCTCGACCCAGGTACCGGAGGACGTCCGCAGGAGCGCACCAGGCTTGATCTCTCCGGCTTCGACCCACGCACGCTGATCCACGAGCCAGAACGGATGACCATCAGTGGCTGTGACCGTACCCTGCTGCGGCTTTCCGTCTGCCGATGCGACAACCGTCAGGTCGACCAGGCGCTTCATGCCACTGCCGACGATGACGCGTTCCACTGCTCGTGCCGCGGTCCTGCCGGACAACGGATCGGTGGCGAGAACTCTCTCGCCGGCCTGGATGTCCTGGATCTGCTGACGGCTTCCGTCGGCCATGACGACTTGAGTCTCCGGCGTGAAGCTGTTGCCGCCCACACACCCCGGCATGGCCTTACGCCCCTTGCCGAACAGGCCCTTGAAGAAGTCCGAAGCCTTCCCCGCCCACTTGCCGAACTTGACCCCACTGGCTGCGTATCCCGCAATGGGTACCGCCGACGCGCAGGCCAGAGTGGCGTTCATGGCATCTCGGTCAGCCCCGTACCAGGCGCAGTTGATGCCGTCGGCCCACTCCCCTGCCCCGGGAATGAGACCGACCACGTCGAGCCCGAAGTGTCCCCACTCCTCGAGTGCCGAGCCCCCGTCGTCGCCGTTCACAGCGGCGGACTCCTCCATGGCGGCGGCGAGATCCCGATCTTCGGCTCGCTTTCGAGCGGCTTCCTCGGTCCTCTGCTTGGCCAGGGCTGCCTTCATCGCCTCACCAGCGGCGATCGCCGCCGCAGCAGCGTCCTTGCCGGCGGCGATCGCCGAAGCACGAGCCGCGGTCGCCGCCGCCCACGCCTCATCCGCGGATGCCCGGGCGACTGAGGCAGAGGCCTCCGCACTGACCGCCGACACCTCGGCACGCTGAGCCGCTCGATGTGCATCGGCCTCTGCTGCTTTTGCAGTCTTCGCCGACTCGGCGGCCGCAGCGGCTGAGGCTTCGGCCTCCTTCGCAGACCGGGCGGCCTGGTCGGCGTACTTCTTGGCGTCGTCGGCCGCATCCTGCGCCCGCTTGGCGGCCGCGGCCGCATCGTCCGCGGCCTTGCGTGCGATGGCGGCGACCCGTGCAGCCTCGGCCGCATCCTGCTGGGCCTTGAACGCCACGCTTGCGGCGCCCGAGATCAGGGTCTGTACGCGGGCGACATGGGTGGCGGCGAGCTGGTCCTTGCGCAGGGCCGTGTACTGCCCGGTCTCGATGAAGGCGTGCAGCAGCTGCGGCGGCCCCTCGAGGGCGACCTGGGCGGCGGACTTCACCTCGGGGGTGCCGGACTCCATCAGTTGGACGGCGCGGACGCGTTCGTCGTTGGTACGGGCGACGTGCTGCCCGGTGGTGATGAAGTCGCGGAGCGCCTCGACGGAGCCGGAGTTCAGGGCGGTCTGGCCGTCCTTCTTGACCTGGGGGCCGCCCTTCTCCATCAGCTGGACGACGTGCACCCGGTAGTCGTTGGCTATGGCCTCGTGCTGACCCGTCTTCAGGAAGGCCGCAACGGTGGCGGCGTCTCCCTCGAGAGCGGTGTCGGCGGCGGTTCGTACCGACTCCGAGTCCGATTCGAAGGCGAGGCGTTCCACCCGGGAACGTTCGTCCTCCTGCGCGGCCGCCTCCCAGCCGGTCCGCACGTACTCGACGACGTCCGCGTCCGAACCCGCGAGGGCGACCTCAGCCGCGGCCTGGCTCCACGGTCCACGCGTCTTCATGGCCGCGACCGCCACCTTGCGGCCCTTCTCGGCCACGGTCTTCTGGTCGGTGCTCTCAGCTTTCGCTTCGGCGGCGAGCCTCACGGCCTCGGCGTCGAGGTCCTTGGCTTCCTGCGCCTCCTTGGTGGCGGCGGCCCTGTGCTCGTCGTCCCGCACCTCGAGGTCCTTGGCCCGCTCGATCGCCGAAGCGGTACGGGTCGCGAGTTCCTCACTCTCGACCTCACGGGCGATCTTGAAGGTCTCTCGGGCCGTCGCCACGGCAGCCGTGGCAGCATCCGCCGCCGTCTTCGCAGCCGCGGCATGAGCGGTCGACTTCGTGGCCGCTTGCGCCGCGTCACCGGCGTGATCGGCCGCATCCTCGGCAGCGTCCGCAGCCTTGTCAGCGTGCTCGGCCGCCGAGTTGGCGGCGGCCTTGGCCTGCCGGGCTGCCGTGGCCGACTTGGCCGCCAGCGCGACGGCCGCGTTGGCGGCGCGGGTGGCCTCGGCTGCGTGCCGACGGGCCTGAGCGGCCGCGGCGCGGGCCTGGGCCGACGAGGCGCCGGCGGCGTCGGCGTAGTTGCTGGCCTCGGTAGCTGCTGAGGCGGCGAGGTCGGCATTGGTGCCTGCACTCAGGGCGGACTTCGCCGCAATGCCTGCTTGTTCGGCGGCGATGCCAGCCTTGTCTGCGGCAACCGCGGCCTTGCGGGCGCCCTTGGCCGCGTCGCGGGCGGTCGTGGCGGCTTTGCGCGCGGCGGCGGCCTTGGTCGCGTCAGTCGCGGCGTCGGCTGCGGCGCCCCGGGCACGGGATGCGGCTTGGGCCGCACCTGCGGCGGCGGATGCGGCCTGGGCGGCGGCGTTGGCTGCGACCTTGGCGGAGGTGTTGGCGGCGTTGGCCGCGCTGATCGCGGTCTGGGCGGCGGCAGCGGCCTGCTTGGCGGCGCTGGCGGCACGTCCGGCAGCGCTGGCGGCCCGCTTGGCGTCCTTCTTGGCGGCCTCGGTCTCCTTGGCGGCCTTGGCGGCTGCCTCCTTGGCGAGCTTGGCGGCTGCGACGGCTTGCTCGGACTTCTCGGTGGCGGCCTCCATCTCCTTTTCCGCCGTCTTGCCTGCCTCTTCGGCCTGCTTGGCGAGTTCGGCGATGGTGGCGTGTTCCTGGTCGCGGGCCCGGGCGATGTACTGCCCGACCTCCAGGAACTCCCGTACGTCAGCGGCCGTTCCCGCCATCGCGGCCCTGGCCGCCGCCCGGACGTTGGTGCCGCCCGCGCTCATGATCTGGACGAGCTGGACGCGTTCGTCGCTCTCCCGGGCCGTGTGCTGCTTCGCGTCGAGGAAGGCCCGGACGTCCTCGATGGACCCGTTGAGGGCGGCCGTTCCCTCCTTCTTCACCTGGGGTCCGCCGAAGCTGACGACCTGAGTGACCCGGACCCGCTGGTCGTGCTCCAGCGGGTCTTGCCACCCCGACTCCAGGAAGGCCTGCAGATCGGCCTCGGAGCCGGCCAGCGCCTTCTGCGCGGCCTCGCGGACGCCGCGCCCACCGAAGGAGAAGATCTGAACGACGGCGACACGATCGTCGTGCCACTGGGCGAGGACGCTCTCACTGTCGAGGAAGGTCCGGACGTCGGCGTCGGTGCCCATCAGGGCCGCCTCCGCGGCCGCCTTCACGCCGGGCCCACCCGTCTTCCACAACTCGACGTTTGGCCCGGTCGGTGTCCGGCAAGGGACTCGTGATACCGCTGGCATCGACGGCCCCGGTGCCCGCGGCAAGGGCTGGCGCACCACCGAGCAAACCCACTACCAGCGCCATGGGCAACAGGACCAGCAGGAGCGAACGCGGTCCGCGTCTCACTTTTCCCACTGCCCGTTTCGGGCGAATGCTGCGAATATGGCGTCTCAATTCATCTGCCTGTCTGCACTGTCGGCCAACTCGTGGCTCATGGACGGAAGTCGGCGCAGGGCAAGCCTGGACGAGGGTGTGAAGACAGGTCATTGGCGGCCGCCCGGAACGGCCGACTGAACGTGATCCCCCGACCGGAGAGCGATCATAAGTTCAACTCAGAAGCTTCACAAAGTAGTTGACGGTGCTTTACATCACCTTTACGAGCGATGGCTGTTGGGATACCTTCCCGTCTCACGTAACGAACCAGGGGGTCGTACGGGGGGTGGGGAAGAGCTCTGGGCTCTCGTGCTGCCGTAACGACGCCCGGAGAAACGAGAGACCACTCGTGCAGCTT